>QHXM01000128.1 GCA_003222945.1 Acidobacteriota bacterium
CACCATCACCTTCGGCAGCAATGCGACCGTCAACAGCGGCACTACGCTCGCCCTCAGCAATAGAAACCTGATCGTCACGCCGACCACAGCTATCTTGACTATCACGAGCGGCGGCTCGCTGACCGCAGGTTCGACCGGCTATGTCATAGGCAGCTTGTAGAAGACTGTTAGCTCGTCTGCTACGTTTGAGGTAGGAACGGACAACGGCTATTCGCCCGTTTCGCTTGCGAACATTTCCGGCTCAGGTGCTTTCACAGTCCTTGCGACTCACGCCTATATGGCTGGAATTACAGATACGACGAAGGCTATTAAGCGAACGTGGACGCTGACAAACGGCGGTTTAAGTTCGGCGGACGTGACCTTCCAGTATGTGCCCGGCGCGCCTGATGCTGGCGATGTGTCAGCTGGCGTTGTTGAAAGCACTCTCAACGCTTTCAGGAAAAATTCTGGTGGCTCAATCAATGAGATACCTGCTGCAAGTCGCGGCACGAATACAGTCACCATCACAGGCGTCAACGCATTCTCCGAATGGACGCTTGCTAACAGCGGCTCGCAAGTGACCTTTGCGCGGCTGCGCTCGTTTAGTGCAATCAACAGCAACGGCGGAAATCTGTTGCAGTGGGAGACCAGCTACGAGGTTGATAATCTGGGCTTCAATCTATATCGCTCGGAAGGCGGCAAGCTTGTGCCCGTCACGCCTTCGCTCGTGGCTGGCTCGGCTCTTATAGCGGGCGCACGCACAACTCTGACAGCCGGTATGTCCTACTCCTGGCGCGATGCGAAGGGTCAGCCAGACAGTCAATATTATCTGGAAGACATTGATTTGAACGGCACGCGCACTATGAACGGACCTTTTACGCCTGTGGCCGTGCACGATTTGAACATCAACGCTAAGCAGCAGGCGAAACTCCTTAGCGAGATTAACAGCGTGCAAGCCCCGTCGCCCGAAGCTGTGAGCGGGTGGCCTGCTGCCATGCAGACTCAACCCGTCCAGACGAATTCCGTGACGCGCAACGTGGGCAAAACCATCACTGCGAAGAACGCCATCATAAGCAATGTCGAGAGCAATCCATTCGCCGTGCAGCGAGCAATAGCAGCAGGGCAGGCAATGAAGCTTGCGGTCAATAAGGCTGGCTGGTATCGCGTCTCGCAAGCAGAATTGGTCGCGGCAGGACTCAATGCCGGCGTTGACCCGAAACTCCTGCAACTCTACGTTGACGGCGTAGAACAGGCCATACTCGTCGAGAGCAGCAACCAGAACCAATTTGGCCCTGACGCTTACATAGAGTTCTACGGCACGGGCATGGACACGCAATCAACGAACGCGCACACCTACTGGCTAGTCGTCGGCTCGCAACCCGGCAAGCGCATCAACGGCCCTGTCGGCAAGGTCACGAGCGCCTCTATTGAGTCTCAGACTCCGGGCGCTGGAAATGATGGCGACAAGATGACGCTTGAATCACCGACGACCAGCTACGCTTACACTCTGGAGCGCAAGGATCGCACGATCTACTTTGCCGCGCTCCTTAACGGCGATGCGGACAACTTCTTCGGCTCTGTCGTGACGAGCACACCTGCCGATCAGTCGCTCGCCCTTAGCAACATAGACCAGTTGACATCTGGACCTGCAACGCTCGAACTCTCGCTGCAAGGCGCAACCCAACAGGCGCACAAGGTCAGAGTGCTATTCAACGGCACTGAAGTTGGCGTCCTGAGCTTTGACGGGCGAGAGCACGCGGTCGAGCAGTTCCAGATTCCGCGCACGCAACTTCTGGAAGGCAGCAACACCATCACGCTCTCGTCAATTGGCGACGGCACTGACGTGAGCCTGGTTGATTACATGCACCTGACCTACAATCACGCCTATCGTGCGGACTCGGATTCGCTAACCTTCAGCGTGCAGAACACAGCGCCTCTAACGATTGATGGCTTCACGAGTTCGCATATCAGAGTCTTCGACATCACAGACCCGAACAATGTCAAGACTCTGGGCGGCAAGCTGATTCCGAAGACGACCGGCTACGCTTTCAAGATACCCGGAGGCAGCGCCGCGACGCGCATTCTTATGGCATTGACGGATGCGCAGGTGCAGCACGTCGCTAGCATTGCTTCAAACGAGCCGTCCAACTTATCTGCGAGCGACAACCACGCGGACTTCGTCTTACTAACGCATCGCAATTTCCGCGACGCCATCGCGCCGCTTGCAGATTTAAGGCGCAGCCAGGGGCTTGATACGATGGTCGTAAATGTTGAGGACGTTTATGACGAGTTCAACTTCGGCGAACCCTCCACGCAGGCCGTCAAAGATTTCCTGGCGTGGACTCAGAGCAACTGGACTAAGTCTCCGCGCTACGTGCTTCTTGTAGGCGATGCGAGCTTCGACCCGCGTAACTACCTGAAGAGTACGCATCAGGATTTTGTGCCTACGAGGATGATAGACACTTCGCTTCTGACGACAGCTTCGGATGATGCGCTCGTTGATTTCAACTCGGACGGCATAGCCGACATCTCAATTGGCCGATTGCCCGCGCAGACCGTTGAGCAAGCGCAGAAGATGGTTGCGAAGATCACCAACTACGTGCCCGGTCAAACGGGCGTCGGTGCGCTTCTCGTTTCGGACCATTACGAGGGCTACGACTTTGAGACGGCCAACAGCAAGGTGCGTGCGCTCTTGCCATCCAATATGCCCGTCATGGTAGTTAATCGCGGCGACCGTTCGCCCGATCAAGTGAGAGCAGACATAATCACAGGCATAGATCAAGGGCCTATGATAGTCAACTACGCTGGTCACGGGTCGGTTGAAGTCTGGACAGGCTCAGGCATTCTAAGGTCAGCCGATGCCACTTCGTTGACCAACGGGCAGCGCGTGCCGTTCTTCGTAACCATGACCTGTCTCAATGGCTTCTTCCAGGATGTCTATACGGAGAGTCTGGCGGAAGCCTTGATGAAGGCGGACAATGGCGGCGCGGTCGCTGTCTGGGCATCCAGCGGATTGACAGAGCCTGACCCGCAGAGCCTTGTGGACCAACAACTGATGCGGCTGCTCTTCAGCGACGCAGGAGGAGGAGTAGGAGGCTCGCCCATGTTGGGCGACGCCGTGCGCGAGGCTAAGCAGGCGACAACAGACATGGACGTTCGCCGCACATGGATATTCTTCGGCGATCCGACGATGAGGCTGAGGTAAAGGCAGAATTCAGGAGTCAGAAGCCAGAAGACAGAAGGGAAAAGGCTGAAAGCCAGTTTTCAGTTTTGAGTTACGGGCCTTCTGAAAACTGAAAACTAATTTATTTATCCTGACTCTCGGAATTCTGCTTTTAACCAATGACTTTTCTTTCTACTTCTAGCCTTGCGATGTGCCGCGATTATTCTGCTTGTCTTAGGGCTTGCGCGCCCGCTTCTAACCTTTCACGCGTCGTCACGCAAGCCAATTCATTTCATACTCCTGGACGCATCGCTCAGCATGAAAGCGCGCGGTCGCGCTGAAGCAGCGAAGGAACAGGCTCGCTCAATCATCAATCATCTGACGAATGAGGAACGCGCTGCCATCATCTCTTTTTCATCTGAACCTGTTGTGCTTGCGGACGCAGTCGCAGATAAAAGTCGCCTGCTCGAAGCAGTTGAAGGATACAAGCCTGTGGACGGCGCTGCTGATTACAATGCTGGCTTCAACGAAGTATTTGAATTGCTCCGAACAGAGCCGCAAGGGGAAGGAGAGGTTGACATCATCTCGGATTTTCAACGCGCAGGGCTGGAAGGGCGTAGAGAGTTCGCACGGAAAGCCGACGGGTTGCGCGTTCTGACTTACATGGTCGGATCAAGTGTTGAGCGAAACGCTTTCCTGGTTGACGAAAGCGCGAGAAGGATTGAGCACGGCCTTGAGCTTTCGGCAACAGAGATTGTCTCGGACCATGAAGGGCGAAGCGGCGCGCGGCGCACATGGACGATTGATGCTAGAGAAGGTGTGCGCTCCGGCATTGAGTGGCGAACCGAGATGAATGGTCAGATAACGGGTCGTATGAAGACAATCGAGCCTGATGATTCGGACGCGGACGATGAACGCTTCTTCGCTCTTCAACCTACGCGCGAAGGGCGGGCACTCTTAATCGAAAATGACGATGACGCGACTCTTTACATGCGCGCGGCACTTGAGGCCGCAAGAGGCGCAGAGGGAAAAGTCAGACTGGACGTGCGTAGAGAATTACCAGAGAGCGCCGCCGAAACTTCTTCCTACTCTCTCATCGCGCTAACGCTTCACAGCTCGCCGCGCGAAGATCAATTGGGCGCGCTCAACCTTTACGCTCGCGCAGGCGGAACTGTCTGGATGACGCTTTCGCGCGATCTTGATACGGAATCCTGGAATGCGTTCGCCGGGAGAGAAGGAGTGCCGTCGAGGGCGATTGCGCGAGTGAGCGGCAGGACACTCAGCTTCGGCGCAATGGACCGGGACGCGCAGGAGTTTCGCGCGCTCGATGAAAGCGCGCTCGCTACTTTACGCGCGGTTCGCATAAACGACGGCTTTGCCTTAGAACCATCCTCTTTGGCAGATACCTTGATGCGCTGGAATGACGGGCGACCGGCGTTTGTATCTGCGCGCATAGGTGAAGGGAAAATTCTGCTGCTCGGAACTTCTGCCGAGCGAGCTTCGAGCGAGCTTGGCTCATCTGCGGCATTTCCCGCGCTCGCTTCATCAATTCTTAGAAGCGCGGAATTGATGAAGGAGCCACTATCGGAAACTATAGGCGAGCCGCTTCGTTTGAAAGTCGCGCCGGACACAGATGTGAAGATTACCGACATGGAAGGTCGCGTCGTAGAGACGAAAGTGCGCGAGGTAATCTCTCATCCGCTGCGGTATTTCAGCGGCGCTGGAATCTATAGATTAGATTTTTCGGGCCAGCAAAAGTTCGTGGCCTTCAATTCGCCCGTAGAAGAATCGGAACGCGCTCTCTCGACAGAAGACGACCTCAAGCGATTCTTCTCTGTAGAAAAGAGTGAGGGTGCCCGCACTCTTAACGAAAACAGGTTGCACGACGAGATGGAACGACAGAGTTCTACGTGGAGATATTTTCTCGTAGCAGCTTTTCTGCTGATGATCGCAGAGCTTTTCGTTGCGATGCGTAAGAGTAGATGGACGATTGAATAAATGAGCGCGAGCCTGCCAGCTATCAATACGAAAGATCGTAGCTTGAAGATGGACGTGCGCGCCTCTCTTCGTCTTCTACATTCCAGGCGACGACGCTTTCAGGCAACTACCAGATGCGCAGTCATCTCTATGTGCGCGACGGTTGCGCTCTGCCTGATTGCGGCAGTGGATTACAGGTGGCCGCTTCAGCGCAACGCGCGCGCCATTCTGCTCTCGTTGATTCTACTACCGGCTTTCTCTCTCTTAACTCATGCCGTCTGGCTTCTGGTGCGCTCGTTGTCGCTCGTTGATGCTGCGCGAGAGATTGAGCGCGCAGCCGGAATCAATCACAACGCCGTTGTGACTATGGCAGAAAGTTTGGAGGGCGCGAGTGCAGAGGAGAGCCGACTCTACATGCTCGTGCGATTGGAAAGCCAGGCGCGTGCTGATCTGTCTGAAATAGATGAGAGAGCGGTCGCGCCGCGCGAGGGTGCGATGGTTTGGACAGGCGCGCTCGTATCTATTCTGTTAGCTCTGCTCTCTTTGCACCTCATCGCTCCGCTTGCTTTTGCGCGTGAAGCGAGCCGCGTGTTGCTGCTTGCCGCAGATGATTCTTCAACGCTAGCCGTCTCAAACACCTTTTCGGAATCAAACGAAGGAGGCGCGCCCGTCACAATCAAAGAGGTGCGCGTGCGCGTTCTGCCCCCGGCATATTCCGGCTTGAGTGTTGAAGAGGTTGCTGCGGGCGATGCGCCCATACGCGCTCTTTCAGGATCGCAGGTAGAAGTGATCTTAACGACGGGCGGCGCGACTTCGGGCGCAACACTCAGCTTCAACGGCTCTCAGAATTCGATGCGCTCGCTCGGCGCGGGGCAATTCAGCGGAACGTTCATTGCGAGCGAAAGCGGCGCGTTTGAAGCCAGCGTCAATGCGTATGAGAAACTTGCTCCTGCTTCGGTTGTGCGCGCCGTCGAAGTCTATAACGATGCAGCGCCGGAGGCACGCATCACAGAACCTCAGAACGACGAGTTACTGCGTTCTTTGCCGGACGCTCCGGTCATTGTGCGCTGGACCGCAAGCGATGATCTGGGACTCGCCAGCGTTGCACTCAAGTACATAAAGAGTCGAGGGATTGGCGACGCGGCGAAGTTTACGAATGGCGAGGTGGGCATAGGCAGCATTGAGCGTCAGAGCGCGCACGAGTGGCGAGGCACGTCTGCGCTCTCGCTCCAACATCTTGACATGCAGCCCGGCGACACGCTCGTCTTCTGGATAGAGGCGCGCGACCGCAATCCGAGCGCGAACAACACGGGGCGTTCCGCGAGTCTTGCGATTGCTCTTGCGAAGCCCGAACCCGCGCGGCTTGGCTTGAGTGATCTGATGCCGAATGAGATTGGCCGCTTTCTATTAAGCGAGCGCCAGATAATCATTCACACGGAAAAACTCCACAGCGAGCGCACAAGACTTTCGCCTTCCGAACTCAAGAAACGCGCAAACGACATTGCGGCGGAGCAGCGCGACTTCAAAAACTCTTTCAACGATTACATCAAACGCGAGGGCGAAGCTGAAGAGACGGAAGCAAACACACAGGGCGGTAAGACGAGCTTAGAGGAGCAGGTTCGCACGGCTTCGGAGGAGCGCACCGCGACGCATTTTCACGGTATCCCTGAGCCGCCAACAGGTTCGCCAACGTCAGTCAAAGAGTTGATCTACGCGATATGCGCGATGTGGGACGCCGAGGATGCCTTGACGAATGCAGACACGGCGCTGGCTCTCAAACAGGAGCAGGAAGCCCTCGTGCATCTTAAACGCGCGCAGACGGCTGTGCGTTATATTCCACCGATTCTCCCGCAGAGCCAGCCAATTGATTTGAAGCGTCGCTACGCGGGCGAGCTTGCGGAGATAAAGACGCGGCTTGAACGACTCGCGCGCCTGCCCGCTTCAAAAGAGTCTGCGCCTGTTCGTGCGGCGCTCTCAGACGCATACGCGGCGCTTAATGATTTGCAAGCGTCACTCACTGCACCAGCGAATGCGCGCCAGAGCTATGTTGCCCGTGCGAGCGAAAAAACAAGAGAGACTGCCGATAGCCTAATATCAATGAGCGCGGGCGATCATGCTGCGGCAATAGCTGAAGCCGCAGGACAGTTGCGCATTGTCGAGTCTGAATTAGCGCGCATGGATTTGAACGGCAGCGCTGACGAGTTCGCGGCGCGCTTGAGTAAACCGCTCGCGCTTCTAACACAGGCCGCGTCTAACCTCTTCGCAATTGCAGAGAGCCGCACGCGCGCAAATGGTAGCGACACCGGCACGCTTTTGCCTGCGGACGATGCGCGAGCCGCAGACTATTTCCGTCGTCTGGCTGGCGGAGGAAAAAGATGAAGGCGGAAGGCAGAAAGCAGAGAGCAGAAAGCAGAGAGCAGAAAGTGGAGAGCAGCGGAAGTTTTTACTGCCTACTGCCTACTGCCTACTGCCTACTGTCTTTCGTCGCATCTCCGCCCGCACGCGCCCTGCTCGTTGCCGCATTGTTGATTTCCGCCTACGCGCTTCTGCGCTATTGGCGAAGTCTCAATGGACGTTCAAACGTAGTTCGGTTTTCGCTTGTAACTTTGCGGGCGGTCACACTTCTTTTGATGTCGTGTGCGCTCGCGGGCCTTGAGGTTGAATATGAAACGGGAACAAGAGCGCGCGTGCTATTGAGCAACGCGCGAGTTATGTCTTCCAAAGCGGAGAGCGGAGCTACAGGCGTCGGCTTTGAAGATAAATCGGAAGCGCAGATGGTTGCGGCGTTGAAGAAAAAAGGGCTTGAGGTTGCGGCGCTGGAAGATGAGAGCGAAGAGGGCAAAGATGATAACGTAGGTTTTGTTGCTTCGACGCTCTTTGCTGACGGCGCGATGCGTGCGGAGGATGCACGGCGCGAGGTTGAGAGAATCAGCGCGCGTGCCGGTGGTGCGCCCGTTTATGTGATTGCGGATTTGAATCGGGAGGAAACTGCCAGCGTAGCGCTTGATGATGTGACCGCGTTGGGCAGCGCGAAGCTGGGCGTGCCCGTGATGGTTCGCTGTGATGTTCACGCGCGCAGGCTTAAGGGGCACGAATCGCTCGTCACAATCTCGGACGATGCAAAGGTGCAAACGAGCGCGCGCATTGTCTGGACCGATGATGATGAGAGGCAATCTGTTACGCTCTCTGTCATTCCGAAGGTCGCAGGCTGGATTGATTACAGCGCGAAGGTTGAGGCAGCGGGCAATGAAGACTCTTCCAAACTCACGCGACAATTCAGTTTGTATTCGGAAGAGCGACGCTCGCGCGTTCTATTCTTCGATAGCGAGCCTACGTGGGAGGCAAAGTTCATTCGACGCGCGCTTGAGCAGACGGGACTCTTCGATGTTGACTACTTCGCTCAAGTCAGCCGCGCTGCGACCACTGGAATATCCGAAGAAGCTAAAGAGCAAGGAGCAGGCGCGGCGCAAAAAGAGGAGAAGAGCGCCGCAGCAGGAAACGCTCCCGAAGCGAAACTTCACGCAACGCTTCAAAACACGGCGCGTCTTGACGCTTACGATTGCGTGATCGTCGGTGCGACGGATAACAGTCTGCTCTCTTCTGCTGAGGTCGCGCATCTAAGCGATTGGGTGGAGCGGCGCGGCGGCGGACTTGTTACTTTAGGCGGCAACGGTTTCAACGGCTCTATAGTTTCACCGAGCGGAAAACTCTATTCACTCTTGCCTGCCGAAATCAGCACGCCGCAGTTTCAGACGCAGAGCCAGATGGTCTCGCAGGGTCATCCTCTTGAAGCGGAGAAGACGCGCGAGACGTTCGCATTAACGCCGACGCTGGCCGGAGCATCGGGCGCGCTCGAAGGCTATTTGAATGCGAGCGAGGATAAAGGAGAGAAGGCCGCAGCGCTCGCAGAGCAAGGGCTTCGATTGAGTGCGCTTCGT
The DNA here is from genome assembly GCA_003222945.1 of Acidobacteriota bacterium. Lineage (GTDB taxonomy): Bacteria > Acidobacteriota > Blastocatellia > Pyrinomonadales > Pyrinomonadaceae > QHXM01. The sequence goes on from QHXM01000128.1 coordinate 9,058, forward strand.
CCGGGCGCAAGCGTTCTTGCAGTTGCAGGACAATTGGGCGCAAGCGGCACAAGCGAAGCGGGCACGCCCTTGGTTGCGGCTATGCGCTACGGCGCGGGGCGCACGCTTCTTTTCGGTCCGGCTGATTCCTGGCGCATACGCACGACGAGCGCAAACGATGAGGCTGGCGCTGGCGACTCGTTCAATGCTCTATGGCAGGGAGTTGTGTTGTGGACGAGTGCGTGTGCGCGCCCTGCCGTTGAGATAACCTTGAGCGATGAATCGCCGGAAGAAGGAGACAGCGTAACGGCTGAGATAAGAGTGCGCGACGCTTCATTCTCGCCCTTGAAGATTGAGAAACTGAATGCGCGCTTGCAACCGTTGACCGAAGATAAGAGCGAGGCTTCAACAACGGAGGCGGAAGAGGTAGCCTTCGCGCCCGACACTTCAGACCTGAGCATTTGGCGCGCACGCTTTCCATTGCACGCGCGCGGAAGGTTTGCTTTAGACGTTGATTACATCGCGGGCGGGAAGAGCGCAAATGTCTTGAAATATTTTACGGTCGTCGCGCCAGTGCCAAACGAGGCGGGCGCAGCTTTCGATACATTGCGCCGTGTTGCGCGCGAAACGGGCGGCGACCTTGTAACACCCGCAGAGATAAACGATCTGGCGCAACGATTAGCTTCAACCTCATCAAGCAGAGAAACAATTCGCCGCACATGGCAACTGCGAACCTGGTTGCCGCTGGCTTTCATCATCCCACTCCTTCTCTCAACTGAATGGTTCGCGCGCCGTTGGTGGAAAGCGGATTAAGGTAAAAGGCAAAAGGATAAGTCGAAGAACCGCTTTTAATTTAATGCGGCTTCCGCCTAACTTTTACCTTTTACCTTTTACCTTCTTCTGTGCATCGCAAATCCTCGCTCGTGCGTCTAAGTGTGGCTATGCGTCATCAAGGTAGGGGAATAATTTCCGGTTTTGCAATCATCTCAATTCTACTTCTAGCCCTCTCGTGCGGGAAAAAGTCTGCTGTACAGACCTCTGTCACTCCGGCTGTGGCAGTGCCTGTCGTGAGGACTCTGCCGCCGCTACCTGTCAGACCGCTCTCGCCAAAGTTGGAAGAGTTGCGCGCGCGCTCTATGCAGCAGGCTGCGCGCCTTCGCGAGTTGGAGTTTACAAGTGACGTTGGAATGTCGGAGCTATCCGGCTGGGAGTACGGCACGCGTGCAAGAGAGATGGCAGAGGTCTTGGGAGGCGATGACTTACGCTCGCTCGGGCGTCTTGCATCGGCTGGCGGCGTGCTGCCGGAAGGAACTGACCTTGCTTCGCTCGCAGCAAGCTTCATGGCGCTCTCGGCTGGCGCGACCTATTCGCCTCTGGATAAACAGGTACTTGTAATTGATAAGTTCAAAGACGATTCGCTCTTGACGCACGAATTCACGCACGCTCTACAGGACCAGCATTTCGATCTGATGAAACTACTCGTAGTGCGCCCCTTTAACTTCGACAGAACGGAAGCCGTCTTTGCGCTCATCGAAGGTGATGCGATGAATGTGCAACGCCGCCTTGAGCAGGGCGACGCTTACGCTAAAAAATCTCTTGAAGATATAACGCGGCAGGAGGCGGACCGTTTTAGCGGCTATCGCCAGGATGTCGGAGAGATTTTCCCGCCGCTTTTGACCGAAACTTTCATCTTTCGTTATCGTGACGGCGCACGCTTCGTCGAATCCGTGCGTCGCACGCGCGGCGAGCAGGGCGTCAACGAGCTTTTCCTACACCCACCTCAATCGAGCGAGCAGATTCTTCACACAGAAAAATATCTACAGAACGAAGCTCCGCGCGAAGTTCAATTGGACGAAGCTGCGTTTGCTTCAAGTGGGTGGAAGAGCGTGACTTCGACCCCTCTGGGCGAGATAGGCGTGAGAGGGCTTTTGATGGCGGGCATGTCAGAAAAAGATGCTGCGCGCGCAGCCGCAGGCTGGGGCGGCGACCGCGCCTACCTTTTTGAAAAGCAGGGGAGCGCGCCGCTCTTTGTCTGGAAGACTGTTTGGGACAAGCAAGGGGACGCTGTAGAATTCTTCGACGCATACAACGCGCTTTGTCGCCGCAGCGGTGCGCTCGTGAGTGCCGCAACACAATCAGGCGATGTCGCTCAAGCGAGTTGGCGCGAAGGCGGGCGCACCACTCTGGTCCGACGAGCAGGCGATAGTGTTATAGTCGTTCGCGGCGCTCAGGCAGATGTTGATGCCGCGCTTGAGTTGGCGCAAAAGTAGCATGAGAGTTCCAAGTCGAAGATTGGTAAGATGTCCGTAGAGATTCACGCAGTTGTAATCACAGTCAGCGACCGCTGCGCGCGAGGCGAGCAGAAAGATGAATCAGGATTGCTGCTCATACAGCTATTGCAGGAGATGGGCGCAAAGGTTCTGGCAGCGGTCATCATGGCGGACGATCTTGAGCCACTCAGAGACAAACTTCGCGCTTACGCAGACCACGCGGACGTAAACCTTATCATCACCACGGGCGGGACAGGCTTTAGTCCGCGCGACACGACGCCGGAAGCTACGCGCGCAGTGATTGAAAGGGAAGCGCCGGGACTTGCTGAAGCTATGCGTATGGAGACGTTGAAGCAGACGCCTCTGGCAATGATCTCGCGCGGCGTGTGCGGCATACGCGCAGGCGCTCTGATTATAAACCTGCCCGGCTCGCCCAAAGCCGTGCGCGAAAGTTTCGCCGTCATCAAGCCTGTGCTGCCACACGCTGTCGGTCTTCTTGCTGGCAAACCTCACGCGGAAGCGTGAGCGTTGGAATGGAGTAAAAGCAGAAACTTTTTGACAACTTAGCCGCGAGCGACATATAGTTTTCGCAAGCTAGACGATTTGCCGGAAAGACCGAAAGCGCGTGCCCAAGCTTCTTAACGTGTGCGCGCAAGCCAGCGGAGGCAAAGGAATGCTTGGCGCTATTCTTCTACAAGCAACGGAAACAACGGCGACAACTACTGCGGCGCAGAGTGTGGGAGCGCCCGTCACGGCCTACTGGCCTGTGATGATATTTTTTCTGGTCGCAATCATCTTTCCGGTGCTGCCTATAGTTCTGGGTAGATTCCTGCGGCCTATGAAATATTTGAAGGCCAAGATGCGACCCTACGAATGCGGCATAGACCCGGAGACGGAGGCGCATGATCGTTTCACAGTTCGCTACTACATCGTTGCGATGCTATTTCTCATATTCGATGTAGAGACGATTTTCCTGCTCCCCTGGGCGATAATCTTCATGGGCGACGATTTCTCTTTTACAAAATTCGCGCTCATTGAGATGTTCGTCTTCATAGCGATACTAATAGTCGGCTACTACTACGCCTGGCGCAAAGGAGCGCTCGAATGGGCATGAACGAAGGGGTGAAGGATGAGGGATAAGGGATGAAGTAAAAGCGGATGAATAAATTTTCGTCCCTCATCCCTCTGCCCTCATCCCTTAATCGTTATGGCTGAACACGAAGAAGGATTTGTACTGACGACTGTTGATTCTATTATCAACTCTGTGCGGCGCAGTGTCGGCGCGAAGGCTATGGATATTGCTGCGCCTGTTGTGAACTGGGCGCGAAAGTCTGCGCTGTGGCCCATGACGTTCGGGCTGGCCTGTTGCGCTATTGAGATGATAGCGACGGGTGCGGGAAGATTTGATATTGATCGCTTCGGTGCGGGCGTGTTTCGCCCAAGCCCCAGACAGAGCGATCTGGTTATCATTGCCGGGACGGTGACGCTGAAGATGGGGCCTGTCGTCAGGCGCGTTTATGACCAGATGCCTGAGCCTAAGTGGGCGATTGCAATGGGCGCGTGCGCTTCTACGGGCGGACCGTTCGATTCATATTCGACTATGCAGGGAGTTGATCGAGTCATCCCGGTGGACGTTTACATTCCGGGCTGCCCGCCCAGACCAGAAGCTTTGCTCTACGGGTTGATGCGACTTCAGGACATAATAATGCGCGAAGCGCCTTCGGCTTATATCTTCGAGTCGGATGGAACTGTCCGTCGGCGTCGTCAGTTGGAAGGCGATGATGAGTTGGAAGAGATTTCACCGACAGATCGTGAAGCGATGGAAGTTGTTGACGCAGCGACTCGATGAGAGCGAAGTTGTAGAGCATGTGATGAGAGGCCGCCCATATTGAGGCGGCCTTAAATTTTTTCTGATATTGATGGAAGAAAGATGAAAGCTGCTGCGTCTAAAAGTTTGAGAAGCGAATAGACAGAAGAGGCGGCCTCGGAGGGATGGAGCAGCGCGCGGTGGCGAGCGAGGAGATGATAACTGAGCGCGTGATAGCGGCCTGTCAGCGTGGAGACAGGGATGCTTTTCGACTGCTCTTTGAAGCTTATCAGGACAGGGTCTATTCGACATCGCTCTACTACTTCAAAGGCGACGAGGGCGTTGCAAAGGATGTGACGCAGCAGGTCTTTGTAAAGCTGATGACGAAAATAGAGCAGTTTCGCGGAGGCTCGGAATTTACCACCTGGCTCTATCGCATGGTCGTCAATGCTTGCATGGATGAGCATAGACGGCAGCGTCGCTTCATCCCTTTCGGAGACGGATTCAAGATGAGCAGTAAGGTTGTAGAGAAGAGTTCGCAGGAGGAGCGTTACGCGCGCGTTGAGATTGCCGAGAATGTGAAGGCTGCAATCGGAGAGTTGAAGCCGAAGCTGCGTCTTCCCATCCTGCTCAAGTATGTAGAAGGGATGTCGTATGAAGAGATGGCCGAAGTTTTGAACTGCTCAAAGGGCACGATAGCCTCGCGTCTGAATCGCGGCCACAAGATTTTAGCGCGCCGATTGGCGCACCTGCGCGGCGCGGTTTCGATAGGTGAATGAAGAGATGAGAAGTTTTCATGTAGGTCAAAAGCTTTCCCCATACTGTCACGGCGAGTTGCCGGAAGATGAATCGCGCCGCGTGGCAGAGCATCTTATAGGATGCCAACGCTGCCGACAGGAGTTTGAAGAGATAAAGCTAGGCGTAAAATTGGCGGAAGCTTTGCCGCGCGCGTCTGCTCCGGCAAATATGTGGAATGAGATAGAGGCTGCGTTATCAAGCTCATACGAGCCGACAACTCGTATGAGAGTGCGCCGCGCATCTGTTTTCAACTGGCGACCTGTCATGGCCGTCTGCGCCGTTCTTCTTCTGGCAATCGGAGCAGTCTGGCTCTTTACGCATCGGGCGAATAACGGAGCGCAGCAGATCGCTGAAAGTAAAAGACAGGAGAGCAATGCGAGCATCAGCGAAGCCGCGAACGGCAGCGAGAATCAAACTAAGCCTGACACCGTCGCTTCAACTCCGCCTGTCAATTCCAACGGCAAGGTTGCGGAGATAAAAACAGTAACTCCGAATCCTGCATGGGAAGTCGCGCGGCTCGAAGGCGCGCCAAAGGTCGGAGCAGAGCGGATTGGAGAAAGCGGTCGGCTTGCCGTCGGCGAGTGGCTTGAGACAGATGCAACATCGCGCGCACAGATTAACGTTGCGAACATAGGCCGGGTTGAGATTGAGCCGAACTCGCGCGTGCGGTTAGTTGATACAAGCTCGACTGAACATCGTCTTGCGATGGAGCGCGGACAGCTTCACGCGACGATCTCCGCGCCGCCGCGACTCTTCATTGTCGAAACGCCTTCGGCAGTCGCAGTTGATCTGGGCTGTTCTTACACGCTTAACGTTGACAAAGCGGGGCGAAGCATTCTGCACGTAACGACGGGCTGGGTCGCGCTCGATTTAAAGGGGCGCGAGTCAATCGTGCCTGCCGGTGCGGTCTGCGTCACACAGAAAGGCAAAGGAGTTGGCACGCCCTATTTTGATGACGCATCAGAGAAGTTTCAGGACGCGCTCTCAAAGTTGGATTTTCAGAATGGCGGACCAAAAGCTCTGAGCATTGTTCTACGGGAAGCGCGCGAGTACGACACGTTGACGCTCTGGCATCTGCTCTCGCGCGTCGCTGGTGCGGACCGCGCGCGAGTCTATGATCGCATGGCAGAGCTTATCCCGCCGCCGCAGGGTGTAACGCGCGAGGGCGTGATGAAGCTGGACAAGGGAATGCTGGACCTTTGGAAGAATGGACTTAAATGGGCATGGTTTGAATGAGTTGATCCTTTAAGGAGTAATGAAAATGATTACACGAATCACATCCAGACTCATCGCGGGCTGCTTTCTGGCTTTCGCAATCGCAACGGTCGTCGGAGTAGAACTCTCCAAGGCGCGGCACAGTCCGGTTGACAAATCTATTCAGCAAAATGCTTCGTCGGATAATCGTCTGGTCGTTCACGAATGGGGAACGTTCACTTCGATTGCGGGCAAGGACGGCGTCGCGCTCGAATGGCGACCACTGAACGGCGCGAGCGATCTACCGAAGTTCGTTCATACGATGCAGGAAGGCGCGGGAGGCTTGCGAAGTTACCCGAGCAAAGGCGATCTGACGGCGCGCGTTCGCATGGAGACGCCCGTGCTCTACTTCTACACTGAGAGCGATATGGATGTGTCCGTCAAGGTTGATTTCCCGAAAGGCAAAATCACCGAATGGTATCCGCAGGCGCGCAATGTGAGCGCGGGCATTGACTGGGGAAAATTCAAGGTGATGCCCGGCGCGGCTCTGAACTTTCCTGTCGAGAGCGCGGAGAGCCATTACTATCCCGCGCGCGAAACGGACGCAGCGCCCGTTCAGGTTTGTGGCACAAGCGGCAAGCCCGCGCAAGCTGAGAAGTTTCTATTCTATCGCGGAGTAGGCACGTTCGACCTTCCGCTTTCAGTCAAGCTCGAAGGCGAATCAATCGTCCTGAAGAACTTGGGCAAGGATGAGATATCGCACCTGGTCATCTTCGAGAATCGCGGAGGCCAGATTGGCTATAGATTGTGCGACGCCTTCACGGGCGAGATGACGCATGAGCGCCCCGCGCTTGATAAGAACATCGATTCACTTCTTCAGGATTTGAAACAGATTCTAGTCTCGTCGGGTCTTTACGAGAAAGAAGCAGAGGCGATGATTAAGACCTGGCGCAATGATTGGTTCAACGAAGGCACGCGCGTCTTCTACATTCTGCCGCGCTCTCTCACGGATGCTATCTTGCCGCTCACGGTTAATCCTAACCCCACAGAGATTGTTCGCGTGCTCGTAGGCCGAGCGGAAGTCATCACGCCCGAAATGGAGAAGAGAGTTCAGCAGCAGATAAGCTTGCTCAGCGACCCTTCGCCGCAGGTGCGTGAGACGGCCATGCGGGAGATACGCAAGTACGGGCGATTCTCCGAGCCGATTCTCAAACGACTTCTGGAAACAGAGAATGACCCGTCGATTCGCTCGGCGCTAAAAGCTCTGATAGAAACACACGGAGCGTAAAAAGCGGGGGTCAGGTGTCAGGTGCCGGGTGTCAGTAAAAAGTTCTCCGGCACCCGGCACCTGACACCCGACATCCGGCACCATAACAGTTATGGCGAAGCAAACGTTTCGGAAGGGATTGAAGTGGACGGCAATCGCACTCTTCGGCGTATTCGCGGTATTGCAGTTCATACGCCCCGCTCGAACCAATCCTCCTGTTGACCATGCTAGAACGATTCAGGCTCACGCGCAGATTACGCCCGAAGTCGCCGCAATACTGGACCGCTCCTGCAACGATTGTCACTCAAACCAGACGCGCTGGCCCTGGTACAGCCAAATAGCTCCCGTCTCATGGAAAGTCACAAGCGATGTCAACGAAGGGCGCAACCACATGAACCTATCGGACTGGGCGCAGTACAGCCAGAGCGAGCAGCAGAGTTTGATGAAGCGCATCTGTAGGGAAGTCAAAGACGGCTCGATGCCGCTAGGGTCGTACTTATGGATGCACGGCAATGCAAAGCTATTGAGCGAAGACGTTAAAACTCTCTGCGACTGGGCAAGCGCCGAGAGCCAGCGAATCACGAAGTAAAGGCAAAAGGAAAAAGGTAAGACGAAGAGAGCAAGTTTTTCTTCTTCACTTTTACCTTTTTCCTTTTACCTTCTTATAGTCCTTCTAAGTGGCGTGTGTCGTTGAGGGCGAGCACGCGAACGAAGCCGTCTGAGCGAAGCTCGAAGCGTGCGATGCCGCAGTTGGCTGTTGAAATCCAAACGGGGCGAAGCTCCGGCGCGTTCAGTGCGCCCATCAAGTGAAGCGCAAGGATGCAGATTGTTCCTGTGTGAGAGAAGACGGCAAGGCGTCCGCCTCTGTTACGCGCAATTGCTTGATCCAGCTTGTCGGCTGCGCGCTTCAGCATCTGACGATAGCTTTCGCCGCCAAGAAGTATGTGCTCGAAGTCTCTGCGAATCAGCGCGGCGTACTCTTCAGGGTGCTCTGCGGCTGCTTCCTCAAACGTCAAGCCTTCCATCACGCCTACGCCTCTCTCACGAAAGGCGTCCGTCTGCTCTACGTCTAGACCTGTCAGCCGAGCGAGCGGCATAGCAGTTTCGATAGCGCGCGAAAGGTCCGAAGAATAGATCGCTGTGAGATTCTCAGAAGATAAAGCGAGCGCGGTCGCTTCTGCCTGAAGACGACCGCGCAGGCTGAGGGGAGTAGCTGTGTGGCCGCCGAAGCGACCCTCCGCGTTGCCTTCCGATTGGCCGTGACGAATTAGAAGGACGCGAGTTGCGTTCATAAGAGAGTGAAAAGTGAATAGTGAATAGTGAATAGCGAATAGCTCTCTTTAACTTTTCACTATTCACTATTCACTTTTCACTGCTTTCATTAGCTTTTTAGAGTGAAAACCAGGGTCACTTCCTGTGTGCCGCGCGGCGACTCCACAGTCTGCTTGACCTTTAACGTCTTGCCGCCGTCGGCCAGTTCCCACGCCTGCGTGATTTTGATTGAGACATCGTTGCCTTGAACGTTAACCTGGCGCTCCGAATGAAGCACAATCTTGCCGTCATCCTTCATCTCAAGATAAACGGTCGCATCGCCGGGCATTTGACCGCCCATCTGCACCTTAGACTTGCTGCCGTCCAAGTTGTAGGCTACTTCGCCCATCATGCTTTTGACAGTAAGCTTCTTAGCGTCTTGTGTGACGACCCACTGAATAGGATCGGTGCTAGCCATCATTCGTTGCGACAAGCCTGTGCTCTTGTCCTTGTCCAAGACCCAAGTGCCAGCGTAGTTAGGCAAAGCCGCAGCGAAAGCGGCTACGACCATCAAGCACAAAAGTGCGGAAGCTGTTAAAAACTTTTTCATTCTTCTTTCTCCTTAAAATTATAGGGGGCTATCTAAGCCGCTACCGCTTCGGCTTTAAGTTTCTCCGCCTGATAGTGTGTGACCAGAGCGGCAATGATTTCATCGAGCGCGCCTTCCATGACCAGATCAAGTTGGTGAATGGTCAGGCCGATGCGGTGGTCCGTGACGCGATTCTCTTTGAAGTTATAGGTGCGAATCTTTTCTGAGCGGTCGCCGCTGCCAACCATAGCGCGACGTTCTGAAGCAACTGCCTCGTGCTGTTTCCGTTCTTCTATCTCCTGCAAGCGTGCTCTCAAGACACGCATGGCCTTCTCACGATTCTTTATCTGCGACTTTTCGTCCTGCATCGAGACGACCGTGTTCGTCGGAAGATGCGTGATGCGAACCGCCGAGTAAGTTGTATTCACAGATTGCCCGCCCGGACCAGAAGAGCAGAAGGTGTCAATGCGTAAATCCTTCGGGTCAATCTTAACATCAACCTCTTCGGCTTCCGGTAGAACGGCGACTGTGATTGCAGAGGTGTGTATGCGCCCGGAGGTCTCTGTCTGCGGCACGCGCTGAACGCGATGAACGCCCGATTCATGCTTGAGCTTTGAATAGACCTTATCGCCTTCGATCAATGCGACGGCTTCCTTTATTCCGCCTATGCCAGATTCCGAAGCGTCCAGGATTTCCATTCGCCAGCCCTGACGTTCGGAATAACGCGCGTACATCCTGAGCATCTCAGCCGCAAACAGCGTTGCCTCGTCGCCGCCCGTTCCAGCGCGAATCTCTACGATGACATTCTTCTCATCGTTCGGGTCTGTGGGAATCAGCAAGAGTTTCAAGTTCGCTTCGCACTGGTCGAGACGCGCCTGCAAGGTTGAAACTTCAACGCGCGCCAGTTCCCGCATCTCTTCATCGTCCGCTGTATCTAACAATTCACGCGCGCCCGCAATCTCACCTTTCAAAGATTTCAACTCACGATACTTCTTAACTATCTCGCCCAGACTTCTGTGCTGCTTCGCAAGCTTTGTGTACGCTGCAAAGTCAGACATGATGTCGGGCGAAGCAAGCTGATCGGTCAACTCTTCGTAACGCGCTTCTATCTGTTCAAGTCTCCCTAGCATAAAAATCAGGCGAGCGGTGTCGCTGCGGCTGTCTGCGGCTGCGGCTCAAGCTTCAAGGATTCCTTTAGTGCTTCAATGGCAACTTCTAGTTGCTTGTCGTCAGGCTCTTTCGTCGTAATATTCTGTAGCCACACGCCCGGCAGCGTAATCAGTTTGAAGAAAAGCCCGCCCTCTTTCTTAGCAGAGAGGCGAATAATTTCGTAAGAGAGACCTGCGACGACCGGTATAAGCAGGATTCTCACAAGCATGTTGTATAGAAGCGAGTCGAACCTGATTACGGAGAAGAGAACTATTGAGACGAGCATGACGACCATCAGAAAACTCGTTCCGCAGCGCGGATGCTGGCGCGGTTGCGTGCGCGCGTTATCAACGGTCAGGGCTAATCCATTCTCCCACGTGAACACAGTCTTGTGCTCAGCCCCGTGATACTCGAAGACGCGCCGTATGTCTTTAATCAAGGAGAAGCTGAAGATCATTATCAGGAAGAAAGACATGCGAATCAGACCGTCAATCAGGTTGAAAGCGACGGTCGGCCTGACAGGACTGAGATAAGCCTTGATGCTTCGCCATGCGCGCCTGTACCACGCATCATTCTGTTGAGCGGCAGGAGCGGTTGCAGAATCTCCTGATGTTGCTTGAGCAGTCTGCACTACAGCTGCGGGTTCAGTAGTTGCAGGCGGTGCAGCCCATCCGGCGGCGATGAAGAGAGCGTTCGTCAGAAGAAGCGGCGCAGCGATGAAGAGCAGTACGTTGAAGATGAGCGCGAAGATGATTGAGCCTGCTGCTGCGGCAGTCGTGCCGCGCTTCATCTCATCTTTCGCGCGCTTCTGCGTGGGCATCGGGATGATTCCTGGAAGACCGCCCGTGATGCCTGCAAAGTCGCCCTCGCCTTCTATGACTGCGGGCGTCAGTGCGACTTCGACTTCTTCTGCCTCTTCCGCATCTGCGAAAGCCTGATTAGCAGAATAGTTCAGAGCCTTTATGCCTAGTCCCATTGATTGCACGAGCACAGCGCCGCCGCGCAAGATTGGCAGTTTGAGAATCGGGTACTTGTCGCCGAGCTTCGGCAGAGCCGCCGCCGTGTTGACAATCGTGCCGTCAGCTTTGCGCACCGCAATGGCATAAGCATTCGGCGTTCGCATCATCACACCTTCGATGACGGCCTGCCCGCCCACAATCAAATCTCTTTCGTTTGCGCTCACTTCTAATGTTTCCTTACTGGGAAAACTACTAATAAATTAACCACAGAGACACGGAGGCACGGAGAAGAAAATTTGAAATCTCAAATCTGCTATCTGAGATTCTATTCTAATGTTTTCTCTGTGCCTCCGTGTCTCTGTGGTTAGATTCTTTCAGAAACAACAACGCCGACCTTTCAAATCTTCCGGTCGCGTGGCTAATGATACACGAAAAGCGACCGGCTGAAACTGAAAGAGTCGGCGTCCCCTAATTTGTAGCTAATGCTGTCTGACTGTGTTTAGCGATGCTTGCATCTAGCTCGTTAATCTTAAAATCTATTACTGTGCTGTGGTGGTTTCAGTCTGAGCCGTAGCTTCAGGCTGCTTCTTGCCATACCGCTTGTTGAAGCGGTCAACGCGCCCCGCTGTGTCCACCAATTTCTGCTTGCCTGTGAAGAACGGATGGCATTCCGAACAAATTTCAACGTGCAGATCGTCCTTGCGCGTGGAGCGCGTCGTGAACGAGTGGCCGCAGGCGCATTGCACCTTAATCTCTCTATAATCTGGATGAATTCCTTGCTTCATGTTCCTCTTTTACTTCCTTCCCTATAGACGGCTATCAGTGCCTCTCTCGAAACAAGTTATGATACGGTTTGGATGCAAGCAACGTCAAGTTTGACGGGCGTGAGGCCGGGGTCACTAGAAGCGTGTGGGAGTTGAAAGACCTGCTCACTAAGTAACATTGTAACATTCAAACATTCCAACCGGACCAGCCGTGCCGCAGTGAAAGGCTGCTGTCCATCTCACCCGTGTGATGGCAGCCCTTCTCTGTTATTCGGATTTATTCAGCACCTCTCTCACCTTTTTGGCGAGCGCGTCCGGCGTGAATGGCTTCTGGATGAAGTTCGCATCTTCATCTAATACTCCCTGATGAACGATGGCATCATCTGTGTAGCCGGACATGTAGAGCACTTTCATCTCCGGTCGTAGCTGACTGAGACGCGCTGCCAGTTGTCGCCCGCTCATCTCAGGCATGACGACATCGGTAATCAGCAGATCAATCGGCTCTGTTACGCGCTCGCAGATTAAGAGCGCTGCGCCACTGCCCGACGCCTCCAGCACTCGATAACCGTAGGTCTCCAGAATCTCGCGCGCCAGCGTCCTGACGATCTCCTCATCTTCGGCCAACAGGATGGTCTCCGTACCCTGAAGAATCTCTTCCGTTTCGTCGGTTCGTTTGTACTCTTGAGCGTCCTCGTCAACGCGCGGCAGATAGACCTTGAAGGTTGTGCCTTGTCCGACTTCACTATAGACCCAAATGTTGCCTCCCGACTGCTTCACAATCCCATAGATGGTGGAGAGTCCGAGTCCTGTTCCTTTGCCTTTTTCTTTCGTCGTGAAAAAAGGCTCAAAGATGCGTGCCAGTGTCGCGGTATTCATGCCCATGCCAGTGTCCGAGACGGCCAGCATCACATAATGACCGGGAGTGACGCCCGTGTGCTGCCGGGCATAAGTCTCATCTAAATCAACGTTGGAAGTCTCGATGGTCAGCTTGCCGCCCGCAGGCATCGCGTCGCGCGCATTAATCACGAGGTTCATTATGATCTGCTCGATCTGCCCTGGGTCTGCCTTAATGCTTCCGAGTTGAGTCTCCAGCGCGGTCTTTAGATCAATGTCTTCTCCGATCAATCGCCGGAGCATCTTCTCCATGTCCGAGACGACAGAGTTAATGACAAGAACTGCTGGTTGCAGAATCTGTTTGCGGCTGAAGGCAAGGAGTTGGCGCGTTAAAGAGGCTGCGCGCTCCCCAGCCTTTTTGATCTCTTCGAGATTGCGTCGCAATGGGTCTTCGGCTTGCAACTTTCTCATAGCGAGTTCGCTGTAGCCGTTGATGGCCGTGAGCAGATTGTTGAAGTCGTGTGCGATTCCGCCCGCGAGTTGGCCTATGGCTTCCATCTTCTGCGATTGCCGGAATTGTTCCTCCAAAAGCCTGCGTTCAGTCACATCAGAGGCCAGCACAAGTTGAGCCTGTCTTCCATAAAAAGTTAATTCATGCGCCGCGATCTCAACGTCAAATCATTAATTTCAAGAAAAGAGAGCGTCTCCAGATCGAAGACCCACATCGGCTGCGGATTTCGCTCGAACAGAAGACGGTAGCGCCCCTCCGATTGACGCAACGCTTCCTTCGCCTCCTTCTGTTCGCTGATATCTGTCGTGATGCCGCGCAAGCCGATAGACTGGCCATTATCATCCTTGACAACGACATAGTTTGCTTCGACCCAGACGACGCGCCCATCCTTTGCAACCCAACGAAATTCGAGCGGGCCGCTGCTCTGGCCGCGCGCGAAATCCTCTGCCGTTCTGCGCCCGGCTTGCTCTCGATCATCCGGGTGCACAATCGTTAGCCAGAAGTTCGGAGTCTCGAGCCACTCTTCGACGCTGTAACCGAGCATCTGCTCAACGTAGTCGCTCACGAAGTCAATCCGTTGTGTGGCGGCATCCGGCTCGCCCCACGCTTCCCAGACCACGCCCGGCACATTCGCCACGATGTTATCCATACGCTGGCGCTCGCTTTCGAGTTGGAGGTTGAGCCGCGCTCGCTCCTCTTCGACCCGCTTGCGCGCAGTAATGTCAGTCAGCATGGAGAGCGAACCCGTGAATGCTCCATGCTCGTTAAGAATCGGTGTCGCACAGACGATAGCCCAGAGGTCTGAGCCATCGTTGCGGCGTAGATGAACGTCATACTGCTCTTTGACGCCCTGCGTCCGCCGTTGCAGTCGTTGCTGCACATTGGCGCGTGAGTCTTCCGCGACGAAGTCTAAGGCAGACCGCCCCGTCATCTCTTCCGCCTTGACACCGAGCATCTCGGCCAGTCGCTGGTTGACATAAGTAGTCCGCAACTCAGCGTCAAATATCCAGACACCCTCGAAGGTCGTGTCAATTAAGCGGCGATACTGCGCCTCGCTGCGACGGAGTTCGGCATCGGCGCGCTTGTGCTCGGTCACATCCTGCTTGATGGCGATGAAGTTGATGATTTCGCCCGTCTCATTCAGCACAGGAGTGATGGTCTGCTCTTCAAAGTAGAGGCTGCCATCCTTACGCTGGTTAATTATCTCCCCATGCCAGACGCGCCCTGAGAGAATGGTCTCCCAAAGCGTCCGATAGAAGGCCGCATCATGCTGACCGGATTTTAAGATGCGTGTGCTCTGGCCCAAGACCTCTTCGCGTGTGTAACCCGTAAGAGATGTGAAGGCAGGATTGACCCAGCTAATTGTGCCCTGATTATCGGTGATAATGATTGCATTGGCAGCAGCCTGTAACGCAGTGGCCTGAAGCCGCACCTGTTTTTCCGCTTGCTGTCGTGCGCGACGGTTTGCTGCTTCGCGCATCTCTCGCTCGATGGTCGGAGCGAGCCGCGCCAGATTACCTTTCATCAAGTAGTCGCTCGCTCCAGCCTTCATAGCTTCGACCGCGAGTGTTTCGCCGACCGTGCCGGAGATGATGATAAAAGGGATGTCCAGCCCTGTCTCTTGCAGGAGCTAGCGCTACGTCCCGCTCCTGATCTTCGACGTTTAAGACTCGTAAGGCTCTAGTCATGTTTGGGGTTTACTCAGTAGGTGCGACCTGGTTCAAAACCAGCCAGTACAAACCTAACTGCCTTGTCGCTTCTAAAAATTGCTCGAAGTCCACGGGCTTGCGCACATAGCTGTTGGCTCCGAGGTCATAGCTCTTAATCATGTCTTCCTCTTCGCTCGAAGAGGTGAAGACGACGACGGGAAGCCGCCTCGTGCGCTCCTCTGCTCGTATCTTTTGCAAGACCTGTAGGCCATTCACCTTCGGCAATTTCAAATCCAAGAGAATCAGTTGCGGCATCATCGTCACATCACGACCCGCATACGTGCCAGTGCCGAAGAGGTAGTCCAACGCTTCGACTCCATCGCGTGCGACGACGACCTCGTTGACGATGTTGCTCTTCTTCAAAGCGCGGCGAGTTAAGGCTTCGTCTCTGGCATTATCTTCGACCAGCAGGATCACTTTGTTATCCATCTCCTATCTCCTTAAAGTTCGAGAACGTGAAGTAGAAGGTCGCTCCCCGATCAATCGCGCCTTCAGCCCAGACGCGGCCTCCGTGCCGATTGACGATGCGCTGAACAGTCGCCAGGCCAATGCCTGTGCCCTCGAATTCATCTGCGGTGTGCAGGCGCTGGAACGCGCCGAACAGCTTGTCGGCAAACGCCATCTCGAAGCCAGCGCCATTGTCGCGGACGAAAAAGACTGTCTCACCGTTTCTTTGCTCACGCGCGAAATTGATCTCTGCGCCTTCTCGCTTCGAGGTGAACTTCCAGGCGTTGCCCAACAGATTACTGAGCATGACTTTCAGCAAACGCTTATCGCCCTTGGTCACGAGTCCTTCTTCAATCTGGGCGGCCACTCGTCGCCCCGCATCTCTCTTTTGCAGTTCAGCGATCACTTCCTCAGCCAACGTGCTGAGATTGACTGCCTCGCTGCGCATCTCGCTGCGGGTCACACGCGCAAGCTGCAACACGTCGTCAATCAACTGCGCCATCTCCTGGCTGGCATCGCGGACCTGTTGCAAATAGTCCTTCCCGTCCTCATCAAGTTTGTCCGCGTAGTCTTCAAGGAGCGCCTGGCTGAAGCCGTTGATGTGGCGCAAGGGCGCGCGTAGATCGTGCGAGACTGAATAGGAGAAGGCTTCTAACTCCTTGTTGGCGGCTTCGAGTTGTGTGGTGCGCTCCTTTACGCGCTGCTCCAAAGTCTCATTGAGACGGCGATTCTGTTCCTCCGCACGCTTGCGCTCCGTGATGTCGCGCAGGATTACGGTGTAGAGCTTTCGCCCACTCGACTCGATCTGCGAGATAGAGGCTTCTATCGGGAATTCCTCTCCGTCGGCACGCAGTCCGAAGATCGCGCCCAGTGCTCCCATCGTGCGTCTGGTGACGTTTGTCCGGCCAAAGTCCTGAATGTGTCCCTGATGGACAGGGCGGAAGCGTTTGGGGATGAAGCGGTCGAGTGGTTGTCCGATGGCCTCTTCGGACGGATAAAGAAACATCCTTTCAGCCGCAGCATTGAAGAGAACGATGCGCTGCTCTTCGTCAACGGTGATGATCGCGTCCATCGCCGACCCGATTACGCCAGCTAACTGTTCCTGGCTGCGGCGCAGCTTCTCTTCCGCCTGCTTGCGCTCGGTGATGTCCACAATCGTACCCAAGACCATTACGCCTTGTTCCGTCTCAATCGGATTCAAGCCGATCTCGACCGGAAACTCGCTGCCGTCCTTACGCAAGCCGTAGAGGTCTCGGCCCGCTCCCATCGGTCGCGTCGTCGGATGGGCGATGAAGTTGTTGCGGTATTCCGGGTGAGCCGCGCGGAAACGCTCCGGGACGAGCATCTCGATGGGTTGCCCCAACAGCTCATCGCGGCTATAGCCGAACGACTTTTCGATCTGCGCGTTGACCAGCGCGATCCGGGCTTTGTCATCCACCATCACCATGCCGTTGGGCGCGCCTTCGATGACCTGGCGAAATCGCTCCTCTGCGCGTTTGCGCTCCGTGATGTTAATGATCGAAGCTAAGACGAACGTGCCCTCTGCGGTCGTCATCGGGTTGAGACCGATCTCGACGGGAATCTCGCGGCCATCTTTATGCCGCCCGTAGAGGTCGCGGCCTGCGCCCATCGGTCGCGCCTGCGGAGACGCGAAGAAGCCCGTGCGGTATTCCGGGTGATGCGGACGGAAACGCTCCGGCACGAGCGTCTCGATCCTCTGGCCGATCAGTTCATCCTTGGTGTAACCGAAGAGCATCTCCATCTGCGAGTTGACGAAGACGATCCGGCCCGCCCCGTCAATCATAATCATCGCGTTCGGCGCGGCTTCCAGGGCTACACGGAAGCTTTCCTCAGCGCCGACACGCTCTGTGCTGTTGCGTGGATTGATAGTCATAGCAATGACCTCCGCTCCATAGCTGATGTGGCGTTGGATTTATAAGGGAGTGGGCGCGAAGATACTCTTCGTTTGTAAGGGACAAGCGGAGATGGGAGTTTCTCCATAACAGTTTCCTTTATGGGGCCAGAGTCGTTGAGCACTATT
>QHXM01000129.1 GCA_003222945.1 Acidobacteriota bacterium
CTCAACTACCTTCGCGCCAACTGTAAGAACTGCGGCTCGACCATAAAGGTTGACCCGCTCGTTCCCGGCGAAACACTCTGCCACAACTGCGGGACGTTCAACGCCGTGCGCCCGCAACTCTGCGACAACTGCGGCGAGCCTGTCGGCTTAAAGCACAAGCACGACCAGCAGGAGTGTCAGGAGCGCGGCATGTCTTACAGCGTCCCTTTGAAGGTCAAGATTCGTCTCACCGTCTTTGATAAAGACCCTGAGACCGAGACGCTCTCAATCCGCGACATCAAAGAGGAAGAGGTCTTCTTCGGCGAGATACCGTTGATGACCGATAACGGAACTTTCATCATCAACGGCACGGAGCGTGTCATAGTCTCGCAGCTACACCGCTCGCCCGGCGTCTTCTTCAAGCGCGGCGTTCTGAACGTCGCCAAAGTGATTCCGTATCGCGGCTCTTGGGTTGAATTCGAGTACGACCAGAAGAATCTTCTGTACGTCCGCGTTGGAAAACGCAAGTTTCTTGCAAGTATTTTCCTGCGCGCTCTGGGTATCTGGCTCAACCCGCAGTTTAATTCAAAATCGTTTCATTCAGACTCGCAATTGGAAGAGGCTGTCAAAAACTCCTCCTTCTCTGATGAAGACCTCTTGCGCGTCTTCTACACTTCGGATGAAGTTCGCGTGAACAAGGGACAACTCTTCATACAGATTCCAGAGTCAGGTTCGAGCAACCTTGTCGGGATGAAGGTTGACTCCGACATAAAGGGTCGCGGCGAAGCAATTGTGCGCGCCGGAAAGAAGGTCACGAACTCCGCCCTCGACGCTATGCGCAAGGCTCACGTGCGCGAAGTCGAGATGGACACGGCGCAGTTTGAAGGCGCTTATGCTCTCTCCGACATCGTGAACACTGAGACGGGCGAAGTGATCCTGGAATCCAACAACGAGATCACGCCTGCCAAGTTGCAGGAGATAGCGGAAGCGGGAATCGCACGCTTCTCAATCTTCTTCCCTGAGCGCGATGATCTCGGACCAGTGCTCTCGCAGACTTTGAAGAAGGATGTCATCACAAAACCTGTCGATGCTCTTCTTGAAATCTATCGCAAGATGCGCCCGGGCGATCCGCCTACCGTGCAGACCGCTTATCGCCTTCTCGAAGGAATGTTCTTCGACCCACGCAAGTTCGACTTCTCGCGCGTAGGCCGCTTGAAGTTCAACATCAAGATGGGCAAGCCTGAGCGCGACCGCATTGACGACCCGCTTCTTTCTGCTCACGACTTCGTTGACGTTGTCTCTTATGTGCTGAAGATGCGAAAGAACCCTGCCGAGTATCAGGCGGACGACATTGACCATCTCGGAAATCGTCGTGTACGCGCAGTCGGCGAGCTTTTAGAAAACCAGTTCCGCATTGGCCTTGAGCGCATGGAGCGCGCAATCAAGGAGAAGATGTCCATACATCAGGAGATGCAGACCACCATGCCGCGCGATCTCATCAACGCCAAGCCCGTGACGGCTGCCGTGCGTGAGTTCTTCGGCTCAAGTCAGTTGTCTCAGTTCATGGACCAGACCAATCCTCTGTCGGAGATTACGCACAAGCGTCGTCTATCGGCGCTCGGACCGGGGGGGCTTTCGCGCGAGCGCGCAGGGTTCGAGGTGCGCGACGTACATCCGACGCACTACGGTCGCATCTGCCCTATTGAGACGCCTGAAGGCCCGAACATCGGACTCATCTCAAGCCTCTCGTGCTTCGCGCGAATCAACGAGTTCGGCTTTATCGAATCGCCTTACCGCAAGGTGATTGACGGCCACGTCGTCGAATACGTGCGCGTCATCAACGGCGGCGACACGAAGCTAAGGCCAGGCGATCACGTGCCGCAGGATGACGTTGTGAAAGCCAATAAGCGCGTCGGCGCAGATGGACGAAAGGCCGAGTCTGAGCCTTATCCGTTCTACTTAACCGCCTGGGAAGAGGACAAGCACGTCGTCGGTCAGGCCAATATTGAATTGGACGAGCAGGGGTACATCATAAACGAACGCAACAGCGCTCGAAAGGCTGGCGAGTTCATTCTGGCTCTGAGAAAAGACATAGAGTACGTTGATGTCTCTCCGAAGCAACTCGTCTCTGTGGCCGCAAGCTTGATTCCATTTCTTGAGAACGACGACGCGAACCGCGCTCTGATGGGATCGAACATGCAGCGCCAGTCGGTCCCTCTTCTACGCGCCGAAGCACCCTACATCGGGACAGGCATGGAGAAGGTGACGGCGCAGGACTCGGGCGCTGTCGTCGTCGCGCGTCGTGACGGCGTTGTGGACTACGTTGATAGCGAGCGCATCATCATCAAGGCGGACCACAACGTTGACGGCACTATCTCGCGCGAGGTGACGGCGGACATTTACACCTTGATTAAGTTCAAGCGCTCGAACCAGAACACCTGCATCAACCAGCGTCCCATAGTTCACGTCAACGAGCGCGTGGCGAAAGGTCAAGTGGTTGCAGACGGACCTTGCACTGACCGGGGCGAACTCGCTCTTGGCCGTAACGTGCTAGTGGCTTTCATGCCCTGGCGCGGTTACAACTTTGAGGACGCGATTCTGGTCTCCGAGCGTCTAGTCAAAGACGACTTCTACACTTCGATTCACATCGAAGAGTTGGAGATTGAAGCGCGCGACACCAAACTCGGACCAGAAGAGATAACACGCGACATCCCGAACGTAGGCGAGAACATGCTCAGGGATTTGGACGAGAGCGGCATCATTCGCATTGGCGCTCAGGTCAAGCCCGGCTCGATTCTCGTCGGAAAAGTTACGCCGAAGGGCGAAACGCAGTTGACGGCGGAAGAGAAACTTCTTCGCGCAATCTTCGGCGAGAAGGCCGGAGACGTTAAGGATGCTTCTCTCGTTAGCCCTCCGGGCATTGACGGCACTGTCGTTGACGTTCAGGTCTTCACACGCAAGGGACAGGAGAAAGACCAGCGCTCATTGACAATCGAGCAAGAGGAAGAAGATCGCCTGCGCCGAGACCTTGAAGACGAGATACGCATACTGCGCGAGCAGCGCGACGCGCGCATCTACGAACTTCTGGAAGGCCGTAAGCTCGCAAAAGATTTGACAGCTAACCGCGAGGTCGTCATCCCGAAAGGCGAGACGATTACGCGCGAGATGCTTCAGGGCTTGGAGCCGAAGGTTCTCAGAAAAGCCGAGTTGACTTCGACCCGTGTTGACATCGGGGCGGAGATCAAAGAGTACGAGGAGCGCACGGACCGTCAGATCAAGATTCTCTCGGACATCTACGAAGAGAAGATTGCGAAACTTCGTCAGGGCGATGAACTCGCTCCCGGCGTAATCAAGATGGTCAAAGTCTTCATAGCAATGAAGCGCAAGCTATCTGTCGGCGACAAGATGGCGGGTCGTCACGGCAACAAGGGCGTCATCGCGCGCATTCTGCCCGAAGAGGATATGCCTTACCTGCCGGATGGAACGCCAGTCGAAATCGTCCTGAATCCATTGGGCGTGCCTTCGCGCATGAACGTCGGCCAGATTCTTGAGACGCACTTAGGCTGGGCAGCGCGCGTGCTTGGTCTCTACTTCGCAACTCCGGTCTTTGACGGAGCGACCGAAAAAGAGATCAAGATAAAACTGAAAGAGGCTGGCGCGCATCTGCGCGAGATGGACTTGCCCGAAATTGTTAACGAATCAGGCAAGACCGTTCTCTACGACGGACTGACGGGCGAGCCTTTCGAGCAGAAGGTGACCGTGGGCTATATCTACATGTTGAAGCTCTCGCACCTTGTTGACGACAAGATTCATGCTCGCTCAATTGGACCGTACTCGTTGATTACGCAGCAGCCATTAGGCGGCAAGGCTCAGTTCGGCGGACAGCGTTTCGGAGAGATGGAGGTGTGGGCTTTGGAGGCTTACGGCGCGGCGCACATTCTTCAGGAACTCCTGACGGCAAAGTCTGATGACGTGGCCGGGCGCTCGAAGATTTACGAGGCGATAGTTAAAGGCGAAGCGGATTTCGATCCGGGCCTGCCAGAATCCTTCAATGTGCTCGTGCGCGAGCTTCAATCGCTCTGTTTGGACGTTGAGCTAATCAACAAAAACGACGGCGACGGAGCGAACGGCGACGGCGCAGGCACAGGCGAGGCGATTCTAGTTGGCGGAAGTGCAGAATAATTATGATTGCGGATTTCGGATTGCGGAATGCGGATTGAAAAAGACGAGCCTACGTTCTTCTCAATCCGAAATCCGCAATCCAAAATCCGAAATGGAGAAGAGATGTTCAGATTCCAAGAGCAAAAACAGCAACTTGCACCAGATTTTGAAGCGATTCGCATCTCTCTGGCTTCACCTGAAAAGATTCGTCAATGGTCGCATGGCGAGGTGACGAAGCCGGAGACGATCAACTACCGCACGTTCAAGCCTGAAAGGGACGGACTGTTCTGCGCGCGCATCTTCGGACCAGTCGCGGACTGGGAATGCCTTTGCGGAAAGTACAAGCGCATGAAGCATCGCGGAGTTATCTGCGACAAGTGCGGCGTCGAGGTCACGCAGGCCAAAGTGCGACGCGAGCGCCTTGGGCATATTGATTTAGCAAGCCCTTGCTCTCACGTCTGGTTCTTCAAAGGTTTGCCATCGCGCATAGGCCACTTGCTTGACATACCCTTACGCGAGCTTGAGAAGGTTCTGTATTTCGAGTCCTACATAGTGATTGATCCGGGCGATGCTCCTGTGAAAGAGCGAGAGCTTTTGACGGACGAGCGTTACCGCGAGTTGATGCGAGACTTTCCGGGAATGTTCGTTGCGAAGATGGGCGCGGAAGCTATCAAGGAGCTTCTGGCTGCGGTCAAAGTCGAAGAACTCGCCACTGACCTTCGCACTAGAATGAAGGAAGAGACTTCGCAGCAGAAGAAGCTGAAATTCTCCAAGCGGCTCAAGGTCGCAAACAGTTTCTTAAAGAGCGGCAATCGCCCTGAGTGGATGATACTCGACGTGATTCCTGTGATTCCGCCGGAGCTTCGACCGCTCGTGCCGCTCGATGGCGGACGCTTTGCCACATCGGACTTGAACGATCTTTATCGTCGCGTCATCAACCGCAACAATCGTCTGAAGAAGTTGATGGAGCTTCGTGCGCCTGAAGTCATCGTGCGAAACGAGAAGCGCATGTTGCAGGAGGCCGTTGATGCTCTGTTTGATAACGGGCGTCGTGGTCGTGTGCTTCGCGGCGTGAACAATCGCCCGCTGAAATCTCTGTCGGGAACACTCAAAGGCAAGCAGGGGCGCTTTCGTCAGAACCTGCTTGGCAAGCGCGTTGATTATTCAGGCCGTTCGGTTATTGTCGTCGGACCGGAATTGAAACTGCATCAGTGCGGATTGCCGAAGAAGATGGCTCTGGAACTCTTCAAGCCGTTCATCTATAACCAGCTTGAAAGACAGCAGCACGCGGCAACGATCAAGCAGGCGCGCGAGATGGTCGAGCGGCAAGAACCTGTCGTCTGGGATATTCTGGAAGAAGTGATACGCGAGCATCCGGTACTTTTAAACCGCGCGCCTACGCTTCACCGACTTGGCATTCAGGCATTCGAGCCTGTCCTTGTCGAAGGCAAGGCAATCAAGATTCACCCGTTGGTCTGCACAGCTTTCAACGCAGACTTCGACGGCGACCAGATGGCCGTGCACATTCCCCTTTCGCCTGAAGCGCAGATAGAAGCAGCAGTGTTGATGCTTTCGTCGAATAACATCTTAAGCCCCGCGAATGGTCAGCCCATCGCTGTGCCTTCGCAGGACATCGTCTTGGGTTGCTACTACCTGACGCGCGACAAGAAGGGCGCGAAGGGTGAAGGGCGTGTTTTTGCGTCGCTTGATGAAGTCTTGCTTGCGCTCGATGCGAAAGAGGTGACGACACAGACGCCTATCAAACTGCGCATCACGGGCGATCTTATTGACTTGACGCAAGAGCATGACACGCAGGACGTGATGAACGCGACTGTGCAAGAAAATATACGCCGCGTCATCAACACGACTGTTGGCCGCGTCATCTTCAACGATTCGATTCCCGCTGGTCTGCCCTTCATCAACGGCACGCTCAAGAAGAAAGGCTTGCAGGCAATCGTCAGCTATTGCCACATACGCCTGGGCCACGAGATGACCGTCAAGATGCTTGACGATCTGAAGACTTTGGGCTTCCTCTACGCGACGAAGGCGGGGATTAGCATCGGCATTGACGATCTGGTGACGCCGGAAGCGAAGAAGACTCTTGTTGCTAAGGCCGAAAAGGATGTGATTGATGTCGAGCAGCAATACTTGGACGGCGTCATCACGAACGGCGAGCGTTATAACAAGGTCGTTGCAATCTGGTCCGAAGTGACCGACAAGGTTGCGAAGGAAATGTTCAAGGCTATGGACGAGCGCGAGAAGAATTTGGACGAGTTGAACCCGATTCTCGTCATGTCAGATTCCGGCGCTCGCGGCAGCGCTCAGCAGATTCGCCAGCTTGCAGGTATGCGCGGACTGATGGCTAAGCCTTCGGGCGAAATCATAGAGACGCCGATTCGTGCGAACTTCCGCGAGGGGCTAAACGTGCTGCAATACTTCATCTCGACGCACGGCGCGCGCAAAGGTCTGGCGGACACGGCTCTGAAGACCGCAGACTCAGGTTACCTGACGCGCCGTCTGGTTGACGTTGCGCAGGACGTGATTATCTCCGAGCAGGATTGCGGAACTCTGAAGGGCATCTCTGCTACGGCGATTGTCGAAGGCGGCGAAGAGATTGAAAGCTTACGTGATCGCATCGTCGGGCGCACCAGCCTTGATGACGTGATTGATCCCGTCGAGGGGCGCGTCATCGTTGAAACCAATGACGAGATTAACGAAGACCTGGCGGCTGAGATTCAACGCTCCGGCGTTCAGCGCGTTCGCATTCGCTCGGTTCTTACCTGCGAGTCGCGTCGCGGCTGCTGCGTGAAATGCTACGGGCGCAATCTTGCTACAGGTCGTCCCGTTGACATAGGCGAAGCCGTAGGCGTCATCGCGGCTCAATCAATCGGCGAACCCGGAACGCAATTGACGATGCGCACCTTCCACATCGGCGGAACTGCGCGTCTTGAGGAATCCAGCAAGCACGAGGCGCGCGTTGACGGAACGATTCGCTATGTTGAATTGCAGACGGTGAAGAATCGCAAGGGCGAGATCATAGCCATGAATCGCAACGGCGCTCTGACAATTATTGACGAGCGCGGGCGCGAGGTTGCGCGTTACCAGATTGTTTATGGCGCGCACCTGCATGTTGCGGACGGCGCGCGAGTGCGTCAGGACCAAATGCTGGCGACGTGGGACCCATTCACCTTCGCCATTCTGACGGAAGTCGCGGGACACATTAAGTTCCAGGACTTGAAGGAAGGCGTGACCGTGGACGAAGAGGTTGACGAAGTGACGGGCCAGTCCCGCATGGTCGTCAAGGACTCGCCCGACGAGAAGAAGCAGCCGCGTCTGGAAATCCGCAACGCCGCGAACAAGGTGTTGAAGACTTACCAGATGCCTGTGCGCGCTAACCTAATGGCCGGAGACGGCGACATGGTGGAGCCAGGCGACATCATCGCTAAGATTCCGCGCGAGACCACGAAGACCAAGGATATTACGGGCGGTCTGCCGCGCGTCGTCGAACTCTTCGAGGCCCGCAAGCCGTCGGAAACGGCCATTATGTCTGAGATTGACGGGACCGTGAAACTCGGACCAATCGCGAAAGGCAAGCGCAAGCTAATCATCACGGGCAACGATGGCGAGGAGCGCGAGTATGACATCCCGCGCGGCACGCACATAAACGTGCAGGAGGGCGACCGCGTCCGAGCGGGTGAGGCGCTGATGGATGGACCGCTTAATCCACACGACATCCTGCGCGTACTCGGAATGAATCGCTTGCAGGAGTATATCGTCAACGAGATTCAGGAGGTCTATCGCCTGCAAGGTGTGAACATCAACGACAAGCACATTGAAGTGATCAACGGACTCGTTCATCTCGGCGGCATCGTTTCAGGAGACGACTCGCGTGTTGACTGAGGCTGCGATATCCGGGCGCATAGATTACCTGCGCGGTCTCAAGGAAAACGTCATCATGGGTCGCTTGATTCCAGCAGGAACGGGCATGGAGTTCTATCGTAACGTCAAGGTTGAGCGCGACGAGACGATTGACCAAGTCATGCGCGAGCGCGATCTTGAGGAGTTTCCTGAAATCGTGGGCGGCGTGGACCTGCCGACGCCGACGGTGGTCGCAGCGGGCGGCGATGGCGACGCGGAGGACGAAGAGTAAGCCTGGCGCTCGCTTCGTAGTAAATGTATTAAAGCTCCGCGCAGTAGCGAGATATTTATAGGCGAAGTGAAGAAACAAGTTCAAGCTCCGTTAGGAGCGGAATGTAATAGTCCCTTATATTCCGCTCCTAACGGAGCTTGAATCTTTTTAGTTACACTCTATCTATAACATCTCGCTACTGCGCGGAGCTTTCTCTATTTATTATCGAACTGATTTAACTCGAATTCGGCACAAGAGAGTTCAATGTCTCTCTTGCGGCTCCCGCCTCTTGCAATCGCGCGCCCCTTGTTACATGACCTTTTGGCTGTCTGTCTCTACCTCTTCACTGCCAAAAATGTCTTCGTCTTCTTAGAGTGTCAGGCTTGTGGACCATGCTTTTAATCTATTCAATTAAATGAAAGACCTGTTCGCGTTCTTCCTCTCAATACTCAACAATCCTCATTTAACGCATAAAGTTCATCCATATACGAAAAGGTATCTGCTGAGCGTGCCTGCGGTCTCAGAAACTTCGATACAGAGAGATTACTGAAGTGTGGAATAACACTTGCCCACCGCTTAAAGGGAATCTCCCTGGTGTTCCGGCCTCAATTAAGGAGTGGGTAAATGAAAACAGATTATATTAAACGGTTAGCAATATCGGCTGTCGTCAGCGCGGTAATCCTACTTGGAACAAGTGGGCTGGCTTTTGCGCAAGGACGGCGCTCGGATCGTGGGCAGAGAAACAATCAAGATCAACAGCAGCAGAACCAGAATCAGAACGCAAACGCACAGGCGCAAGCTAATCAGAATCAGCAGCGGCAGGAGCGTGAGCGAAACTGGCAACAGGAACGCGAGCAACGCCAGGCTCAGCAGAATCAGGAGCGGCAGCAGCGACAGCAACAGGATGAACAGAGACGCTCGCGCGCCAGCCAGGAGCAGGACCAACGCTGGGCGCGCGAGCGTCAGGCACAGGATCAGCGCGCTTCACAGCAGCGACAGGAGCAAGACCAGCGACGCCGCGCCGATCAGCAACGCAATGAGCAACAACGCGTAGAGCAGCAGCAACAAGATCAACAACGCCGTCAGCAGTGGGAAGCTCAACAACGGCAGCAGACGGATCAGCAACAGCGCTCTTCACGGCAACGAGAACAGCAGCAGTGGGAACAACAGCGCCAGCAACAGCAATGGGAGCGCCAGCGCAATGCCGACAATACAAGGCAGCAATATGAACGTCAGCGCAACACGGACAACAATCGTCAGCAGTGGGAACGCGAGCGCAATGCTAACAACCGCCAGCAGTTTGATTGGCGGCGCGAGCAGGAGTCGCGTCAGGCTCAGTATCGACAGCAGATAGAGCAGCGGCGCAACTGGGAGCAGCGCCAGCAATACCTACAGCAACAGCGTCGCAGCGAGCAATGGCGTTTCCAGCAGCGATACTTTGAACGCCTGCGTCAGGATCAATTGCGACTTCAGAACTGGCGCTATAGCGATTACGGCAATTACAACTATCGTTACAATCGCAACGGCAGCTACTACGAGACGAATCAGTATGGCGCGGACCTTTTACGTCAGGCCGTGAACTATGGTTATGACGAAGGTTTCCGTGCAGGCCAGGCGGATCGTCAAGATGGTTGGAGAGGCGACTATCAAGACTCTTACGCCTATCAGGATGCGACCTATGGCTATGACGGCTACTATGTTGACCTGGCGGATTATCAATACTACTTCCGCGAAGGTTTTAGTCGCGGCTACGAAGACGGTTACAACGGTCGCTATCAATATGGACGCTACTCGAACGGCAGCTACAGCATCTTAGGCGCTATCTTGCAGCAAATCCTGAACCTGCAATCCTTCTAAGAAAGGATTGTCAATAACAGAGAGCGCACGCGGACCGCACCATTCTTGTTAAATAGAGGCCACGTGCGCTTTTCATTTCAGTACAAATTAACTCCAATGAAAACGGACGCGCCATTTGTTCAGTAAAAGATTAAAGGGCGCGTCCGTTAAGTTTTAGAAGCGAAGAGAAGAGCCATGCGTATAATGATCGTTGAATCAAACTACGTTGATTCTTTGTCTCTTTCCTCTCGCATCTTTCTCTGTATAAAGTCGCGTGCGCTCTCTTTTTCTGACGGCTGAGATTGCGTGTCGTCTTGTTGCTTGCCAGTCGTTGAGCGCTGCGTTTCAGAGCCTTCATTCTCTTTTGTTGAGTCCGCGCTCTCTTGATTTGACTGCCCTGAAGTAATTTCCTTTATGCTCTCTCTCCAGCTTGCGGCCTGCTCGTCTTTTGCAGCCTTGTCATCTTTTGCCATAGTGCCTCCTAAGATTACAGCTAGTTTATCTTTTCGGTCATAGAAGTCTCAATAGCAATGCGATTGAGAGAGTATGGAATTTCTAAGTCACTTACCATTTGTGCGAACGACCGGGACATTTCACGCTCTCCGGCGAAAAATCGCCAAAGAGAAACTGGCGAGCTTTCCTTAGCTTCGGAGAGCGCCAGAGAGCGTGAACCTTCGTCTTCATTGCAGTTGCGAGGCTACGGTCGCAGACAACTTCAGCGACCTTACCTTCTTCCCGTCAGTTCCTTAATCCGATCACGCCATAGATCAGCCCTGGCGCTTCTGGACCGCATGGCGCTTTTCACACCAGCGTTTATCTCCTGCATGTCCTTTGCGCTCGGCTCAAGTTTTTTGTAGTAGGGCTTTGTGCGGCGTATGATCCACGATCTGATGCTGCCTTCCAGACGCCCCGTAGAGCCTAGGTTAACGAATTTCCTCTTACCGAAGTAGGTCTCCTGCCACCAGGAGTCAGAAACTGAATCGAACCAACTCAAGTATCCGCCCGGCAGAACCTGACGAGGTTTTTTTATAGCACCCGTGAAACTGTACTTCACACCGGGCGCTGTGACAGGCTCGAAAAAGTGTGGCGTGTAGAAATCAGAGACCAGTACGTTGTTAATTTTGTAGGCGTACCTAGTGTCCTCGCTCGGGTCGCAAGGCTCTACAAGAAATTCAACACGTCCCTGTCCCTTCTTCGGAGATTGTCCGGGCATTGTGCGATTGCCGTCCGGGTCTGTCAGCATCTCTATCAACTCGTGACTTGCCGTCAGCGACCAGCCGGGATCGAATGTCACCAGAGCGATAGGCTGTCCATTTTTATCCTCATGAATGCCCTCGGCTCCGGGTTCGCCAATGTCATCCATTATGACAATAGGCCACGTTCCAATGGGAACGTCGTTCAGAGTGTGAAAAGCATTCACGGTCGCCTTGATTCCCCAGATTGGGTAGTAATCTTGAAGCACTTGCTTTTGAAGCGCAGCGCTAACAGTAGTAAGTTCGGAAAAAGAGATAGAGCTTTCTTCCGAAACCAGAGCAACGTGTAAGAGAGACATAAGAAGCTCCTTTCAGGCTTTCTTAGTAGAAATTAAATGATAGGAGCAAAGAGAGATTCATAAACTCTCTTCCTCCGGCCTGTAGATACTCGACCCTTACAAGTAGTACGTAGAAGATAAGGGTCAAATTGCGAGGAACGAAAAATCTAGCGTCTGTAAACCCCTTGAGAAATCTGAATCGAAGGTCAAAACACTGGCTTAAGTCTATTCGCCGACCACAGACGTTTGATGGAACGAGGTGTCGGTGAGTTAGCTAAATCCAAAGCAGATTATGAAGAGAACTGAAAACGGCGGCAATTATAGTTGCTACTCAAATTAAGTCAACAACTTTTTTCGTTTAAGAAAGAAAATTGTTGACTTAAACCATCATCGGACATAAATTCTCGCCGCCAATAAGTTTGGTTACATCACGCGCGTGAATGCTATGCTTGGATTGTATATTCCGTTGCTTGTAACTCCTTTGGAATTGTTAGGAGGGCTTGATGAAACAGAAGGATGATCCAACGATAGAAAGAATCAGAGAAACACGACATCAAATTTCTGAGGCTCACGAACATGACCCGCAGAAGATTGTTGAATACTATCTCGAACTTCAGAAAAAGTTTGAGCGCCAATTGCTAAAGAGTGCAGAAGAGAGTCAAACCGAACCTATCAAAGCATAATCGGACGGATGACTTGATAAATAAAACTTTTGTCATATTGTTGGATTATATCATACTTCTATAAGGACAAATTTTCTGAGTGCTTGGAAATAGCTGCCGAATCAACCTACCTGTTCCGTCAATACCTCGGTGGCAAGTTGCAATATGTTTTGGTAAGGCGGACAAATGGGTGACTTTCAAGCAGATTTCTATTGACAAGTTGTTCCTTTTGAGATAAAAAGCCTTCGCTTTACCCATCCCACTTAGGAGTTCATCTCCATGAAACGTACTTACTCTTCGCTCCCCTTAGTTCTCGCCCTTTGCACATTGGTGACGCTTATTTCTCCTTCAAAGCTTATGGCT
This sequence comes from Acidobacteriota bacterium, assembly GCA_003222945.1. GTDB lineage: Bacteria > Acidobacteriota > Blastocatellia > Pyrinomonadales > Pyrinomonadaceae > QHXM01. Next base: position 12,662 of record QHXM01000129.1, read on the forward strand.
CAAGAGTCCCCTACACCGAAATATATCGTTGAGCCGAATACTTTGCAGATTGGTGACACTTATGATGTCTATATAAAGACAGACCCTGTATCTACTTTTGATCCAACTAAAGTTAAAGTTACGCCCTCAAATGGTTCGGGCATAAACTGCGGTAACGGTAATCCGCAGGGAGCAGATAACAATCACGTCTTAACTATCAAGTGTGAAGTCACTTCAGGGTCTCAACCGGGCACTACCAAGTTACAGATAAAGGAAGAAGGTAAGATGCTAGGTCTTGTGGACTTAACGATTATATCTTTCAGGCCAGTTGCTCAACAACCTGTTCCAAAGAATATTGATGAGCCTATAGTCTCTTGGAAAGTTTTAGATAATCATGAGACACGAGCTGCTTTCGGTCACTATGTTTCTAAAAATTATTATTGCATTGAAGCAACCATCACCAACAAGAGTGGCTATGATTATCAAGTGGAAAATATCGAGTTCAAGTTGCCAGATACATCAATCAACACTCGTGTTCCTGCCACCACTCTTGGTATGGCGCGCGCAACGCTTGAACGCGGCCACTTGATAGGTTGGCGTAATGAGAGTCTTAGCGCTATTAAAGCGTTTGGTCCGATCTTAACGGGCTTCACGCCGTTCTTTAAGGTGCAAAACCACCAACTTCTTTTTTCGAAATCAATCAATATTTTTAGTGATCCATTCGAGAAAGGATTCGAGGCAGTCATCCCTGACACAACTATCCCTGAACTTCAGCGTTTGAATGATCAAATCCTTAGCGAAGGGTTTATCATCAGAAACAGCAGCCGCCCAATTACGAAATATGTACTATTCCCCAAAGGTTTTTTTGGCTCTTCTGGAAAAAAAGATAATCCGATAGATATAATGAAAGAATTAGGTGAGGCACATCTTTCGGCCAGCCCGATTATCTTTCTTAACAGTAGAGAGATTAACTCCACACTCAGTACCAGCACGAACTCATCTCGATAAGAAAGATTAACGTTTGAGTTGTAAATGCGCTTATTATCTCAAGTCAATGGAGTGCGAGAAGCACTGAATAACTGTTCTGACCATGTGAAGACGACTCGCGCAAGGTGTTGAGATGAGAGTTGCCGCATGTAAGAAGGCTTGCGGGCGTGCTGAGAAAGCGCAAAACGGGCTGAAATTGGTTGGCGGAGCGCGAAAAAGGCTCGCGGGCGGCGAAAATTAGGTTGCGGCGTGTGAAAAATGAGTTGCGCGGCATGAGAATTCACTTGCGGGGCGTGAGAATTCATTGGCAGGCGGCATAAATTCATTGGCGGGGCGTGAGAATTTAGTGGCGGGGTGCGAAAGTTTGTTGGCGGGATGTGAGAATTGACTTGCAGGATGTAAGAATTGACTTGCGGAGTGTGAGAACGGGCTTGCGGGTGGTGAAAATTGGTTTGCAGAGCGTGAAAAGGGGTTGCGGGGAGTAAAAGTGTAACGTTTTGGTGCGGCAGGCAAGTTGTGGCCGCGTTTTCTAAGTATTAACCCTCCGGGAAGGTCTCGCCTTCCCTTAATCTGGAAAGAAAGGAAGTGCCTCATGGATGACCTACAGACGAATTACTACGAGATGTTCATGCGAACAGATAATTTTGGCGCGGAGCATTCCACAGATTTCCCTGAACCGAGTCTGGGCGGACAGAAGTTCGGTTCGCTGCGCGCTCTGATTGCGGAGTTGGAGCAACATAGCACTGCGCAGTCTTCCAGCAAGAGCGCGGCCAGGGCAAGCACGGGGATGAAGAGGGGTGCGAAGAAAGATTTGCGGCAGAAGATGGTCGCAGTCAGCGATACGGCGCGCGTAATTGACCTGAGCATACCCGGAACGGCTGCGAACTTTCGTATGCCCACGACGAACGGCGATCAGGCGCTCTTGAGTGCTGCACGCGCCTTCGTTGAAAAGGCTACGCCGCTCAAAGATGAGTTTACCAAGCGCGAAATGCCAGCAGACTTTCTGGATGATCTACGGGGTGCCATCAGTGCTTTCGAGGCTACGCTTGATAGCAAGAACGTCAACACGGAAAAGCGCGTGACGGCGACCGCAGCGATTGATACTCTGGTAGAGCGCGGGCGCACAATCGTGCGAGAGTTGGACGCAATCGTGCGCAATAAGTATCGCAACGACCCTGCTACTCTGGCTGGTTGGGAAAGCGCCACGCACGTCGAAAGACCTGCGAAACGAAAGAAGGTTGCAGGAACACCCACGCCGACAACTTGAGAACATAGAGAAAGGTAAAAGTAAAAAGGTAAAAGGTAAAAGTGAAAGACGAAAGACTCGCTCTTCTTTCTTCACTTTTACCTTTTACCTTTTTACTTTTACCTTGCCTGTTTGACTCTGCGCTCGTTTTGGCGTAGATACTTCCTACCCCAGACAAATCTGTTTAGACAGGCGCTAGAGTTATGAAACCTACCTTTACTATTCTTGTCTTTATACTGCTCTTACTAACGCTGACCGACTGCGGGTCTAAGAACAAGCAGGCGGCTGCGAGCACGAACTCTTCAAACGTTTCCACCGGACCAGCAGAAGGGAGCGCGGACGCGGGCATTCACCCGGAGGCGCAGAGACTGTTCGATCAGGGCAACGAGCTTGCGCGACAGGATAAGGACGCGGAGGCTGCGGAAGCCTTTAAGCAGGCCGTCAATATTGATCCTGATTTCGCAGAAGCGCACCTGCGGCTAGCAATGAGTTACGACGTGCTGGACCAGAAGAAGGAGGCCGAAGAGGAGTATAAAAAGGCCGCTGAAACTTATCAGAAATCTCTCAGACAGGACTCAAAGGATGCAAAGGCTTTCTTCAACATGGGTCTTGCTTACAACAAGCTAGCCAAGCCTGACGACGCGGCCAAAGCTTTTCGCCAGGCCGTCAAACTCGATCCTGAGAACGACGATTACCAGTATGAACTGGGCCTTGCGCTAGGCCACGTCGCGCAGTATCAGGAGGCAGTCCTTGCGCTACAGAAAGCTATAGACATAAACCCTGACAACTATCGCGCGCAGGAGGCTCTTGAAAAGGCTAAGATAGATTTGCAGCGCTGGAAGTCAATGGTGAAGCAGCAGCAGGATATTACTGCACGACGACAATCAGCAAATAAGAACGATAACGCGAACACAAGCTCGAACACAGGTATGCCTATGCCTATCCCTAGAAAGCCCGAAGTTCATTAAATACTTCTGCAAAAACTGAATCTTCACCACAGAGGACACAGAGGGCACAGAGGGAAGATAAGAATTTGAGATAGAAGATTGCAGATTTCTAATTACTAAGCTGCTATTTCGTCCCTTTCTATAAATCCTCTGTGGTTAATCATCGCTTTTTGTGATTCAGGCTGGTAACCTTCGAGCAAAACGGGAAGTTGTTATCGTCTGGCCGCAAGACAACACCTTCCCCAAATTGAAACCCTGAATTTAGATTAAAAGGATGACAGCAAGCGCCCTTTCAGATTGAGGCCACAAGATGCGAAAACCTTTCTTCCTGCGAATCGCTCTACAGATACTTCTACTGTTAACGCTCACACAGGGCGCTTACGCACAGGACGATGAAAAGGCTGGGTTCAGTATGCCGTGCGACGAGGTCGTAAAGCTTGGGCTTGAAAAGTTCACGAAGGTTTACGGAGACAGAACGCAGGATTTTTCTACCGCAGGGCAGAAGCAGGCGTTTGAATACTACGTCAACTGCAAGCGCCCCGCAGACGACGCGCTCTCTGCAAAGCTTCTCACGGAAGAGAAGCTGAAACAAATCAATTCTGCGCGCGACGTGTTGAATAAATACGGAGAGGCCGTCTGGACTCTGCGCTATGCGGAAGAGGGCGGCGGAACAATGTGGGGCTTAGTCGCCGCGAACGCCTACGCCGACCGCGAAGATTTCATGGAGACACTTATAAAAAGTCTCGCAGCGCCCGCAAGACATTCCGTGCGCGCAAGGCGTAGAGTCAACCTGAGCCTCGCAAGGATTCAAAGATGGCTCTCAAGCCCGAAGCGCAAACCTTTCACAGAAACGAGCGACCCGAACGATGTTGTTAGCAATAAAAAGCTCTATCAGGACACCATGAAAGAAGCACAAGACGCCCTGACTCAACTTCGCAGCATCCTCAGCACCTTGCCCGACCTTGCCGCCGAGCGCCTCGCCGCGAGGATGGCAGAAGAGACGAAGAACGCGCTTGCGGATTCACCATAAAAGGGAAGAGAGGATACGGAATAGTTCTGAATCATCGGCGTGCAAACCCTTTAAGTCTTCAAAGCTGGTATATGCTCTATTAGTGCGCTTCTCAACTCTCTAAAATCAGCGCGCAGATCGTAGAATTCAGAATGAGTCTTTTTAACTTCACTTTCGATTCGGTCAAGCCGGATATTTACCTGATCTTGCAGTTTGTCTATGCGCACATTCAGTGTTTGATCGAGCGCGTTAATACGCTCTAAGACTGTTTCAATTGTGGGCTTAGTATCGTACTTCTGCTTTATGTCTTTTGTCAGGTCTTCGCTCATTTCTTAAACTCCTGTAAAATTCCGCGCTCGCTCGACAGACCATTTAACATCCAGCACATCAACTGCTTGATAACTATACGCGCAAGAAAAACCTTTTTCAAGATTGAGCATTTCTACGCGGCTTTCCGCCGCTTGACAGATAAACCCTTCATCCGTATAGTCTATCGTTTCGGACTGACAGTCTGAACCCAACAGTGCAACGCTCAAGATGGTTTTGGTCGGTGTGGAGGCGTTGCCCGGCTGAACTAGCGCATAAAAAGCGCCAGACGAACAGCCGCTTGACAATTATTGTGGCGTAAAAAGGTTCGTGAGCTACGCGCAAAGGCTTTAACTTCCTTTCGCTTCCTGGCTCCGAACACGCGATTGGTTGAAATAGACCCGCTCATCTAATAGGAGATGCGACGCCACAGAAAAGTTTCGGCTTCGAGGGAGGCCATTATCCGCACCCTTTAGGTAACCAGAACATCCCTCAAACAACACATATTTGTAACAGGACAGCCCACCTGCGCTGACTGCCGAACAGGTTTCGGAAAGAGGCAGGTTGAGCACCTTTTTGCGCTTTCTGAGAAAGGCGCGCCATTCGTAAGGAAGAGGATAACGAGCAGTGCCGACAATCAACCAGCTTGTTAGAAAGGGACGCCAAGCCGTGAAGTACAAGACGGCCAGCCCTGCGCTTCAGGAGTCGCCGCAGCGTCGCGGCGTCTGCACGCGCGTCTATACGCAAACGCCTAAGAAACCGAACTCGGCCTTGCGCAAAGTCGCCCGCGTGCGCCTGACAAACGGAATCGAAGTCACGACCTACATTCCAGGCGTCGGACACAATCTGCAAGAGCACTCAATCGTGCTCATTCGCGGCGGTCGCGTGAAGGATTTGCCCGGCGTTCGCTATCACGTCATACGCGGAACGCTCGATTCAGTCGGCGTCGCGGACCGCAAACAGGGACGCTCCAAGTACGGCGCAAAACGCCCGAAGGCTGGCGCTGGGGGAGCAAAGAAGTAATTCAGTTTCAGTTTTTAGTTTTGAGTTTTCAGAAAAACCTGAACGCCCGCTACTGAAAACTCAAAACTAAAAACTCAAGACTAAAAACTAACCTTATGCCTAGAAGAAGAGTTGCTGAGAGACGCGAGGTGCTGCCCGATCCGGTCTATAACAGTCCGTTGGTGACCAAGTTTATCAACGGCGTGATGTGGGGCGGGAAGAAGTCAACGGCTGAAAAGATTTTCTACAACGCCCTGAAACAGATTGGAGAGAAGGCTAATGAGGAGCCGCTGAAAGTCTTCAAGAAGGCGATTGATAACGTTCGCCCGACGGTCGAAGTCAAATCCCGTCGCGTTGGCGGTTCGACTTATCAAGTGCCTATTGAAGTTCATCAGGAGCGCAGGGGCGCGCTTGCGATTCGCTGGATCGTTCAGTTCGCGCGCGGTCGCGGCGAAAAGACAATGACGGACCGACTCGCAGGCGAACTCCTAGATGCGGCGAACAATCGCGGCAATGCGGTCAAGAAGAAAGAGGACACGCACCGCATGGCGGAGGCCAACAAAGCTTTCGCGCATTACAAGTGGTAAGGCAGTTTTGAGTTTTCAGTTTTCAGTAGTCAGCAATAAGAAGCGAGGGGGCTTCGATGGCAACTGAAAACTGAAAACTGAAAACCGAAAACTGTTATGGCTAAGCACGATCTAAATAAGTTCCGCAACATAGGCATCATGGCTCACATTGATGCCGGAAAGACGACCACGACAGAGCGCGTGCTCTACTACACGGGCGTCTCGCACAAGATTGGCGAGGTGCACGAAGGCACTGCGACTATGGACTGGATGGAGCAGGAACAGGAGCGCGGCATCACGATTACATCTGCCGCCACGACCTGCTTCTGGAAGCGCAGCGGAACAGAGTATCGCATCAACATCATAGACACGCCCGGCCACGTTGATTTCACAATGGAGGTCGAACGTTCTCTTCGTGTGTTGGACGGCGCAGTCGCAGTGTTTGATGGCGTCGCAGGTGTCGAGCCGCAATCAGAGACCGTCTGGCGACAGGCTGATAAGTACAACGTTCCGCGCATCTGCTTTATCAATAAACTGGACCGCGCGGGCGCATCCTTCCAACGCTCATTCGATTCAATCATCACACGCCTGGGCGCAAACCCTGTGGCGCTTCAGATTCCAATCGGATTAGAGGACCAGTTCAAAGGCGTCGTTGATCTAATCACGATGAAGGGCCTTGTCTGGAAAGACGAGACGAAGGGCGCGGAGTATGAGATTGCAGAAATCCCCGCAGACCTTGTAGAAGAAGCTAAGGCTGCTCGTCATAAACTTCTTGAGGCGGTCGCGGACGTTGAAGAAGAGTTAATGATGAAGTACCTGGAAGACGAGGGCGAGAGCATCACGGATGATGAGATTCGCGCGGCTCTTCGCAAAGGAACAATCGCTCTGAAGCTTGTTCCTGTCGTCACAGGCTCGGCCTTCAAAAATAAAGGCGTGCAGACGTTGCTTGATGCAGTTGTTGATTATCTTCCAAGCCCGCTAGACATTCCTGCGGTCGAAGGTGTGAACCCGAAGACGGGCAACGTTGAGACTCGTGCGGCGGATGCCGCAGCGCCCTTCAGCGGTCTCGTCTTCAAGATCATGGCCGACAAGCATCTGGGTCAACTGTCGTTCGTTCGCATCTATTCCGGCACGATCAAGGCAGGCTCTTACGCTTACAATCCTGTCAAGGATACGAAAGAGCGCGTTGGCCGCCTTATGCGTATGCACGCCAACAAGCGCGAGGACATTGACGAAGCGAGCGCAGGCGAAATCATAGCCATCGGCGGCATGAGGCAGGTCACAACCGGCGACACGATCTGCGACGACAACAAGCCGATCATCCTGGAAGCGATGGAGTTTCCCGCTCCCGTCATACGCGTCGCTGTCGAACCAAAGACTCGCGCGGACCAAGACAAACTTGGCGTCGCTCTCAATCGTCTTGCGCAGGAAGACCCATCGTTCAACGTCTCTACGGACCATGAGACCGGGCAGACGATTATCGCAGGGATGGGAGAGCTTCACCTTGAGATCATCGTGGACCGAATGAAGCGCGAGTTTGGCGTCGAAGCTAATGTTGGCAAGCCACAGGTCGCTTATCGAGAGACGATAACGCAGCCAGCGACGGGCAAAGAAATCTTCAAGAAGCAGACGGGCGGTCGTGGTCAGTACGGCCACGTAGAGCTTGAGATTGAACCAGCGCCGGGCGAGGGTTTTGTGTTCGAGAACGAGATAACGGGCGGCGCTATCCCGCGCGAATTCATCAAGCCTACAGAGCAGGGAATCAAAGACGCTATGGAGCGCGGCTACCTTGCAGGCTACGAATTGGTGGACATCAAAGTGCGTCTGGTCTTCGGTTCGTATCACGAAGTTGACTCAGACGAGCGTTCGTTCCACATCGCAGGCTCGCTCGCATTTCAGGATGCAGTGAAGAAGGCCAAGCCCGTTCTACTTGAGCCTATCATGCGCATCGAAGTCGTGACGCCCGAAGAGTACATGGGCGCAGTCAACGGCGACTTACATCGTCGTCGAGGCCAGATCGAGAAGACAGAGCCGCGTCCCGGCGGCGTGCAGGTCGTCACTGCCTACGTCCCGCTCTCCGAGATGTTCGGCTACACGACAGACCTGCGCTCCTCAACACAGGGTCGCGCAACTTCCACAATGCACTTCGAGCGATACGACCAAGCGCCGAAGAACATTGCGGACGAAGTTATAGCGAAGGTGCAGGGAGTCGCAAAGTAAATTATGAATGATGAGTTTTGAGTTTTGAATTTTAAGCAGAACTCAAAACTCGAAACTCAAAACTCATAAAGAGGAGCAAGAGATGAGCAAGGCAAAATTTGATCGCAGCAAGCCACACGTAAACATAGGGACAATAGGGCACGTAGATCACGGCAAGACCACACTAACAGCAGCTATTACGAAAGTATTAGCCAAACAGAACCCTAATGTGGCATTCGTAG
>QHXM01000016.1 GCA_003222945.1 Acidobacteriota bacterium
CGCGCGTCCGGTATCTTCGTCGCGCCGAGTTTCGAGAACAGCGCGAGGAAGAAGATAGAGGTGGGCAGTAGGGAGAAGACGAATAATATCTTCTCATAGGATTGAAGCAGCCGGAAGACAGGCGCGACGGCTCTGTAGTTCTCCACAGTCCCTATGTCAAGAGTAATCTCTAAGATTGTGATTAGTGCGAGCGGGATGATGAAGACCCATTTCGCCCAGGGCCGTCGTCGGTCGGCGTCGAATCTCTCAGGGAAGTAGATGCCGAAGAGCATCATACAGACGGGCCAAGCCGAGTTGAAGAGGATGTGGTAGGCGATCAGGATGTCGCGCAAAGGGTTCGCCATAGCCACCAATTCCGTCTCAAAGCCCGCGAGCTGGCCGAAGCTCAGCATCAACGCGAGCAGTAGCCACGCCAGCGGGTCTTGCGGTCGCATCAATGCTACCCAGAAGCCCAGCACGGCGCAGAAGATGGGCATCACGATAAGTACGACGAAAAGGGGCAGCCATCTGCTTACGCTTGGCGATTCGGTCTTCTGCTGGCCGAGTTGAATATTGACCTCGCGCCCCGCCGCCTGCTCGCCTTCGTCCACCGAGCGGAAGCGAACGGTTAAGGTATCGCCGGGTCTGGATTTCATCAGCGGCACTATCAGAGCGGCTGTGCCAGTGTACGCCTGACCGTTGACCGCCAGAAGAACGTCGCCGTCATGAATGCCTGCTTGCTCGGCGCCCGGTTTGACGTTTGTGATAACGTTGCTGACAGGTTTCAGGCCGAAGGGCGATTGCGCGATTTCAGTCGGGTAGAGTAGCTCACGGACGCCTTCGACCGTGTGCCTTGTCTGATAGATGGCGGTCAGAATGAAGAGCGCTATTAAGGGGATGTAGAGTTTTGATTTTGTCTTCATTCTGGTGTCTGAAACGAAAGAGCTTTCAACTTTAGGAAATGTTCATGCTCGCACCTTACGTGCTTCTATGCTAACTCGACAGGGAAGTCAATAGACGAATCGCGCTAGCGCACTCTTACGAGATATAATCTAGTAAGCCTTCATCTTAACTCAAGGGACAAAATAGAAACGTGAAAAAATCTTCAGCAGGCAAAGAGAGACGTGAGCGCACGCTCTTGATTATACGGCGTTTGAAGCGCGAATACCCGGACGTGCGCTGCTCGCTTAACTACTCCAACCCGCTTGAACTTCTCATTGCGACAATTCTTTCGGCGCAGTGCACGGACGAGCGCGTGAATCTTGTCACGGCGGACATTTTTCGGAAATACAGGCGATGCGAAGACTATTACAGTGTAGAGCAGACGGAGCTTGAAAAAGATATTCATTCCACAGGTTTTTATCGCAACAAGGCTAAAGCAATTCAGGGCGCATGCCGAATCATTGCGGAGAAACATGGGGGGCGCGTGCCGGAATCTATGGATGAATTACTCGCTCTTCCGGGCGTTGCGCGCAAGACCGCCAACGTCGTTCTTGGCAACGCCTTCCAGCAAGCCTCCGGCATAGTCGTTGACACACACGTCGCGCGCCTTTCAGAAAGATTAGGATTGACTGAGCACACACAGCCTGAAAAGATCGAACGCGATTTAATGGAACTTGTGCCGCGCAAAGCCTGGATAGATTTCTCTCACTTACTCGTCACGCACGGAAGAAAAATATGCAACGCACGAAAGCCTCTGTGCGGTGAATGCGTGGTCGAGAATCTCTGCCCATCGTCGAGAGCAGAAAAGAACGACGCGGAAACGCGGGGACGCAGAGACACGACGAAAAGGTGAGTAGAACGATAGAGCGATTCTTTTCTCTCCGCGTCGCCTCGGTCTACGCCTCTTGCCTTTCATCATTTCTCTTCAATCCAATCTCTTGTCATGTCGCACCAGAGTGCGAGGCCGCGCCAGGAGTTGAAGCGGGAGTAGTAGCGGGCGATTTTTTTGTCTGAGATTGTGCTGCCTCCGTTGCGCGTGCGTGCGAATTTAGCGCGAACCCATGAGTCGAGCGCAAGCACGTCGTAGCGTCCTACAAGTTTCAGAAGATTTTCTGCCGCGTAATCGCCGACGCCCTTGACGCGCTTCATCTCTTTCTTGAGTTCTGCGGTCGGCAATTCGCTCAACGCCCAAGCCTCAACGTCTAATGAGCCGGAGGCGACGCACTCGGCCAACTCCTTCAGGTACGGCGCGCGATAGCCTGCGCGAACTTCATCACGATAAAAGCTTGCGGGCATGGCAGCCATCGCCGCAGGCGTCGGAAATGTTCTGCGACCATCCGCAGATTCACGGCCAAGATTATTGACGAGACCCTGAACCATCTTCTTCGTGAGCGACCACGAGCAGTTCGTAGTGCAAATTGTCTTAACCAAATCTTCAAACACTGTGGGCGAGCGGACCAGTCGTCCCGCGCCCGCGCTCGGAATCCAGTTGAACTCTGTATGAGCATTCATCTCGCTGTAAAATTCCGTAAGGTCATCATCAAGCCTGAGCATGTGTCGTACGTCGCGTGTGATCGAACGGGCAGCCCGCTTGCCCAACTTTCGCGGAACATGAACAAGGACTGCGCGCTTTGTCCCCGTGATTGTTATTGTGACTGGTTGCGCATCCTCGATGTCGAGGACGCGAGTTACTGTTAAGCTCTTCGGGTCAATCTCAAAGGGCGGCAGATCGGTCCATCCATGACTGAGCGCAGTTCGCTTGTAACTAAAATTTCGCGGGACACTGATTCTGATTTCCATCTTGTAAGCATTTTGTCCAAGCCGAAGCCAGATTGCAATGAAAAGTAGAAGACAGAATAAATAAAGTAGTTTTCAGTTTTGAGTTTTGAGTTTTCAGAAAGCTCGTAACTCAAAACTGAAAACTTAAAACTGGCTTTCGGCCTTACCCCCTTCTGGATTCTGACTCCTGAATTCTGTATTCTGCTTTAACTTCATCGTTTCTCATGAGGAGATAGTCGAAACAATGCAAGCGCCCCCGCAACAAGTAGATCAGGAAAAAGTGCGTCGCTACCCGTGCGCGTCGTGCGGCGCGATTCTGGTGTTTGAGCCGAAGGACGGAGTGCTGGCCTGTCCTTACTGCGGGCACAAGGAGGTTATTCCGACGAGTGCGGAAGAGGTTCAAGAGCGTTCTTATGAAGAGTATTTGCGGCCACGCGAAGGGCAGTTGCAGGTGCTCGCTCAGAATGCGCTCGAAGTTCAATGCTCCAGCTGCGGCGCGATTGTAACTTTCGTCCCGCCGGAAGTTGCGCGCGAGTGCGACTTCTGCGGCGCGAAGATTGTCGCGCAGCCGAAGTCCGCAGACCCAACCATAGCACCCGAAGGCGTTCTTCCTTTTCACATCACTCAGCAGCAGGCCACAGCCAATCTCAAGCAGTGGATTTCGTCACGCTGGTTTGCGCCGAACGCTTTGAAGAAGTTCGCCACGCCCGAAGCGATTGACGGAGTCTATCTTCCATTCTGGACCTACGACGCGAACACTGTCAGCTACTACACGGGCGAGCGCGGCGAACATTATTACGAGACGGAGACTTACACGGAGACGGACTCGCAAGGCAACACCGAGACAAAGACCAGACAGGTGCAGCGCACGCGCTGGTATCCGGCTGCGGGAACAGTCTCGCGCTGGTTCGACGACATACTGATTCCTGCAACGAAATCGCTGCCCGCGAATCGTCTAAACGCGCTTGAACCCTGGGACTTGCCAGAGATAAAGCCTTACGACCCTGCTTATCTTTCGGGCTTCAAGGCGCAGCGTTATCAGGTTGAATTAGCGGAAGGCTTTGAGCAGGCCAAAGCAATCGCCGCCAGCGTTATTGACTCGGACATGAGACGCGACATAGGCGGCGACGAGCAGCGCGTCTTCAACATCAGTACGCATTATTCGGCAATCACTTTCAAGCATCTGCTGCTGCCCGTCTATGCAGGCGCATACAGGTTGAATGAGAAGGTTTATCAGGTGGTGGTCAACGGTCGCACAGGCGAAGTGCAGGGCGATAGGCCTTACAGCTTCTGGAAGATTACGCTTCTTATTCTCTCGATCCTGCTTGTCATCCTCATAATCTATCTGCTGGCGCACTCACGATAAAGAAAAAGAGAAGGTGAGCCGCTTAACTCACCTTCTCTTATATCTGGGGCGGCTAGAGGGACTCGAACCCTCGACCTCTTGATCCACAATCAAGCGTTCTAACCGACTGAACTATAGCCGCCATGAATGAAGAAATAATAGTACAGAAGCGATGCTTTTCTGACAAGCGTATGAGAGGTCGTGCAAAGAGCAGCGCTCTAGTGCGGGGAGTATGCTAACTCTTAGTGTCTGGTGAGGCTAACACAGACTCCCCAACTTTCTCTTTCCCAGCTTGCCGGACATAAGAGAGGAGCGTGCGTTTTTTC
>QHXM01000017.1 GCA_003222945.1 Acidobacteriota bacterium
TCTCGACGGGGCGCGGCGTCTATATGTCAACGGACGGCGGCACGAACTGGCGCTTCATGGGATTAAAAGATGCCGGACAAATCTCTTCCGTTGTGGTTGACCCTGACAACCCGAGCATAATCTTTGTAGGCGCTATAGGTCACGCATGGGGGCCGAACGCGGAGCGCGGCATCTTTCGCTCAACCGATGGAGGCAAGACGTGGGCTAAGGTTCTTTATATAAATGACACTACGGGCGCGAGCGCTCTGATTATGGACCCGGGCAATCCTATGATTCTTTACGCGGGGATGTGGCAGGTGCAACGCTTCCCCTGGATGCTCATGTCGGGCGGAACATCCGGCGGCATCTTTCGTTCGATTGACGGCGGGAACACGTGGAAGAAGCTTACGGACGGATTGCCCGAAGGCGCAACTGGTCGCATAGGTCTTGCGGCAGCGCCCTCGAACCCGCGCCACATCTACGCGCTCGTTGAAGCGAAGAAAGGGATACTCTGGGATTCGATTGATCTTGGCGACCACTGGCGCGAAGTGAGCAACAACCACGCGCTCAACGCGCGTCCATTCTACTTCAGCCAACTCGCCGTCTCGCCCAAAGATGAATCAAAGGTCTATTTCCTCTCTTATGACATACTGCTTTCAGACGACGGTGGTAAGACCGCGCGCATCACTGGTCGAGGCGTTCACCCGGACAATCACACAATCTGGATTGACCCGCAGAATCCAGACCGCATCATCTTAGGCAACGACGGCGGCGTCTATGTCTCTGCCGATGCAGGTCGAAGCTGGCGCTTTCTCGACAACCTCCCGATTGAGCAGTTCTACATGGTCGCGGCTGATGAAGAGACGCCGTACAACTTGTGCGGCGGCCTACAGGACAACAACGGTTGGTGTGGACCATCGAACAGCCTTAGCGCGACAGGAATTACAAACGACAACTGGTACACGGTCGTAGGCGGCGACGGCGAGTACGTCGTGCCTGCGCCCGGCGGCTCACCAATCATCTATGCTGATTCACAGAACGGCTCTATACGCCGACTTGATAAGAGAAACGGCTACGCTCGCTCGCTTCGTCCTTACCTTGAAGGCGTCGGCAACATGAAGCCTTCGGAATTGAAGTATCGTTTCAACTGGACCTCTCCGATTGCAGTATCAAGCACCAACCCTGATGAAATTTACCTGGGCGGCAATGTTCTCTTCAAATCAACGGACGGCGGCGCGCACTGGACGCCGATTAGCCCGGACCTGACTCGCAACGACAAGACGAAGCAGGAGAGCAGCGGCGGACCGATTGAGTTGGATTTGAGCGGCGCTGAAAGCTTCGATACGATTCTCTCTATCTCCATTTCGCCAGTTGACCCGAAAGTTATTTGGGTAGGCTCTGACGACGGCGTTGTCTCTGTCACGCGCGACGGCGGCGCGCATTGGACGAACGCTGCGACGAACATTAAAGGCTTGCCCCAATGGGGACGCTTGCAGCAAGTAGAAGCCTCGCCGTTTTCTGCCGACTCAGCATACATAGCCGTTGACTTCCACGAAGTTGACAACAACAAGCCTTATGTTTTCAAGACAACGGATTTCGGAAACAGTTGGACTTCGATTGCAGCGGGCCTGCCGCAGGACCAGCCCGCGAAAGTAGTGCGTGAAGACCCGAATCGAAAGGGTTTTCTCGTTGCCGGAACTGAGACAGGTCTCTTCTATTCGATGAACGACGGCGCATCATGGACGCCAATCAAGAGCAACTTCCCTACAGTTCCCATCTACGACATCAAGTTCATAAAGAAGAGCCACGACATGATCGTAGCAACGCACGGTCGCGGCTTGTTCGTTCTTGACAACATTACGCCTCTCGAAGAGATGGGCAACGCTACGGCAGGCTTCCAACTCTTCGGCACACAGCCCGCGACAAACTGGCTCGCGTGGAACAAGCGTGGTTTTAGTCTGGGCGGCTACACAGCCCCGAATCCTCCGCGGGGCGCAAGCGTTGATTACTATCTGCCCGCAGAGATAAAGACCACGCCTGAGATGACGCGTCGCAGGGAAACGCCCGTCAAGATAGTCGTCACGGATGAGCAAGGAAATAAGATTAGAACCTTTTATGGTCCGGCGAAGATGGGATTCAATCGAGCCAGTTGGGACTTGCGCTACGAAGGCGCGAAGCGTCTGACCTTCCTCCCGACTAGAGCGGGCGAGAGCGAGGAGACGGAGTTTCAATTCGACTCTAACGCCGGACCACCCGTCATGCCCGGCACTTACAAAGTCGCGGTCACTGTAAACGGAAAGACCCAAACGCAGACTGTTCAAGTTGGGCTTGACCCGCGCATACAGGTTGATTTGAATGCCTACCGCGCTCAGGTTCAGGCAGGACTTGAACTACGCGACGAAGTCTCTGCTCTTGCTGAAGCACTCAATCGCATCAACAATCTCAAGAAACAGATTGCGACGCTTCAGGAAGTCATAGGAAGTGAAGGTCAGGGACAAGAGGTGCAGGCGAACTATCGCCCTGTGATGGATCAGGCACGCGCGCTCTCTCGAAAGATTGAGCAGTTGGAGATGCCGCTCTACAACTACGAGATACAGCCCGGAGCATCCGACAGCATTCATTATCTGGAGCGCTTCTATGATCGCTTG
The DNA here is from genome assembly GCA_003222945.1 of Acidobacteriota bacterium. GTDB lineage: Bacteria > Acidobacteriota > Blastocatellia > Pyrinomonadales > Pyrinomonadaceae > QHXM01. The sequence goes on from QHXM01000017.1 coordinate 2,628, forward strand.
CAGGGACTCATGCGAGGCGTACTCTTCTCCGGCTACGGCATAGCCCCTAGCGACGTTCAACGTGAAGCGATGGCGGAGTCTCGCAGACAGTTGGAGGCGCATCTTCAAGCCGTCAACCAGTTCCTCAACACGGACGTTGCAGCCTTCAACAAACTAGCGACCGAGCATGGCGCAAGCACACTCTTCGCAGGTCTGCCGATTGAGTTGAAGACAGGCGGCCAGGTGGCATCAGGCGGAGGAAACTGAGTTGATTTGCCACTGATGTTATGCAAGCGTTGTTAAGCCGTCTTCGACGGCTTAACAACGCTTGGACACGTTGCGTTATTTCGCTTCACTTAACCGGAACGAGTCTCAAAATCCTGTCATCATCCTTCGCTGGCTGCCCGCGCCCATCGCGGTTGGACGTTGAGAAATAGATTGCGCCGTCCGGTCCTTCCGCAACATCGCGTATGCGCCCGTACTGCCTTTGAAGTAAACGCTCCTGGCTCACAACACGCCTTCCATCAAGCACGACGCGAATGATCGTCTCTCCGCGCAAGTTTCCGAAGAAGAAGTTGTTGTGAAACTGCGGGAAGGCAGAGCCTCGATAGAACATGCCGCTCGCTGGCGCTACCGCAGGCGTGTATTCCAGAAGCGGCGACTCCATTCCCTCACGCGACTCTGTGTGATGAATGACAGGCCAGCCGTAGTTCTTCCCCTTCTCAATGATGTTGACCTCGTCGCCTCCGCCCGGCGCATCGCCGCCAGATGGACCATGCTCCGTCTCGAACATAATATTTGTGCCCGGCTGCCAATCAATCCCCTGCGGGTTGCGATTGCCGTAGGTCCAGATTTCAGGCCGCGCGCCTTTCTGATTCACGAAAGGATTGTCTTGCGGCACAGTGCCGTCATCATTAAGGCGCAGAATTTTGCCGCCGAGCGAATCCAGCCTCTGCGCTATCTCTTTCTGAGTGGCCTCGCCCGTAGTGATGTAGAGCTTCGCGTCCGGTCCAAAGCGCAGACGACAGCCTGCGTGAAACTGCGCCGCAGGGATGTCTTCTATAATCACTTTTCGGTCCGTCAAAGCATTTCCAGTCTCACGATAGCGCACGACGCGATCACGCTGTCCGTTGCCGCCATCGTAAGCGTAGCAGAGATAGAGTTGATGGTTTTCAGTAAACTGCGGGTGAAGGGTCAGCCCCATCAAGCCGCTCTCGCTTCTTGCTTCGACATCGGAGATTGTAGCCAGAGGCTCCACGCGCAACTGCCCATTCTCAATCACGCGCACACGACCTGGGCGCTCCGTTACGAAGACGCGCCCATCGGGTACGAAGACGATTGACCAGGGGACTTGAAGCCCGCTCACAAACGTCTCAACACGAAATTTCACAGCGCCGTCCGACGTGCTCGCCACCTCGCCCGCGCCTTTACCTTTCGGAGTCTGAGCGCAAGCAATCGAGAGCGAAAGACCGAGAACGATGATTGAATAAACGACCTGCTTCATTTTAATCAGCCCTTTTTAATGCAACTGCAAAAACCTTATCCCTGCCGACAAAACCTTTATTGCCAACGTCGTAGATTACATTTCCACTGTCAGAGTTTCTATTCCCACTGACAAAACCTCCATCCGCATTGTCAGAACTGCCATTTCCAACGTCAGAACCGTTATTCCCACTGTCAGAGCTTACATTTCCAGTGTCAGAATTGATTTTTCCACTGTTGGAGACAACTTCTCCACTGTCAGAGATGATTTCTCCAGTGTCAAAGTCTCCATTTCCACTGTCGGAGATGATATTTCCACTGTACCGCAGGTGGTACTGACATAACTGCTATTCAGCGCGCAATTGATAAGGGCAGCGCTTCTGGGAAAGCTCGCCGCCCTCAAGACCAAAGTTCGCTCCCCTTGTTCTATTAGACGCAGGTCAGTGCGAAATGTATTCATGAAGGAGTTTCAACTCGTCGCCCTGCTCGCTCACTTCTACGCGCAGTATGTCGCGCATTGAGAGCATACCGACCCAGCGCTCGCCTTCTACAACAGGCAGGTGACGACGCCCAATCAACTCCATGCGCTCCAAAGCCTCGCGCGGAGTGTCCTTAGTTTCAATCACAGCTTGAAGTTCGCCCATAGCCTCTTTCACAGTCAACGTCGCAGGGTCACGACAAGGGAGGACAATGCTGTTGAGCAGGTCGCGTTCGGTTAAGATTCCGATTAGGCGTCCGTCCCCATCGAGCACGCAGACGCCGCCAACTTTGCGGTTCGCCATATAGTTCGCAGCTTCTAGCACGGTTATGTCGTCACGAACTGAATACGGCTCGCGGTCGCGTATGACATCCCTGATGGTAATCATGGCCTGTCCTCCCCGAAATTTGTTTGTTTGAGCGTGCCTGCATTATAAATCAACTAAGCTCTCAATCAAATAGGCGCGTTTGCGCCGACGGGCGACGGAAAGTGCTGCGAGGCTCGGTCTCATAGGTTCTGCGCTCTTGCTGGTTGAAGCCCAGACGCTTGCAGTAGAGACGAAACAACTTCTCCTGCGCTTCCCAGTATTCACCTTTGCCCCGCATTCTTTCCCCGAACTCGCACGAGTTTAGACGCCCATCGCGCGCCTCTCTTATTCGATTGAGAACGCGGTCGGCTTTCGTTGGCAACTTCTCGCGCAGGCGCTCTTCAAAATATTCCGCGACGCTTCCCGGCAGCCGCAGCATCGTCATAAAAGCCTGACGAGCGCCGCACTCTCGCGCACGCTTCAGGAGTTCTGGGATGTCCGTGCTCAAGCCCGGAATGACGGGCGCAATTCCAATTCCTACTTCGATGCCAGCATCTGCCAACTCCTTCATTGCACGAAAGCGCGCATCCGGCGAAGGCGCAAACGGCTCGACCGCACGCGCCGTCTCGTAATCCGCAAAAGGAATCGTGAAGAAGACGCTCACGCTCGCCTCGCGCTTTAATCCAACTAGCACGTCCAAGTCTCTTCGTATGAGCGCAGACTTTGTGACGATGCTCGCAGGGTTGCGAAATTCCTGACAAACTTCCAAGCAACGGCGCGTCAACTTGTAATGCGCTTCGAGCGGAACGTAAGGGTCTGAGGTAAATGAAAAGACAAGCGGGTCGCCTCGCCAACTCGGTCGCATGAACTCTGCGCGCAGTAGTTCCGGCGCTTTTACTTTCACAACGATCTTGCGCTCGAAGTCTGTGCCTGCGCCGTAGCCAAGGTATTCGTGCGTAGGGCGGCTAAAGCAGTAGGTACAGGCGTGCGCGCAGCCGCGATAGCAGTTGACGGAATAGTCGAAGCCCACGTCAGGGCTATTGTTGTGCGTGATGATTGAGCGCGTTTCTGTCTCCTCGAAGACTTCGACGCGCGCCTCAGGCGGCTCGCCGATCCATTCGACCGTATGCGTGAGCCAGGGGTTTGGCGGATTTTCGACGTAACGCATGTGAATTGGTCGGGAGCATATTACTTCGTAGTTAAAGGTTAATTCTCTCAAGCACTGTGAGGAGGAAAGCTTCTGAATTTGGAGGAGGTCCATCACCATGATTACGGTGACCTAAATCTGTCCATTCTCCCAAAACAGTTTGAGACGAGCCATCAGGTTTTTTGC
>QHXM01000018.1 GCA_003222945.1 Acidobacteriota bacterium
GCGGCGCGTTGCGAAAACAAAGACGCCGAAAGGAAGAGAGGCGATCTACAAAGGGCATTACGAAGGCTGGTTCTGCGCGTCGTGCGCTGCATACAAAGCGGAAGGAGAGTATGCGCCGCCTGAGCGAGAGGGCGAGCCGCCGACATGTCTTGAACATTTAAGGCCGCTCGATCACGTTTCGGAAGAGAGCTACTTCTTTCGGCTTTCTGATTACGCAGAGACTCTGCTCGCGCTCTATGAAGCTCAGCCGGAATTCATTCGTCCCGAAACGCGGCGAAACGAAGTCATAAGTTTCGTTCGCGGAGGACTTCAGGATTTGTCTATCTCTCGGCAGAAGAGTTCCGTGAGTTGGGGAATCCCCGTGCCCGATGATCCAACGCACACAATCTACGTCTGGTTCGATGCCTTGACGAACTACATAACTGCAATCGGATTTGGCAATGAAGAGCGAGAGCGCGCCGTGGGGTTTGAAAAGTTCTGGCCCGCTGTGCACTTGGTCGGAAAAGACATCTTGCGCTTTCACGCTGTCTATTGGCCTGCGTTTCTTCTAGCGGCTGGAGTTGAAACTCCGCGAATGGTCTTCGGGCACGGAATGTGGCTCGACCCAACGGGGCGCAGGATGTCCAAGTCTTTAGGCAACGCGATTGACCTGGATATTCTTCGACGCCATTTCACAAACGATGCCGTGCGCTACTTCGCCTTGCGCGAGATGGTCTTCGGGCAGGATGGGAAGTTCGGCTACGAGGCTCTGATTGACCGCACGAACAGCGACCTTGCGAGCGGGCTTGGCAATCTTTCGAGTCGAACGCTGACGATGATTGGACGTTACTGCGACGGCGTCGTCCCTTCAGGAAAAATCAGTGAGGGGAAATATCTGGCGGCGAAGCGCGCGGGCGTTGACCCGGATGCTCAGGCGCTAGCCTCTTCGCTTGAACATGCCAGGGATCAGTTCGTTCTAAACTTCGGAGACTTCGCCTTCAGCCGCGCGCTTGAAACCGCATGGACCATTATCGCGCGCGTTGACAAGATGATCTCGGACGCAAAGCCCTGGGAGCTTGTCAAAAGCGAAGAGCAGCGTGAAACGCTCAACGCAGTTCTTTACAGGGCTGCGGAGACTTTGCGCTGGCTTTCTGTTCTGCTCTACCCGGTGATGCCCGAAGCGACTGAGAAGATTTACGAGCAGCTTGGATTGAAGGAGAAAGTTGAGGCTCTCGACCCAACAAAACTCGAATGGGGAACTTTGCAGGAAGGGACGCGGATAGGCGAAGTAAAGGCGCTGTTCCCGCGAATTGATAAAGCGAAAACGATGGCACAGATTGAAAAAGAGAGTGAACCTACGGGCGCTCATGCGACTGAAGCGGATGCTGTGAAGGGTGCGTCGGGCAACGACGAAACCAGACCTGCGCCGCCGATGCAGGGCGCAACGGAAGCCGATGCAGTAGCAGGAGGACAGACAGAGGCGCAGGCGCAAGCGAACTTTATAGAGATAGGCGACTTCGCAAAAATCGAACTGCGTGTAGGCGAGGTCTTAACAGCGGAGCGTGTGCCGAAGTCGGATAAGCTCTTGCGCTTCACGATTGACTTGGGCGAGGCCGAGCCGCGACAGATTCTGGCAGGAATAGCGGAGTATTACGAGCCTGAAAAGATGATCGGTCGCAAAGTCGTAATCGTCTCCAATCTAAAGCCTCGCAAACTTCGTGGCTTCGAGTCGCAGGGCATGATCCTCGCGGCATCCGTCGGCGACGAAGGCAAACCCGTCATCGCAACTTTCACAGAAGACGTTCCCAACGGAGCGAGATTGAAGTAAAGGCAGAATACAGAAGTCAGGAGTCCGTAAGTCAGAATGGGAAAGGGGAAGCAAACCACATTCACAGATTTTCTTTTCTTCTGGATTCTGAAAGCTGCATTCTGACTCCTGCTTTTCCGAGATGTTTATAGATTCCCACGCACATATTGATGGCGAAGAATATGATGCCGACCGCGATGAGGTGATTGAGCGGGCGCGCGCAAATGGAGTCTGCGCGATTTTGAATGTTGGAACGGGGGACCCTCACAGCGGCTCGCTTGAGCGTGCGGTTGAAGTTGCTGAAAAGTATGAGAATGTTTATGCGGCAGTTGGCGTTCACCCACACGATACGCGGCTATTTGATGAAAAGGCGGCGCATCGCATTCATAATCTTATAAAGAAGAGTTCGCGTGTTATAGCCTGGGGCGAGATCGGGCTTGATTATCATTACGATAACTCGCCGCGCGATGTGCAACAGAATGTTTTCAGAAGACAGTTGCAGATGGCGCGCGAAACTAACCTTCCTGTAATCATTCACTCGCGCGAGGCGGAAGATGATACAGTTGAAATCCTGCGCGAAGAGTTGAAAGCCTCTGCGCGCAGCGGCGTGATGCACTGCTTTGGCGGCAGCCGATCTATGATGGAGAGCGTAGTCGAACTCGGTTTCATGATCTCGTTTGCGGGTGTCATCACCTTCAAAAAGGCGGATGAGTTGCGCGAAGTCGCACGTCATGTTCCGCTCGAGCGCCTTCTTATTGAGACAGATTGCCCGTACCTGACGCCCGTTCCTTTTCGTGGGAAGCGTAATGAGCCTGTGCGTGTCGTCGAAGTCGCAAAGTGTCTTGCGGAGATTCGCGGGCTAACGATTGAAGAGATGGGACGACTTACGACCGCTAACTTCACGCGCTTTTTCGGGCTAAATATTTCTGAAGAGAAAAGCGAGAATGCTTCCGGGCTTTGAGAAACTTCTCTTAGAACTTTCCCGATTGCGAGTTTTGATGTTATTCTCCAATCTTGTTCTAAGGGATGCGCCCCGACTGTTTGTTCTCGAACGATCAATATGGCTCAGCAAAACTCATTCGACATCGTTTCAAAAGTTGACAGGGCTGAAATCACCAACGCAATCAATCAGACAGCTAAAGAAGTCGGACAGCGATTTGATTTCAAGGGCAGCCACGCGAACGTTGCTCTTGAAGAGAAGGCTCTGGTTCTGAGCGCGGAAGATGAAACACGCCTGCGCAATATGAACGACATACTTCAACAGAAATTGGTCAGGCGCGGCGTTCCCTTAAAAGCTTTGACTTACGGCAAAGTTGAACCCGCTGCGGGCGGGACGATCCGACAGCGCGTCGAGATTCAGCAGGGCATTCCGCAGGAGAAGGCTAAAGAGATCGTAAAATTTATCAAAGACAGCAAGGCCAAAGTGCAGGCAGCGATTCAAAGCGACACGGTCCGCATCACAGGCCGTGACCGTGACACACTTCAAGATGTAATTAGCAAACTTAAAGCCAAAGATTTCGGCATTGACATGCAGTTCACGAATTACAGGACGAATTAAAAGTGATGAGTAATGAGTGATGAGTAAAAGCCAGGTCTTAAACTCATCACTCATCACTCGTCACTCATACACTTATGCAAACGTCCGGGAACATAGCTGAAGTTGAAGAGCCGCAGGTTTCTGCGCGGCGCATCTTCAGTCTCATAGCTCCTGAGTTGATGGAGGTTGAGGCTGAGTTTGAGCGCGCGTGCCGCTCGAACGTTCAGGTCATCGCGTACATCGGCGATTACCTGCGCTCTTCCGGCGGCAAACGTGTTCGACCTGCTCTGACTCTGCTCTCAAACTACGCGGTCGGAGGCGACGCTTCGCAAGCTAATTCAATTCGCATGGCGACCGTGATGGAGTTTCTGCACACGGCAACGCTCGTTCACGACGACATCATTGATAACGCGGAGATGCGCCGCAGTCGTCCATCGGTGAATTCGCGCTTCGGTAATCAGACCGCAGTATTGATGGGCGACTGGCTCTACATGTCAGCGTTTGAAACGAGTCTTGCGGAACGCTCTCTGCCCATTCTGGACATCCTCACGGCTGCGACGCGTAAGATGACTGAAGGCGAGTTGTTGCAGTTGACGTTGATCGGCAGCACAGAGATTACGGAAGAAGAATATCTGGACATCTTGCAGCGAAAGACTGCTTATCTCTTCAGCGCGTGTTGCGAGATAGGGGCGATCATGGGCCGAGCAGACGCGGCTCAGCAGGAAGCGCTCAGAGAGTATGGGATGAATCTGGGCACGGCCTTTCAGTTAATTGATGATCTGCTCGATTTCACAGCTTCAGATGAAGTTTTAGGAAAGCCTGCGGGCGTCGATCTTTTGGAAGGGAAGCTGACGCTGCCCTTAATCTATCTTCTGGATAGCGAGCCATCCGCAAGAGAGATTTTAGAAAGAGTCATGCTTGAACGAGGATACGAGCACGCGACGCGAGCCACGCTTCTTGAAAAAGTTGAGCGAACGGGCGCGCTAGAGCGTTTTTCTTTTATTCTGAATTCTGAATTGCGGACTCCTGAATTCTGCTTTTCCTTATGGCTACAGAGAATTTAATTGCAACGCTTGAACAGAGCTTGAGGCAGACGCGGGCTGCGCGTACACGTCTGGCTGCGAGGCTCGCGGAGTTGGAGGCTGAGGCCGAGACTGTTCGTGCGGAGTTGGTCGAGATGGACATGCTCACCAGCCAGACAGAAGCGGCGGTCGTTCGTCTTCTCTCTTCGGTTCTGACCCCGTCGCCCGTTCAAAGCTCAAGCCTTGCTCCTTCCGACGCGGAGATTGAAGCCGCAATGCGTCACGATACGACGAGCGCATCTTTCACGCAGCATGGTGTCGTAGCGCGCCATCACATCCCGCCCGTTCATCAGGAAGTCGAAATAAAGAGTGACAGGTTTTTCGACAGGACCATCCCGCAAGCGACCACTATGATTCTCAGAGAGGAGGGTGGTCCGCTTCACGTTAACGAGATTTACATGCGCCTACTTGAGGGGGGATTTAATTTCACAGGACACAATCCCACAATCAGCATTGCCGTTTCGCTTAACCGCAACGGACGTTTTCGCAAAGTAGCCCCCGGAACATTCGATCTGGTGATGCGCGATGCATCGCAGGCTTCCTGAGCATTTCAAAATCCAAACATGCGCGCAATGATTCTAGCTGCCGGTTACGGGACGCGGCTCTGGCCTCTGACTGTTGACAGGACGAAGCCTGCAATACCTTTCCTGGGCAAACCGCTCGCGGGCTACGTCGCTGAATATCTGAGTCGCTACGGCTGTCGTGAAGTTATAGTCAATCTTCATCACAGGCCGGAGTCCGTTCGCAAGGCTCTTGGCGACGGAAGCCGCTT
>QHXM01000130.1 GCA_003222945.1 Acidobacteriota bacterium
TGGCGTTCGGTGACAGTAGTAGTAGTCGTGCCCGTCTCCGTATTGAGCAGAGAGGTTTCCGATACGACCGACACTGCTTCGCTGATCGTTCCGGCTTCGAGCGTAACGTTTACGGCAGCTATGCTTGACGTGTCCACTTTAACACTCTGGACAACTGCTTTCTTGAAGCCCTGTGCTTCTATTGAAATGCTGTACGTCACAGGGTCGAGCGAGGCGACAGCGAAAGCGCCTGATTCTGAAGTCGTAACAGTCGTTGACTGATTTGTTCCAAGATTCGTAACAGTCACGGTCGCGCCGGGCACTGCCGCACCGTTAGGGTCTATGACCGTACCGTTAATGCCGCCTTTGTTTGTCTGCCCGAGGGCAATAACGGCGCAGAGGAAAACGAACGCTAAAATTTGTATTGGCCGCATATTCTTCTCTCTCTTTCAAAAGGTAAGTGCACGAAGCCTTATCCTTGACCTTGTTGGAAGGCTGGCCTACAAGAAAAACTCTCGGGCCAGCACGACTTTCAATTTGCGTGGACCTTGTGCGACTAGATTTTCGGCGCAAGTTGCAGAGAACCTAGGCCGGTCTAATCTCTTAATCTATGTAGTTACGCCAGCCGCTGACTGCTCGCAAAGTGCAGGAAGACTGCCAGCTATTTCTATTGGGACATCAATTCCAGCGGAACTTACTTGCCAGAAAAGCGGTTAACTCATGAACCCTGTGTAGAGAATCTATAAGGAATCTGATCTATCTTCGGAAGCCTGTTAGCTTCAAGATATGAATCGATCAATCCCTGCCACTATTAATTAACGTCGAGTTATCTAGGGGGATAATTCTATCCTGTAAGACGGAGAAAATATCACTCTTGCTCGGTTTTGTCCACTAAATCATTATCAACCGAGACTTCAAATAATTTTTCCGCACAACAAAATAACTCTCAAAAGTATGCAGAACGGGAATATAAAATTTTCGAGCAACTTTTATTCCCTTCAAAGAGAGAGAATAAAACATCTGTAATTACAGACCCTTCTTCTACGGCGAAATTATTCAAGCGGTTAACTTCGTCCGAAAAAATCATTCTATATCCAAAAAAATCAATAAAGCTTGTGTCGATTAAACTGCTCTATTGCATGAACTCATACGTTCTTCAAAATATATTCCAGAATCATCTCTGGTGTTGCCGGATTCGATCCCGGACAGCTTTATTGATGACTGTTGGAATCAACGTTTGCAATCAAATGAATCGGGCCTAGCAAGCCTGCCTGTACAGGCTGCACTTTATCCATGTCCTGCGCCTGAAAGCGCTCGCCGTAGCGAAGGTTGAGCAGCTTGTAATCGGGCAGTCGCCTTCCCGCCATGTAATTAAGCGCGAGATTAGCGACGACGATTCTTATCCTGTTCGTGCCCGCATGTAAAAGGTTCGTCACGTCTAATGAATAAGGCGGACACCAGATTGAACCTGCGCGGGCGTTGTTGATATAGACCACCGCCGCTTCACGCACAGGAGCGTCCAACCAAGCTTGCATTCCTGCCTTGAGTTGCTGTACAGGAATCGGTTTTCCTTCGCTGAAATCCAGCCGGACCACAAGACCAGTTCTCAGCATACTCTCCGGCACCATAACCTCTTTCTCATACGTTGCTGTGCCTGAGAAGAAGCGAGTCTCTTCCGCATCCGTCCACGAACGCAGCTTGTCCATCAAGACAGAGTTGCCATTTTGTCCGAAAGTAACTCGCCAATTTGTGCTCAGATCAATCGGCGGTGGAACTGCGCTCGCGGTTTGAGTTGCGGACTTGGGAAGAGAACGTTTCGTGAAGACGATCACGCGAGAACCATAAGGCTCAAGATCGAGCGAGAGTATTGTGTTGCCGCCTTCCAAACGTGTCTGAACATCTGCGGCGGATACGCGTCCTGTCATAGGGTCCCACCATTCAGCCTGCAAACCCTGAACGCGAAACGTCGCCTTCACACTCTTGCGCTCGTTCGACGTGTTAGCAATGAAGTAGATGTCAGCATCGGCGGTCTTACGATGAACGAAACCTATTTCGGGGACGGACGGTGTGAGCGCCATGTCTGGATGAAAGAGAGCATTCAAAGTAGCTCCAAGCTGGCTTTCGTCTTTAACGAAATGAGCAGGCGCGCTTTTGCCTTCAAACAGGCGGCGCGAGATTTCCTGAACCTCGCGCTGCTCCGCTTCAGTCGCTCGAAAGCCGGGCGCAATCTGCGGAAGTCGCTTTGTCGCTACGAGCACGCCTCCGCCTCGCACAAACTTTTCCAATCTGCGAAGCGTGTCGAGAGGAATGCGTTCAACTCCCGGAAGAACAACAACGCTGTATCTACTCTGACCTAACATGAGCGCGCCATTCTCTACGCGACCGACTTTCAGGAGCGCATCATCATCGAAGAAATCAAGATTGTATCCAGACTCAAGTATCTGCGGCATCACGTCCACACCAACCCTATCGCGCAGCGCATCTATCATGTGGTCATTGCCTGCTGTGAAATGCGCCCATGCATCAGAATCGGGAAGATAGAGCGCCATGTCATTCGCTGGCTGACCCTGTCTGAGCAGATAGCTCATGCGTTGCAGGTAGCGCGTAACGTCTGGCATGACAATCCACCATGGATTCTTCTCATCAAAAACAGCAGAGGCATAGAAGCGCCATCCCGGATAGTCAACCTGCGGCGGTGTGTAAGGCCAGCCGTGCGCTATCAATTGATTGACGCCGACCAGGAAATGCAGATCGGCTTCCGCCTTCATGTCAAGCGGTGTCGCGCGAAACACGGGCGAGTGAAGCCAAGTCCACGTCTCCGATGATGTCACCTGATGACCGTAAATGTGATTCGCAGAAGAGGCCCAACGGGTTGCGCGCACAATCTTCCACTGCGGGCCTTCGCCTTCGGGCAGATCAACGTAAGCGTTACTCGAAAGCGTTGCTGCCGGAACGCCGTAAACCTGAAAGCGCAGCAAAGTGTGATTCCTGCGCGCCCACTCGTGCACGGGCGTGAGAAAGCGTTCGTTTAGTAGTTCCGTCAGAGTCTTTCCCCAATCGTATCGTATCTCTTCAGTCCTTGGTCCGATGTCTGCGACCAAAGCTGGCAGATAGGGCTTCAGGTCGTAGCCGCGCCTTCGCTTAAACTCTTCCAGAAAGTCGCCAGTCCAATCCTGACCATAGACTTCAAGGCTGTCGCCGAAGACAGCAAAGGGACGGTTCTGCCCGAAGGCTTGCATTAGGCGATCACCGACATTTTTCAAATAGTTCTCGGTCGCCGTGCGGTCCAGGTGATTGAGCACATAGCCTTCAGCGCCGACCGCAGGGCGCTTGACCTGCATCCCTGTACGGCTGGAGATGAAGAATAGAACTTCGTTCGCGCCGTTTAGATTTGCGGGAAGCCACACTGCGCCGTCTCTAACTTCCGTCAACTCGCGCAGACTCTCCGGCGCAATTGATCTCTCCTGAGCGCGCGCCAGAAAAATTGCCAGCAACTTTTCGCCAGCCGTTATGCTCGGAATCGGGATGCGCCGCATCTTCGCGTCAACTTTAACTCGCTCCGTGCGAAGCATTCCGGCTGCATCCGAGATGGGAACTTGCGCGCCGCCAAAGGGCCAGCCGCTTCCCAAAGTCAAATCCATGCGAAGTCCAAGCTCGCGCGCCTTCGCCGCAACGAACCGCAGAGCATCAATGTGCTCGTCGGAGAGAAATGGAAGATTCTTAATGCCAATGGTCGGATCATCCGGCAGCAATGGATAAGTAGGCTGAACCTCGAAGCCGCCGATTCCGCCCTCTTTCATCACGCGCATCTCGCGCTCAAGCTCAGGCCGTGTGACGGCTGGTCCGAACCACCACCAGCGCACCATTATCTTCGAGTCGTCCGGCGGATTCTGAAAGAGTCGTTCAAGGTCTGTGACCGAAGGATTGGCAATCGGCTCATTCGAGATAGAAGTATCACGCCTCTGCGCTGCGCGGTTGGGCGCAGACCTTCGTTGAGAGTAAACGATAGAGAGAGATGAGAGCAGAATCATCCAAACAAGCAGCGAGATTAACCTTCGCATTATTTTCATCACAGTTCTTCCCTTTTGAAATTTTTCTCTTCTTAAGCGAGCCAACGCAGAGCCGCAGCGAAACCGCTCAGCCTCCAGACATCTTTAATAACTTTGCCAGAACCGATTGCTTCACCTGAAAAATTGTTCCGTGTCGCGCGCCTTCTGGAAACTGTAGCTGCGCGGAGATGTCTTCCCAATGTTCAAGGTCTGTGGATGCGACTGCGCCGTAGCGATGGTCTCTGTACCTGTCGAAATAGACGATCCATCTTCCGCCGATCTTTATCACGGTCGGCCCTTCGGCCCAATATTTTCCAGTAATCGGCGGCGAGACTTTGATGAACGGCCCCGTGGCTCGCTCTGCCACTGCGTAATGAATATTCTTCTGCGCAACGGGCTGCTTCGTTTCGTCTTTGAAGAAGATGATGAAGCGATTGCCGTCTCTGACAATCGTCGCGTCTATAACGTTGAAGCCCGGATCGAAGAACAATCTTGTCGAAGTAAAATTTTTGAAATCCTTCGTCGTAGTCAGGTAGATGCGATGATTCAAACCGTTGTCGCCGCTCTTGTCTGTCTCTGGAAAACGACGAGGAATCGTCGTCGCCCAGAACAGAAGGAATTGCTTTGTCTCTCTATCGTAAAAAGTCTCAGGCGCCCAGACGTTCTGAACGTTCGGCTCATTCATCATAGGCGCGATTGATTGCTGTTCGGGCCAGTGAATTAAATCCTTTGACGTTGCGTGGCCGATTAGAGGTTCGTGCCAAGAGCTTGTCCAGACCAGATGGAACAGGCCGTCCGGTCCTAAAGTTATATTCGGGTCACGCATCAACTTGTCTTTGCCGACGATGGGGCGCAGCAGAGAGTTTCCGTCGTTGAGTTGATGCCACGATAGCCCGTCGTCGCTGTAAGCCAGATGCAAGCCGTCTTCGCCATTGCCCTTGAAGTAGGAGAAGAGATAAACCGCGCCGGATTTTTTCTCGACAGAATGTGATCCGTCTTCATTAAATGTCAACGCGTGTAGCTGAACGGCTGCGACTAATTGCGCGTACAGCAAGAGCGTCATAGTCGCTACGACTGAATGGCGTAGGATTCGCATGACAAACTGTTTCTTATGGAGATCGGTTTACTCTTCAATCCAGATGAAAGACTTCATCAAGGTCAACGGTCCGGGGGCTACTGTCAGAGTTCGTCAGCATCAACTCTTTCATATAAGACCACCAGCGGCGACAGCTTTCCGTTTCGGCTATCGTCTGCCACAACTCTTCCGATTCAATCTCCGCGTAAGCGAATAACCTGTTCGCGCCGCGCTCAAGAAATATGGAGTAGTTATGAACGCCGTGCGCTTTGAGCACTTCCTGCAACTCCGGCCAGATGGGATTATGCCGCCTCTCGTACTCATCCTCGTTGCCGGGCTTCAACGTCATCAAGAATGCTTTGCGAATCATTGTAAAAGCAGGAGTCAGAATTCAGAATTCAGAATCCAGAATAAAAGAAAAACAAAAACGGGTCGCAGCATTATCCCATTCTGACTCCTGAATTCTGGATTCTGAATTCTGCTTTTTAGAAATTAAACTTATCAATATTCTCTTTGTTGAAGATGAAGGGAGCGCCCAAGCGCACTTCGTCGTCAACGACTTCGATCTTGCCAAGTCGTCCGGCATTCAACTCTTTGTCGCCTCGCTTGAGCGTGCCCGTGGCGAGAGCGTTCGCGGCATAGACGGTCAGGTATCCGAGGTCAACTGTGTTCCACAGCACAACGCTCTCTACGACGCCATCGTGAACGTAAGGCTTGTTCATGTTGGGCAGGGAAAGCCCGGTCACTTTCACATCCGTGCGACCAGACTGCTTGACCGCCTCTGCCGCTCCGGGCACTGCTGGCGCAGCAATAGCCATAATCAGCTTCACGTTGGGATAAACTTTGAGAACAGTCTGCGTCTCTGAAAAAGCGCGGTCGCGGTCGCCTTCACTTGGCTGGACCGCCACCAGATGCAAGTCCGGGTATTTCTCCGCGAGCCTTTCTTTGATGTACTTGATCCACTCGTTCTGATTCGCAGCGCTCAAACTAGCAGTGATGATTGCGAAGTCGCCTTTGTTACCGAGTATGCGCGCGGCCTCGTCCGTCAACGTGTAGCCTATGCCCTGCGGCGTGGCCTGATCGATAAGAAAGTCGCGCGCGTCCTTCTCGGCATCGGCGTCCCACGTGATGACTTTGATTCCCTTCTCTTTCGCTTTGCGAAGAACAGTTGAGATTCCAACCTTGTTCTCGACGCTCACGGCAATCACATCCACGCCTCTTGTTATCCAAGCCTCTACAACTTCATTCTGCTTCGCAGGATCAAGGTCCGTTGGTCCGTCCCACAGTAGTTCTACGCCCAACTCCTTAGCAGCCTCGTCCGCTCCCTGCTTGCAACTAACAAAATATGGATCGCCCTTAGCCTTCGGCATCATCGCAATCACAGGCTTGTGGCCGTTCGTCTGTGACGTTGTTGAATTCGGCTGAGCCGCACCATTCTTCAAATCCTGTCGAAGCGAGCGAATCAGCAACCAGTTGCCGCCTACGACCAGAAGCGCTGCGGCCAGGATGACTGCACTCAAAACGGCGACTTGTGAATTTCTCACTTCCTCTTCTCCCTCCGAAATAGTTTGAGCGCGCGGCTGTGCTTGCGCCCGGCGTGATAGACGATCAAGCAGAATCGTTGCGACCAATAGCACGCCCGTCAGAATGCCAGCGAGTTCCGCAGGCTGCGCGCTCAACCTCAACCCGTTCTGCAAAATCACTATGGCGAAAAGGCCGAGCACAGTTCCGAGCACAGTGCCTCGCCCGCCGAAGATTGATGCGCCGCCAAGCACGACCGCAGTTATAGCCATCAACTCGTAGCCAGTGCCAGCATCAGACTTTGCCTGACCAAGATGCGCTACATAAATGATCGCCGCCAGACTCGAAGCCAAACCCGACAGCACGTATATGAAGAACAACCTTCGCGCGACAGGAATGCCAGCATAGCGTGCGCCTTCCGCCGAAAAACCTATCGCATAGAGACTTCGCCCGTAGCTTGTGCGATGAAGCCACCACCAACATGCAGCGATTGCTGCGATCAAGATGAAGAACTGTGTGGGGACGAGTCCTCCGACGTAACCCTGACCCAGAAAAAGAAACTGCTGCGAGAAGCCGGAATAGTTTTCAATCCCGCGCGTCAATCCTTCTGCGACTCCGCGAAAGAGCGAGAACGTGCCGAGCGTGACTATGAGCGGCGGAAAGTTCAGTCGCGTAATGAGCGCAGCGTTTAGTGCGCCGCCGAGCGCGCCCACGAGCAACGTGGCGATTGCGGCCACAGCCATTGGCAAGTGCGCCTCGCGCCACAAACCGCCGAGCACTACAGCCGCAAGTCCCATCATAGAGCCGACCGAAAGATCAATCCCGCCCGTGATGATGATCGGCGTCATCACTAGCGCGAGGAGACCAATCTCAACGCTCAGCCTCGTTATCTCGAAAGCATTCGACGCGCTGAAAAAGTTTTCGCCCGTCACACCGAAGATTGCGCACTCAACCAGGAGCACTGCAATCAGCACCCACTCGTTATTCGGAAACAGTCGCTCGCGCAAAGGCGCTACTAATTGCGGAATGCGGATTTCGGATTGCGGAATAGTTTCATTCATCTGCTTAATTCTTTCGAGCGCAAACCGAAATCTGAAATACGCAATCTGTCGAGCGCAACATCTGAGACGAGCGCGGCCAGGATGATCGCGCCTTGAATCGCTTTCTCCCAGAAAGGATTGATGCCAGCGAACGTGAGAGCAGTTCCGATAGTTCCCAGAAGCGCCGCGCCTATCAGTGTTCCGAGCAGAGTTCCGCGCCCGCCCGTGATGGCCGCGCCGCCTACAACAACAGCCGCGACTGCTTTCAACTCAAGACCAAGCCCTGCGTTACTCGGCACGACGGAAAAACGCACTGCGTTCAGAAGTGCTGCAAGCCCGACGAGCGCGCCCATCAAGACGAACACACCGAAGACGACACGCTGCGGCTCAACGCCCGCTAGCCGCGCGGCTTCTGAATCAGAGCCGACAGCATAGATAGCGCGACCCGCGCCCAAGTTTCTCAATGCCCAGCTAAAACTGACGAGCACAATCAATGCGATCACGACGATAAGCAACTGCCCGACGGTTTGTCCCAATCCGAACCACTGAAAGTTCGCTGGAAGGTTCTGCACCCAAGTCCCTTCCGTCACCCAGCGAAGCGCATCACGCCAAGCTACGAGCATCGCAAGCGTCACTATGATAGATGGAAGGCGCAGCCACCCGACCAGAAGCCCGTTGATCGCTCCCATCGCTGCACCGATTAGAATCAGGCACGGCAACAGCAACCCAACAGGCACGCCTGCCTTCGCCAACTCTCCCGCGACGACGCTGCACACAGCGAACTGCGAGCCAACGGAGATGTCTATCTCTCCGACAAGAATGACAAGCGTCATTCCTATCGCAATCAGAAGCGTCGGCGCGTTGTTGACCGCGAGGTCGCGCAAGTTTTCAGCGCTGAAGAATGAAGGCGCGCTGATGCCGACCATGATAAGCAGCAAGAGGAAGGCTACAGCCGCCGCAAGTTCCCGTTTGTAACGACCGAGGTTCATCTGCTTTTATGGGACTTTCTAACGAACTGCTTTCGCCTGCGCTTCAACTTCATTTAGATCATGTCCGAGCGCTAGAGCCAGAATCTTCTGCTGACTCGCGTCCTTGCGATCAAGGATTGCTGCAATCGTCCCGCCGTGCATCACAGCGACGCGGTCGCTCATGCCTAAGATTTCCGGTAGCTCCGAAGAGATCATCAAGATGGCAACGCCTTCAGAAGCCAACTCCGTCATCAGCGCATGAATCTCCGATTTAGCGCCCACGTCAATCCCCTGCGTTGGCTCATCCAAGATAAGAACAGAGGGACGTGTTACGAGCCAGCGAGAGAGAGCGATCTTCTGCTGGTTGCCGCCTGAAAGCGTTGAGACCGGAACGTAGATGGCTGGAGTCTTAACGCCGAGCCGCCGAATATAGTCTGCCGCAATCTCCTTCTCGCGTTTGAAATCCATCACGCCGTAGCGAGAGAGGCGGTCCAGAGATGCGAGCGTAACGTTTGCCCCGATCTGCATATCGAGTATGACGCCGTGCCGTCGCCTGTCTTCCGGCAAGTAAGCCAACCCGTGCTTGATTGCCTGCGATGGGCTTTCGATTCGGACATGCTTGCCGCGCAAAACTATCTCGCCCTGGTCCGCCTGCGTTAATCCGAAGATGGTTCGCGCTAATTCCGTTCTTCCTGCGCCGACTAGACCAGCCAGTCCAACAATCTCGCCAGCGCGAACGGAGAGATTTATATCTTTGATGCCCGCTTCGCTACTGCCTAATTGCCGAAGTTCTAAGGCGACATCGCCAAGCGCGACCTCTTTTTTGGGAAAGACTGCGGATAGCTCGCGCCCGACCATCAGTTGAATCAAGGCTTGGCGGTTCACTTCAGACATCAACCGCGTATCAATCGTGCGCCCGTCGCGCAAGACTGTCACGCGATCCGCAATCACAGGCAACTCTTCAAGGCGGTGCGAGATGTAGATGATGCCTACGCCCGCCGAGCGTAAATTTCGTATAACACGAAAGAGATTCTGCGTGTCTTCTTCCGAGAGCGAGGCCGTAGGCTCGTCCATGATTAAGACTTTGGCTTTCGCTCCGAGCGAGCGCGCAATCTCTACCAATTGCTGCTCAGGCATCGTCAACTCGCCCGCCGCGCGCTCAACATCAATCCGTGCCCCGACCTGCGCCAGAAGCTCTGCCGAGTGACGACGGCGCTCGCGCCAATCAACGCGCCCAAGCATTCCAGTTTGTTCAAGACCGAGCGCGATGTTCTCGGCAACAGTCAGTTCTGGAAAGAGCGCAGGCTGTTGATAGATGGCAGCAATCCCAAGCTGCTTGGCAACGCGCGGAGAGTTATGCGTGATGGTTGAGCTTGACAGTTTTATCTCGCCGCTGTCAGGCTCGACCGCGCCCGTGATGATCTTTATAAGAGTTGACTTGCCAGCCCCGTTCTCGCCTATCAGCGCGTGAACTTCGCCCGCGCGCAACTCGAACAAAGCACTCTTTAAGGCTTGCACGCCCGCGTAAGACTTCGTGATGTTGATGGCTTGTAGCAGAACGGCGTCAGTCATAAAAGATTTCGGATTGCGGAATGTGGAATGCGGATTGAGAAATAAGAATCTTCTTTTTCAATCCGCATTCCACATTCCGCAATCCCCATTCATTTGTCGCGCCCTTCAATGATGATAACGAACAATTCTCCAGGCCCGTGGACTCCAATCGCCAGCGTCAACTCGATGTCGGAAGTGCGCGACGGACCTGTGATGAAAGTTACGGTCCGGCTCAACCGGTCGCGCCCCTGTTCGCTGAGCGATTCGAGCACCTCTCCAAGCGTTTGCCGGATTTTGTCTGCTTCTATGAGCGCTATGTGAACGGGCGGCACGAGTGATGCCAGACGATGACGTTCCGCGTCTGCTTCCAGCACAAGCGTTCCTGTTTCAGCCGCCCCCCACTGTGCGCTCGTGATACCCGCGTCGCAATCAAACAGTTCGGACTTTGAAGCATCCACTAAGATTTCAGCGTCCAGCTTCACATGACTCATCACACGTTTGACGAGCAATGAGTCGGAGACTGCGATGCGGCGCGCATTTATCTTCCCAAGAATTTCGAGCACTAAGTCTGCCGCCGCCCTTTCATCATTCACCATCAGGCAATGGCCTGCGACCGCTTCGAGCGCATTACGAAAACGCTCTGTTGGCGAAGCGGATTGTTCATCAGCAACAGCGCTTGAGATGCGCGGATTAGCCTTGTGCTCGGCGTGATGCTCATCATGCACTGCATCGAAGGGCATACTCGCAGCCAAATGCTCACGAATCGCAGAAAGCATAGCGCGGCGCACTTCCTTGTTATCCTCAAGCTCGACCAACTTCTTCGCCTTCCTCTTGAACTAACTCAAGCAGTCTTCATCTCCTCCCTGACAAACCATCACGCCACTTTTCACGAAAGGAGCGCGGCGCGACTGCGCGCATGTCACGCGATGCAGTCCAAGCTCCTAGCGGCGGCGCAAGCTTAGAGACAAAACCGCTCACACGCCCTATGTGACCGTTGCGCATAACAGTGCGCTGCATAAGGCGAGCGACGCGCGTGCCGAGATTGTAAAGCGAAGGATGAGACCATAGAAAAGCATATAGGCGAAAGGCCATTTGCTCCGAAAGCTTTCTCTTCACAGGACCTTTCTGGTCCGCAGTTCCAACAGTTGTCCCTTCCGCGATCTCTGCTCTCAAGTGCAGCAGCAGTTCAGGGATGTCAATCTTCACAGGGCAAACTTCACGACACGCACCGCAGAGACTCGAAGCATAGGGCAACTGCGCAGCCTTCTTTATTCCCGCAAGCTGCGGCGTGATGACCGCGCCGATTGGTCCTGGATAGACAGAGCCGTAAGCGTGACCGCCTATCTGTTGATAGACAGGGCAGGCGTTCAGGCACGCGCCGCAGCGTATGCACGCGAGCGACTGGCGCGTTACAGGATGCGAGAGCATACGCGAGCGCCCGTTGTCCATAAGAACTATGTGCACCTCTTCTGGTCCTTCATCGTCCACGCTTTTTTTCACTCCTGTGATGAGCGATTGATAAGAGGTCAAGCGCTGTCCAGTGCCGGAGCGCGGCAACAACTTCAGGAACACGTCCAGGTCAACAAGGCGCGGGATAATCTTCTCTATGCCCATGACTGCTATGTGAATCTTGGGCATGCTGGTCGTCAATCGCGCGTTCCCCTCATTCTCCAGAATCAAGAAGGTGCCTGTCTCTGCCACGCCGAAATTGACGCCGCTGATTCCGGCATCCGCCTCTGCGAAGCATTGTCGCAGGACTCGTCGCGCCGTGCTCGTCAAGACGGCGACATCATCCGTCGGCTCAATTCCAACTTTCTCTGCGAACAACTCTGCAATCTGTTTTTTAGATTTGTGAATCGCCGGAACAACTATGTGCGAAGGCGTCTCGTGCGCGAGTTGAATTATCCACTCGCCCAGGTCCGTCTCTACGGGTGCGAGACCTTCGGCTTCGAGCGCGGCGTTCAGATGAATCTCTTCTGTCGCCATGCTCTTGGATTTAACGATGTGCTCGCACGCGCGCTCGCGCAAAAGTTTCAGAACGATTGCGCACGCCTCACGAGCGTCTCGCGCCCAGTGAACACGAGCGCCTGCGCGCTCCGCATTGTCCGCAAATTCTTCCAGGTATTTATCAAGATGCGTGAGCGTTTCATCTTTAATCGCACGCGCACGCTCACGCAATCCTTCCCAATCATCAACGGTCGTTATCGCAACCTTGCGCCGCTCGCCGAACGTCGTCACAAGATTACGCAGGGCCGCGCGCAACTGCTCATCCGTGAGCGCCTCGCGCGCGTTCTGATCGAAAGTCTCTGTCGTTTGATGGTCCATTGCCTTACGAAACCTGAGCTTTAACTTTCCTGTGAAGCTAACAGTTCAGCCAAGTGCATCGCGCGCACTTTGGAATTCTTGCGCGTCAATCTTCCGCCTATCTGCATCAGACAACTCGCATCGGCAGATACGACGGCGCGAACATCTGCCTTCTCAATCGCGTCAATCTTATTATCGAGAATCGCCACAGAGATTTCAGGATATTTTACGGAGAAAGTTCCACCAAAACCGCAACAGGTGTCAGCGTTCGGCAGCTCCACGAACTCCGCGCCGCGCACGTTGCGAATAAGATGTCGCGGCTCGCTATAAATGTTCAAATCCCTAAGCCCGTGACACGCATCATGCCACGTCACGCGCCCGCGAAAGCTCGCTCCGACATCTTCTACGCTAAGAACGTTGACTAGAAATGAGCCGAACTCGTAAGTCTTTTCCGCAAGCGTTTCCGCGCGTTTACGCCATCCGTCATCATCCGGGAAAAGTTCATGAAAGTGATGGACCATCGCCGTGCATGAACCAGATGGGCTAACAACAGCCTCGCCTCCGGCCCCTTCAAAAATCTCTATAAAGCGTCGTGCGAGTTTTCGCGCGTCTGTTCTGTAGCCTGTGTTGAATGCTGGCTGCCCGCAGCACGTCTGCCTCTCGTCGAAGACAACTTCGCAGCCCGCGCGACGCAACACCTCGACCGTGCTCACGCCAATCTCAGGCCACAACTGATCAACCAGACAGGTGATGAATAAAGAGACCTTCACGATTAATAAAAGCAGAATTCAGAATTCAGAGTTTGCCCGATGGATAATCCGTCGTAGGCGGGTAGATGAAGACGCCGCCGCGCAGGAGCGTGCGGTGAAAGTCCGCGACCATTGAGCCTACGAATCTTGAAGAGTAGCTGCGCCCCATCACGCCAGACCTTAAACGTTTCAGATAGCTATTGTATGTGTCGGAAAATTTGTCTGTGTAGGCTTCGTTGATTGAATAGTATTGACCTTGCGCTGGAATGCGAACGTTCTCATGCGTGAGTATGTAGGAGCCTACAGCCGGATCGAGCGTGAAGCAGTGAACGCCTCTGCCGCAACTGTAAACGAGAACTGTAGAAGAGCCGTAAACGACGTAGCCTGCGGCAACTTGCTTACTTCCCGGTTGAAGAATCCATTGAAGCAGATCGTCGGCCTTGTCACCTTCGGGGCGACGAAAGATTGAGAAGGTCGTGCCGATTGTGACAGCGACATCAATGTTTGATGAGCCGTCTAAGGGGTCGAAGACTATCGCGTATTTAGCATCGGGCGAGCCGTGACGAAGCGTTATAGGCTCTTCATTTTCTTCGGAAGCGATGATGCCTATGCTCTCGCGCAAACTCAGGCAGTGAATCAAAGCCTCGTTTGCATAGACATCCAATTTCTGCTGAACCTCGCCCTGCACGTTGACAGCGCCGTACGAGCCGAGTATGCCGGTCAAGCCTGCGCGTCTTACCTGCGACTCAATCATCTTCGTGGCGAGAGTTAGTCCTGAGACGAGCCAGGAGAATTCGCTCGTCGCGCCCGGAAAACGTGACTGCTCCAGTAGAACGTGTTGTTGAAAGGTTGTAATCATTTTCAGTTTTTCTGTCCGAGTCAAACGGTCTGTTCCAACTCGCGCGCTTCAAGCTCAGCATAACGTCTTGACGCCTCTTCCCAGATGGAAGACGCTTGCGGCGCAAACTTCTTCAGCCGCACGTTCTCTGAAACGTGTCGGCGCGCATCCGCGAGCGAATAGAAGCGGCCAGCGGCTATTGATTGAACGAGCAGATTACCCGTGACTGTCGCTTCAACTGGTCCGGCCAGGACGTTCAAGCCAGTCGCGTTCGCAGTAGCTTGATTCAGGTAATCGTTCCTGCTTCCTCCGCCTATGACTTGCACCCCATTGATCTTTTGTCCTGTTAATAATTCTATGGTGCGAAGGACCGATGCGTAACGTAGAGCGAGCGAATCCAGAATTATCTTTGTGCTTGTCGGCGGGTCGTCCGCGACCATTTGACCGCTCTCAGTTAAATATGATGCCACAGCCTCAAGCATCTTCGGCGGATTGAAGAAGCGAGCGTCATCAGGGAATATCAAACCCCGACAACTTTCAATCGAAGCCGCTTCGCGCAGCAGGTTATCATAATCAACATCAAGTCCTAGCTCTTTCCATTCCTTCCTGCACGATTCAAAAATCCAAAGCCCCATCACGTTCTTCAGGAAGCGAACCGTGCAATGCGCGCCGCCCTCGTTCGTGAAGTTGTGACGCGCCACATCTGAATTGATGAGCACACTTTCACGCTCAACGCCAACCAGAGACCAAGTGCCCGAAGAGATGTAAGCCCAGCCATTTTCAAGTGGCGCACCAGCTACGGCGCTTCCCGTATCATGCGTAGCAGGCGCAACGACACTCACGCCTTCAAGAGAGAGTTCTTTGGCGAGCGCATCTTTAAGCAAGCCCAAATTCGCGCCAGCAGGAACAATCTCTGCGAGCAGACTCGCGGGCAGATTCAAACGCTCCAATAGTTCTCTATCCCACGCGCCCGCCTCCGCATTCACCATCTGCGTCGTCGTTGCGTTAGTGTACTCTGTGGCGGCGCGGCCTGTAAGAAAAAGATTTATCAGGTCTGGAATCAAGAGCAATCGTGCAGCACGACTGCTGAAGCTTTCTTGCCTGTGCGCGTAGAGTTGAAAGAGCGTGTTGAAGACTAGAAACTGAATGCCTGTGCGATTGAAAATCTCCTCGCGCGAAACTCGCTCGAAAACTTGCTCCATCACACCTTGCGTTCTCTCGTCACGATAGCAAACAGGGTCTTCCAGAAGTTTACCCTCAGCATCAACCAGCCCGTAATCAACGCCCCAGCTATCAACTCCAATGCTTTGAACTGTTCGCCCAAGCTCGCGCGCTCTCCCACCCGCTTCACTAAGTCCCTTCTTAATCTCCTCGAAAATCTCCGATAAATTCCATCTAAGATGTCCGTCCCTTCGGCCCGGCGGATACTGAAATCGCCGCACCTCTTCGAGCAGAAGTTCATCTCTCCCGACACCGCACAAGAAAACGCGCCCGCTCCCCGCGCCAAGATCAACAGCGATGTAGAGCGAATTGCTCATGCCGATTTTGGATTTTGGATTTTAGATTTTGGATTGCCGGGCGGATTGAATCGAGCAGGCGCTCTCACTCTCAATCCAAAATCCAAAGTCTAAAATCCAAAATCGGTTAGACAATGCCGGAAGCAGCCGCGCCTACTTTCGCCGGTCGCTCTTCAGCCTTATGTTTGCGATAGCCGCTCGCGCGGTATGTGCCAATCGGATCAATCGCTCCGCCTGCCCGCTCACGCGCTATCGCAAGGATTGGTGAAACGTCTGTCGTGAATGCCTGCTTGAGCGTTGCGAGCGCGATTAATGGATCACACTTCTCCTGCGCTTCGGTCAAAGCCGCACGATCAACCAGATGCGCCTGCACATAGGCACGCGAGAGTTCTATGGCGCTCATCACAAGAGACTCAATCGGGTCCGTGACATTGTGCGATTGATCCAGCATATAGGCCGGATCGAAATTTTCAACCTTGCCGAGTTCCGCGTCAACGAGTTCGTTGAAGATCAGGAAGAGTTGGAATGGCTTGATTGAGCCTGCGTCCAGATCATCGTCGCCGTACTTTGAATCGTTGAAGTGAAAGCCTGCGAGTTTACCGAACTGAATCAAGCGCGCGACGATCATCTCTATGTTGACGTTCGGCGCGTGATGCCCCAAATCAACCAGACAGCACGCCTTCGGACCAAGTTCCCGCGCGCAATAGTAGCTCGTGCCCCAGTCGTTGATGACCGTTGAGTAGAAGGCAGGCTCATAAAATTTATGCTCTATGAACAAGCGCCAATCATCCGGCACAGCTTTGTAAATCTCGCGCATACTTTCGAGGTATCGTTCGAGCGCGCGGCGAAAATGCTGCTGGCCCGGAAAGTTTCCGCCGTCGCCTATCCAGACCGTGTGCGCTTTCGAGCCTAAAGTCTTTCCAATCTCTATGCACTCGATGTTGTGCTCTATGGCCTGCTCTCGCACGGCTCTGTCCGGGTGCGTGAGGCTGCCGAACTTGTAAGAGAATGGCTGTCCGGGCTGGTCCTGAAACGTGTTCGAGTTCATAGCATCAAAATGCAGGCCGCGCGCCTTTGCGAAGGAGCGCAACTCGTCCGCGTCCTTTGGCTTGTCCCAGGGGATGTGAAGCGACACGCCGGGTGTCGAGCGCACCAGCTTGAAGATTGCCCCGCAGTCTTCCAACTTTTCGTAGATGTCGCGCGGCTCGCCCTCGCCCGGAAAACGCGCGAAGCGTGTGCCGCCTGTGCCGACGCCCCACGACGGAACGGCTACGCGAAAGTCGCGCGCACGCTCAACCAGGTCTTCGATGCCAACGTCCTGACGATTCAGCTTTTTGGCGAGAGCATCGTAGTCCTCTTCGACCCAACTCCGCGCCTTCTCGTTCTGCTCGGCTATGAACCCGTCATCAATCTCAAACTTCTTTGCCATTGTAATTCCCCAACAGACGTTTATCTCAAAAACCCATCCTGCAATCCGCCGTCAAC
>QHXM01000019.1 GCA_003222945.1 Acidobacteriota bacterium
AAGTGGCGCGCGAAATCCCGCATCTCGCGCACGTTATAAGGAAAGCCCGTGCAGAGCATAGCGCTATTAAGATCATCAATCTCAGAGACGCATATGCGACGCCCGTTCAACGTAGCTCCCTCGCCACGCTCTGCCGCGAACATCTCATCGCGCATCGGATCATAGATGACTCCAAGCTCAATGCGACCATCACGCTCAAGCGCAATTGAGACGCAGAAAGTCGGATAGCCGTGCGCGTAGTTCGTAGTGCCGTCAAGCGGGTCTATGATCCACTTCAGATCGCTCTGGCCTTCGTGCTTGACGCCGGATGCGTCCGATTCCTCTGCGAGTATTGCGTGGCGCGGGTAGTGAGATTTGACGCGGTCTATGATGAAGCGTTCGACGGCAAGGTCCGATTCCGTCACAAGATCAATCTCGCCCTTGTTTGAAATCTGAGTGATGCGCCCGAAGCGTTCGACTAAAATTCGTCCGGCGTCGCGTGCGGTTTGAATAGCGAAATTAAGCAAGCGGGTCTCCGAATGTTCTAACTGATAATGTTATCTCTCAGTAGCTTTGGTCTCTCAGTAAATCGTTACGGTCCGCAGCGCGGGCTTGGATTCTGCCGTCGCATGGCCCATCTTTCGCGCGGCGAGTTTCAAGACTTCCTGCACCTGGCTGTCCCAGTAAGCCCAGCTATGAGTGCCCGGCAATTCTCTGAACTCGTGCCGGATTTTTCGTTCGAGAAAGATTGTAGCCATCTCACGATTCGTCGTGATAAAGCCGTCCTCAGTCCCGCAGTCAAGATAGAAGAAGGGAAGCGATGCGATTTGTTGAGATGGCAAATCTCTGACAAGCTTTTGCAGGTCGTTTGCCGCTCGCACAGGATTATCGGGAGCGCCGAAGGTCTGCATGACTGAAGCGCGCAGAAAGCTCCAGATGTTTCGCGGGTTCGCATCGGATCGCACGGTCGGATCAAGAGCGCCGCTTATAGAAGCAGCGAAGATAAATTTTTCTGGATACTTCACGCCAAACTTCAGAGCGCCGTAGCCTCCCATTGAAAGCCCCGCTACGGCGCGCCCCTCGCGCTCACGGATTGTGCGGTAGCGACTCTCAACATCCGGTATCAACTCTTCCATGATATAAGACTCATACTTGTCTGTCGGCACGGTCGCGCTGTCCGTGTACCAGCCGTCGTTGCCTTCGGGCGTGACGATAATCATTTGATAAGCGGCTGCGTAATCCTTCAGCTTCGTCTTCGATAGCCAGTTGTCGTAGTGGCCCGCCAGACCGTGCAGTAGATAAAGGACCGGATAACGAAGCGAGCCGTGCCCTGCGATTTTATAAGTTGAGGGAAGCACGACGCTGTAAGGTAAGGTTGCGCCAACAAGCTTGCTCCTGAACTGAACGGTCTCGACACTAACACTTAATGTGTCCTGACCGTAAGCGACGAGTGAAAGAAGAAGGATTAAAAGTAGTGCGCTCGCCCGTCTCTTCATTCGCTTGTTGCCTCGCCTTCATTCAACATAGGAACGTTGATGCCTTTCTCAATCGCAGTCTCAATGGCCTCTTCATAACCTGCGTCAACGTGGCGCGCGACACCAAGACCGGGATCGTTTGTCAACACTCGATTAAGTCGGCGCGCCGCTTCATCTGTCCCGTCCGCGACAGAGACTTGTCCTGCGTGCAGCGAGTAACCTATGCCGACGCCTCCGCCATGATGAAACGAGACCCAGCTTGCGCCGCTCGCTGTGTTCAGAAGCGCGTTCAGGATAGGCCAGTCTGCGATTGCATCAGAGCCGTCCTTCATTCCTTCAGTCTCTCGAAAAGGCGACGCGACGCTTCCAGTATCAAGATGGTCGCGGCCAATCGCTACGGGCGCTTTCAACTCGCCGCGCTTCACAAGATCGTTGATCCTCTCGCCCATCTCTGCGCGCTCGCCGTAACCTAGCCAGCAGATGCGCGCGGGCAGTCCCTGAAACTGCACGCGGGCGCGTGCGAGCGTCAACCAGCGATTCAGAGTCTTATCTTCTGGAAAGAGTTCGAGCGCGAGATCATCGGTCTTGCGTATATCTTCCGCTTCACCTGAAAGAGCGACCCATCGAAACGGACCTTTACCTTCGCAGAAGAGCGGGCGTATGTATTCGGGAACGAAGCCGGGAATCTCGAAAGCTTCGCGGACGCCTGCGTCGAAAGCCTGCTTGCGTATGTTGTTTCCGTAATCGAAAGCGATTGCGCCCGCGTGTTTGAGAGCGAGCATGGCTTCGACATGACGCGCCATTGATTGCATTGAACGTTCGACGTAAGCTATCAGGTCGCTTTGGCGCAACTCTTCAGCCTCTTCTAGGCTAAAACCTGCGGGCACGTAACCGTTCAAAGGATCGTGCGCGCTCGTCTGGTCCGTCACGGCATCAACTTCAACTCCGCGCTCGACAATCTCAGGCAACACTTCTGCGCAATTGCCCACAAGCCCGACGGACGTAGCGCGCCCCTGCTCGCGCGCGTCTTCGCAGATGCGCAACGCTTCATCTAAATCGAGCGCGAGGCGGTCGCAGTAGCCTGTGCGAACACGACGCTCAATACGCGCACGGTCAACATCAATCCCAAGAAAGACTGCGCCGTTAAGAGTTGCTGCGAGCGGTTGCGCGCCGCCCATTCCGCCCATGCCGCCGGAGACGAGTAGCTTGCCCGACAAGTTTCCGCCGAAATGTTTGTCGGCCATCGCAGCAAATGTCTCAAACGTTCCCTGCACGATGCCCTGCGTGCCAATGTAAATCCAACTGCCCGCAGTCATCTGCCCGTACATCATCAAACCCTTTCGTTCAAGCTCATTGAAATTTTCCCATGTAGCCCACGCGCCCACCAGATTTGAATTTGCTATGAGCACGCGCGGCGCGTACTCGTGCGTGCGAAAGACTGCGACGGGCTTGCCGGATTGCACGAGCAACGTTTCATCATTTTCTAACTGCTGCAACTCCCTGACAATCGCGTCGAACGCGGCCCAGTTGCGCGCAGCACGCCCCGACCCGCCATAGACGATCAAATCCTGCGGGCGTTCCGCAACCTCCGGGTCAAGGTTATTCATCAGACAGCGCAGCGCGGCCTCCTGATGCCAGCCCTTGCAGTTTAGTTTCACGCCGCGCGGCGCGCGAATAATTTTCGGTTGAGTCATAGACGGCCTGAAAAAGCAGTAGCTCTAATCTGTTATCTTAACGAAGGTAGGATAAACGAGTTGTGATTAGCTTGAAAAGGGCGTTGTTAGCAGATTTGAACTTGCCCTTATTAAAAAGAGGGCTACAATTTGCGTTGTAGCCCTCAGCCTTAAAGGTTGAAGCATCATTGTCAAAAGAACAGGGGCTACCTGACCTGACCTTGACAGGTCTTTGCCCTCGGATGATTCTTGCAGACCATCTGTTTCAACTGTTGAATCTGCTGCTGCTGTTGCCGAATCTGCGCTTGTTGCTGCTGTATGGCGTTAATCAGCACAACCGCCAGACGATCATAGCGTACACCATCCACTTCGCCTTTGTTTGTGTAGGTGTTCAAGCGCGGCGCGACCTTGTTGACCTCTTCGGCCACCAGCCCGAAGTCCAGCTCTCCGGTCTCTTTCCACCTGAAACTGACTGGTCGCAACCGTTCTATGACGTTCAAGCCGATACCATAAGGCCGAATCTGACTCTTGTATTTCAGACTTGATGCCTTACAGTCCACGATAATAAACGTTGACGTGTTAATGCATAGTGCGTGGCCTGAGCCACCCAGCGCTTGAAGACTGATAGTGCCCTGGACTTGGAGTTTCGCTGCGCCGGCTGCGTAGGACGATAGTGTGCCGATGCCTACATTGGTAAGGCTACCACCGACTTCCATGCCGCCTGGAGTGCCATTATTACCATTGACACTCAATCCTGGGGCACCAGCGTCAAGTATAAGCTGGCCGCCAGGCCCGCCAGTGCCACTTTGGGAAGGGCCGCCCGGACCTGCTTGAACCGTGACGTTACCGCCCTGCCCGCCAAGATTACCGAGATTATTTGCAGTTCCACCGGTGCCGCCTGTAATACTCAATTGTCCGGCAATACCGCCCTGCGCGCCGGTGTTATTAGGGGCGGATGAGTTTCCACCATTGCCACTAGCGATACTTATAAATGAGCCACCACCACCATTGACAGTTCCAGAACCACCAACGCCGCCCACTATGTTCAGCGCTTGAGGCGCAGTCCCACCCGACCCAGGGTTTGCGGCTGTTCCATTATCCCCAACGACATGTAGCTTGGCGGTTGGATTGCTTATTCCGATACCGACATTCCCATCGGTGACATTGTAAAAGATATTGTTGCCGCTCGTTGTCCATTGTGATGATCCGCCACCACCAACCAGGTCAGCATAAGCGCCGCCATTCTGCGACACT
>QHXM01000131.1:0-4344 GCA_003222945.1 Acidobacteriota bacterium
GGCCTGCCTTTGACACTAGGGCAATATAGTTTCATAGCCGCTCCTTATGCTTGATGTTTAGCCACAATGACTATTAGTTTTACTGAAAAATTCAACATGGCCGACTACTTTCTCTATCACAACATAAAGGAAGGGCGCGAGACGAAGACCTGTCTTTACTTCGAGGACAAGACCTACACTTACGGCGACGCTGTGCGAATGTCCAACCGCGCGGGCAATGCGCTCAGAGAGATTGGCGTTGAGATTGAAGACCGCGTGTTGATTGTCCTGCCCGATTGCCCTGAGTTCGTATGGACCTGGTTCGGAGCGAGTCGCACGGGAGCGGTCATCACTATGGTCAATCCGCTCCTGCCCGCAGAAGATTACAAGTATTATCTGGACTACACGCGCGCACGCGCCGCAGTCATTCACGAATCGCTATTGAAAAATTTTGAAGAGGCGGCGAAGGATGCTCGCTACTTGCGGCAGGCTCTCGTCGTAGGAGATGAGTGCGGGCGTTTTCTTTCGTTTGAGCAAGCGGTCAACGCTCAATCTGAGACTTGCACGCCCGCAGACACGCACTGCGACGACATTGCCATATGGCTTTTCACTTCCGGCTCGACCGGGCATCCGAAGGGCGCTGTTCATCTTCAACACGATCTTCCTTACAACACGGAAGTCTTTGCCAAGCGCACGATGGGTGTCAATGAAAACGATTTGACTGTCTCTGTGCCTAAACTCTTCTTCGGCTACGCTACGGGCACGAATCTTCTCTTCCCTTTCGCGGTTGGCGGCGCGACCGCGCTCTTTGCGGAACGCTCCACGCCCGAAAAGATGTTTGAAGTGATAGAGCGCTACCGTCCGACAATCCTGACCACAGTGCCGACGATGATAAATGCTATGCTCAACATGGAAGGCGGCGCGGAGCGCGACATCAACTCTTTGCGCTTCTGCTACTCGGCTGGCGAGGCTCTGCCCATTGAGCTTTACATGCGCTGGGTGGAAACTTTCGGAGTCGAAATCTGCGACGGCATAGGCTCTGCCGAAATGTTTCATATCTACATAACGAATCGTCCCAAAGATGTGAAACCCGGAAGTCTGGGACGAATTGTCGAAGGCTACGACGCGCAGATTGTTGACGCAGAAGGAAAGAAAGTTCCGACGGGCGAGATGGGAACTTTACGCATCAAGGGCGACTCGGCGGCGCTCTGCTATTGGAACGCGCACGAAAAATCCAAAGAGACTTTCGCAGGCGACTGGTGCACGACGGGCGATCAGTTTCATGTGGACCGGGAAGGCTACTACTGGTATCACGGTCGCACGGACGACATGCTGAAAGTCTCAGGCGTCTTCGTCGCTCCGGCAGAGATTGAGAACTGCCTGCTCCAACACGAAGCCGTGATGGAAGCTGCCGTCATAGGCCATGACGCAGGCGACCGTCTAATCAAACCCAAAGCCTTCATCGTCCTTCGCCCGCACGCCGAAGCTTCGGAAGAACTCTCTGAGGAGATAAAAGGTTTCGTCAAATCAAAACTCGCGCTCTACAAATATCCGCGCCGGATAGAATTCGTTTCGTCATTGCCGAAGAATGATAGAGGCAAGATTGATAGGAAGAAACTGAAGAGCGGGTGACAGGTGTCGGGTGCCGGGTGTCAGTAAAAACATTTCACCGGCACCTGACACCTGTCACCTGACACCCATCTATGTCTTTTGTCACGCGCATAAAGATTCGCTTCGGAGACTGTGACCCGGCGGGGTTGGTTTATTATCCTGTCATCTTTCATTACTGCCACGTAGCTATGGAAGAGTTCTTTGCGGAACGTTGCGGAATCAGCTACGCGAAGTTGATGGCAGATGAGCGAATAGGTTTTCCAACTGTGAGCGCGAGGGCGGAGTTCTTCGTGCCGCTAGTGTATGGTGATGAAGTTGAAATTGAGATGTCGGTCAAGAGCATCGGGCAAAGCTCCGTTGCCTTTGAATACAGCATCAAGCGCGTGAACGACGAGACTCTTTGCGCTCTCTCAATTCAGGTCCACGTTGCCATGAACTTAGACACGCGCCGCGCCGTCCAGATACCCGACAAATACAGAGAAACTATGAACGCTGAATGAAAGACAAGTCTTCTGCTTTTCATTCAGCGTTCATCATTCATCATTTGCTCTTCTACTGTCTTCGCAACCTTTGTGCGAGCGTTCTAATCACACTCGCGGCTATCGTCGGGTCGCGGTTCAGAGAGTCGCGGAAGGCGTCGCCGTTCAAGCGCAGTGCGCGTGCGCCTGTGTCTCCAGCAATGAGTGTGGCAGAGCGCGGCGCAGGATCAAGCACGGCCATCTCGCCTATGAAGCCTCCGGCCTTCTCAGTTCCTATGAATCGTTCGCCGTCCGGCTCGTGCTTCGTAATCTTTACCTCGCCAGCGAGCAGTATGAAGACTTCGTTGCCCGGCTCACCTTCTTTGCATAATGTCTCGCCCGGTGCGTACTCATCTTCAAGACTTGCGCGCGCAAGTTCCGCCAAACCTTCTGGCGCAATCCTTGAGAAGATTGGAGCAGAGCGAAGCGCGATCATCTTCTCAATTGTGATGAGTTGACGATGCTCGTTCGTGTCGCGTCCGCCGCTCTCTTTCAGATGAAGCGCAGTCTCGCGCACAAGCTCGTGCTCGTCCGCGCTCATGCGCGTCAATAGCTCAACGCTTGCAGTGCCTCGTTCGCCCAGAGCGTAGAGTGCAGTGGCTCGTATGTACGGGTCTGTGCTGCTCGTGCGCGCATAAAGCATATCGGTCAGAGTCGGCATTGATGATTCTGTGAGCACAGTCTCTCTGTATGTTGAGAGAAGTCGCTCGCCAATCGCGGGCGCTACTACAGATTGAAGTCTTTCGATGACGGACTCGCGCTCGCCCAAATCCGAACTGAAGAGTCCCTCACGAACCGTCTGGCCGGTATTCTCTTCGATCATAAAACTCAGGCCGCGCACAAGGCTATCAACTGCGCGCGAGCGTCTGCGGCGCAGAAGTTCTTTTAGAAAATCATGCGTAGGGCCAGGCTGAAGCTCTAACGCAGAAATCGTCTGTGCCGCGCGCTCTATGACGGCGGCTTGTTCTGCCAGGCGCGCAGCCATCTCCCGGTCTTCGCCTAAGACCTCCTGAAGAACGGCGGCGTGCTCCTCACGGGTCACGCGATACTCCGAGCGCAACTGAACTATGAAGCTATCATCGTAAGTGCCGGAGGCCGCGAGCACTCGTTCAAGATAGTTTTCAAGAGCGCGACGATAGGTTTCGAGCTGCAGGCGCTTCTCTGCGGAAATCTGTTTCGTAGGATCGCTAAGGAGAGCGCGCTCCTCATCTGCGAGCGCGGCCATGATCTTGTCGTGGTCCGCCTGCTTAATCTGCAACTGGTTGCGAAGGGATTCGAGCATCTGCACCTCTGCGCGCGTCACGAAACCGTTTGCAATGGCTTCGCGCACTGCATCCTTGTAGATGTCCAGAACCTTCGCAGCATCCTTAGTGCTCTCGCGCGTTCTGATGCTGTGGATTAGAAACGCCTCGTGCAGATCGCGCGGCGGCTTATCAGTCCACTCCCAGCGTTTGATTACGTTGCGAGCCAGAGTCTCTTCGGCAAACGTGGCCTGACGGCGGCGTATGCGGCGAGCCATGTAGAGCGTCGCCGTCAGGACCACAATCAGCAGGAATAGATGCGGCACGGCCCATGGCGCACGCCAGAGCGTAGGCGCGCCAGCAAAGGTGTAGAAGGTGACGAAGGCTGTGAATGCAGCAATCGTGAACATCACGTGGCGAACGCGCCCCGCTTCAATCTCCGCATCGCGCCGACGTAGAAAGTTTCCGACGGGTTGCTCAAGAATAGAGAAAAGTATGTAGCTTAAGAGCGCGCAAGCGGCCAACGTCAGAACAGAAGCGACGGCGCGCGGCACGCTCCACCAGAAGAAGAAGCCCGCAGTCTCCGCATTGTATCCAGGCATGAAAGCCCAGTGCGCGACGCCAGCTTGTTTTGTCCACGCGCCGTTGAAATAGTAGTCCCACGTTCCGGCCTGCATGTAGTAATAAAAATAGAAGCCGAAGACCAGCCCCGGAAAAGCGAAATAGACAAAGCGTTTGGCGCGCGAACCAATCTCTTTCCAGTAGCCGTTCTCTTCGTTTATATCTGGACAGGATTTCTTGCAGGCCGTACATTTCGTGCACTGCGAGTTCTCCGTCTCTCTGAGGCCATGCGGCTCAGTGTAAATCTTTTCTATGAATGATAGCGGGCAGATGTAGTTGCACCACGTTTTCCCTGTGTAGAAGACGCCGAAGATGAGCGCCGCAAACGCGATCATCACGAAGAAGGCCGAGATGGCGTGGCCGTCGCCGTTCGT
>QHXM01000131.1:4440-25087 GCA_003222945.1 Acidobacteriota bacterium
CAATCGAACCCAGAGCGAGAAGAAGAAGACCGCGAACGAGACATAGTAATAATTTTTTTCGAGCCAGGGCTGCGCTTTCAGTATGCCCGGACGTTTCAGGCGGACCGGAATCTGTGCGAAAAAAGCCAGAGGGCAAAGTCTTCGCCAGCGATGATAGCCAATTAAAACTATGAAGAGAGGAATCCCTGCGACAACGACGGTCCAGACGATTCGCCCGGCTATTGGCTCTATCATCTCCATGTGAGCGAAGAGAGGAACGGCTATGAAGACTGCGAGCGCGACCCACTTGATAGGTTCAACCCACCATTCAGCATCAGCCTCGCGCGGTTTTCTATCCGCAAGCGGCAGTGCCCTTGTTGGTGATGCAGGATTTCGAGGAGTAGCAACGGCCATAACGTCAGTTACGAGTTACGAGTTTAGAGTTTCGGGTTTGCTCCTTCAACTCGAAACCCGAAACTCTAAACTCGTAACTATTCTTTTCAGCTTCTTCCGGTCTTTGTCTTGAAAGGCCAATCGGATGCTAGGGGCGATTCGATGTTGATCTTTATGTTTAGATAATCGCGCATGACGCCTTTCAGGTTTCCCAACTGCTCCTCTTCATTGCGACGGAAGAATTCGCTGCGCTTTTCATCGGGCGTAATGACGAAGAAGAGGCGAGGGATGTCGCGCGCAGTGCCCTGGCTTCCCTCCTTCGGATTCTTAACGCCCGGATTCAAGTAGTCGCCTTCATCGAAGTTGCGCACATGACATTGTATGCAGGTCATCCCGCGTTCTTCCATTAGGCGACGGCGCGGGTCGCGCAAAGCTGTTTCCGCAACCATATATTTCTCTTTGTAATTGAGCGCGAAGTGCGACGAGTCAATCATGCTTGGTGTGACTGCCGCAGCGTCATGCTCGTCCGGGATGCCCGCGAAGTTTTCTACGTCAACCAGCTTATCGAAGCCCTTGATGAAAGAGGCGCTTTTGGGATCGAACGCAGGCGCAGGCACGCGATGGACGCCCATGCCGTCCGGCGTAGGCTTTATGCTCGTGGCAAAGCCGTCAATCGGAAGATTGCTGAAGGCCAGAACCTTCTGACCGTTTCTATCCACAGGCACGATCTTCATAACGCCCAACGCCCAACCATCGCCGCGCAGGTAACGACCCTTCGCGTCCAGCTTATCGTCGCCGCCAAGACGAGCGTTGTGCGGAAGCGCTGCGAAGTTAGCCTGCATCTTCGGATCATCCTTGTCGCTGTAGTTGACAACGCTTGAGATGAAGTCCGCGAGCGCATCGCCGTAACTCTTCTTATCATTTGCGACGAAAGGTTTGAGATCAGCGCCGTCGAAGAATGCGTCGTGAAAGAGTTTTGCAAAAGCTAGATTGTTCTTCTGGCGCGCATCGTCGTTGGCATTCAGGTCCGGGTCTTTCATGCGAATGATTCTCATGCGCGGCATAAGGTAAACTGGCTGCGGCGCGACAACGTTTCGATAGACGAGGCGTAGTTCAAAGATACGCTTGTTGACGCGCGGGCGGACCATTATCAGCCGCCAGTTTTCTGCCTTCCACTGCGGATTGAACTTAGGACTATCGGGGTCAATCTCTTCGTTGTGATGAAGCGCGGCCAAGTTTTTCAGAGCATCATGGAAGAGATTCGCGCCCGTCGTTGGTTGAATGCCGTTGGTCTGCGTCGCTTGCTTGCTCGCTTCAATCGAGGCGATGCGATCAAACATGGCAATGATAGGCCAGCGCGCGTTCGCCGAAGCAAGCCGCTCCGGGTCTGTGATAGAGATTAGAGTTTCGACGGCCATTGATGACGGCGGCACACTGGGCAACTCGACGGGCTTAGGCTCTATTGCGATGCTGAAAGTTTTGACAGAAGTTCGCGGCGCGCTGCCGTCGCGCGGATACTCCGTGATGCGAACTGCGAACTGTCCGACCTTGCCATCCGTCTTTCGCGGCGTCCAATCAACCGTCAGAGTCTTCTCGTCATACTTCGCGGACGCAGGCTTCTGCGTCATCTCAACGCGCACGTCGTCTTCCTCTTCATCAATCACGGCGATGCCGAAGAAGATGCGCTGGCCTAGACCTGCGCGCTTAAATCTAACCTCATCCATTTCCGGCGGCTTGTTTTCAGCAGGAAGGTTCTCTATCGCAGCCAGATTCTTCGCATTGCTCCCCGCATCTGCTTTGAAGCGCGATAGAAACATCACGCCCGCGAGCGCGAAGAACAAAGCCACGCAGAAGAGTTTTAGCGAGCGCACGTAGAGGGTTCGGCGGACTTTCATCATTTCTCCTGGATTATCTACTGAAGTAGCGCGCGTGTGTCTCGGGTTCATTCACTG
This sequence comes from Acidobacteriota bacterium, assembly GCA_003222945.1. Lineage (GTDB taxonomy): Bacteria > Acidobacteriota > Blastocatellia > Pyrinomonadales > Pyrinomonadaceae > QHXM01. Next base: position 6,765 of record QHXM01000131.1, read on the forward strand.
AACTTTTGAACGCGCCGGAAGCCGAAATTTGCCCGGTTCGGCAACGGCGGGAGTCCGTATGGCTTCTTCTGAATATCAACTAGTATCTTCGATTGAGTGCGAGGCGGTTGTCAAGCGATGCTATTTCAAAGTAGTGGGTCAGTTTGGAAAATGAATTCACCGCAGAGACGCAGAGGACACGGAGATAGCGCAGAGAAAGACTCTCTGCGTAATCTCTGCGCTCTCTGCGCCTCTGCGGTGAACAGTTCGATGAATATCTGAACTCATATTTCAAACTGACCCATTACCGAAAGTCTAGCACCTTACTTCAGCCTCGCCGCTCCAAATTGTAGTCGCGCAGGCGGCGGTAGAGTGTAGAAGGCGAGATGCCCAGAAGCTCTGCGGTCTTGCCTCTGTGCCAGTTGGTCTGTTCGAGGGCTGCGAGGATTTGCTGGCGTTCGACTTCGCGTAAGGAAGTGGGCGACGATGCGGCGGACGCGGAGTATGCGCCTGCGGCTGCGGATGAATCGCCTGCGGCTAAGGCTACGGGCGACTGAGCGGGGCGCGCGACTTCGGGCGGAAGTTCGCCCAAGGTTATGCGGCTGTCGTTGGCTAGTAGGACTGCGCGCTCAAGGCAGTTCCTGAGTTGGCGTACGTTGCCGGGCCAACTGTAGGCGCGAAGGGCTGCGAGAGCTTCGGGCGTTAGTTCAGGCGGATTCGCGCCGCCAACCTGCTTCAGCATGTGGCGCGCAAGCGGCTCTATGTCTTCGGGGCGCTCGCGCAAGGGTGTGAGCGAAATCTGGAAGCCGTTGATGCGGTATAGAAGGTCCGCGCGAAAACGTCCGTCGCCTACGACCTCATCAAGATTGCGGTTAGTCGCTGCGACGATTCGCACGTTGACTTCGACTTTGCGCACGCCGCCAACGCGGTAGAATGTGCGCGTCTCAATCGCTCTTAAAAGTTTCGATTGCAACTGCGTAGGCAACTCTGTGACTTCATCGAGAAAGAGCGTGCCGCCATCCGCTAATTCTATCAATCCAAGCTTGCGACCCTTCGCTCCTGAGAACGCGCCCGCTTCGTAGCCGAAGAGTTCGCTTTCCAATAATGATTCCTGAAACGCAGCGCAGTTGAGATCAATGAAGGAAGCGTCCGCGCGGCTTGATAGACGATGAATGGCGTGCGCAATGAGTTCCTTACCTGTGCCCGACTCGCCTGTGATTAGAACTGATGCGTCGGAGGGCGCTACGCGCTCGACCAGACGCAAGGCTTCGCGCATGGCGTCGGAGACTGAAACAATCTCAGGCATTTGAGATTGACGCGCGAGTTGCTGGCGCAGACGTTGATTGTCAACTCGAAGCCGTCGCTTCTCAGTGGCCTGTTTGACTAGAGCATCGAGTTCCGTGATGCGATAGGGTTTCGAGAGATAATCGTAAGCGCCCAACTTCATAGCCTCAATCGCAGTCTCGACTGTGGCGTGGCCCGTGAGCATTATGACTTCGGGCGGATTGGGTCGCTCGTGAACGCGGCGCAGGAGTTCCATGCCGTCCATGCGCGGCATGTTTATGTCGCAGAGCAGCACGTCAACGTTGCCCTCTTCTAATCGCCTTAGCGCGGCCTCGCCATCGGGCGCAACGTCCACGCGATAGCCCAGACGCTGCAACTCCTTCTGTATGACAAGCCGCAGATTCGCTTCGTCTTCGGCAACTAGAAGTCGCGCACCCTTCGTTTCGTTCATATCAGTTTTCAGTTTTCAGTTTTCAGTTCTTGCTTCAGCCGCGTGCTGAAAACTGAAAACCGATCTACTCTTCTTTTATTGCGGGGAGCGAAATTGTGAAGGTCGTTCCCGCTCCAACCGTTGATTGCACGTCTAATCGTCCGCCGTGCTCAGAAACAATACCATAACAGACCGCAAGTCCTAACCCTGTGCCGCGCCCTATCTCCTTCGTCGTGAAGAATGGGTCGAAGATTTTCGTCAGATTCTCAGGCGCAATCCCGTGCCCCGTATCCGAGACTTCTACTAACACGCTGCCATTTTCATTATGAGCGCGAAATGTTAAGCGCCCGCCGTCGTGCATGGCGTCAATCGCGTTCGTTGCGAGTGCAATCACGGCCTGCTGCAATTGTCCCTCATCACCGGAGACTAAGTTTAGATCATCTTCCGCCTCAACCTGAATCTCTATCGAAGCGCCGCGCTTCTGGTGCGCAACAAGGCGCGCAGCAGAATTTATAACTTCTGAGATACTGACAGGCAAGTGCTCGCCTGCGCGCGTGCGGCTGAAATCGAGCAGGCCGTTCGTGATTGATTTACAGCGAAAAGCCTCGCTGCGAATTAATGAAAGATACTCGCGCAGGTCTTCGACTTCGGGCGAAGCATCGAACGCGCCTTCGCCCAAACGTGATTCGAGGGCTTCGGCGCAGGCAGAGATAGTCGCAAGCGGATTGTTAATCTCATGCACTACACCCGCGGCGAGTCGTCCGACTGCGGCCAACTTTTCAGCACGCGCAACGGCGCGGTTGGCTTCGACGCGCGAGGAAATGTCTTCGCCGACCGTGATGACGTGCGTGACTTCATGGCCTCCTCCCGCTCGCATTGGAATCTTGCTGACGAGCCAGTGGTGCGTATCGCCGTTTGCGTCCGTAGTCTCCTGCTCTATGCGTTCAATCTCGCCCGTCTCGAAGGCTCGTGCAAACTCGGCTTCTAACACGTCGCGCCGCTGTCTGGTCAGAACATCGAAGATGTTTCGACCAATGGCGCTTCCGCGCGGGATGCCCTGCCCGCCTAGCTCTCGATTCCTGTTCCACGCAACGATTCGATAGTCGCGGTCAACAGCATAGAGCGAGAGCGGAAGGCTATCAATGATCGCTTCTATAAAGCGGCGCTGCGCTTCAGCTTCTGCCGTGCGGCGCTCCACCTCTATAGCTAAGGTCGCGGAAGACTTTCGCGCGGCTTGATAGAGCATCGCAACGTGTGAGGCTAAGGCGGCCTGTTGCGCTGCGGCATCAACAAGGCGCGCCTGAGTTTCTCCGCAATCGCTCACTTGATCGAAGCCTACGACGATTAAGCCCTTCGCCCGACCGCCGAAGCGCAGCGGCGCGGCATACTCAACGCGATGCTCATCATCACGCAAGAGAAAGCTCGCTCGATCCTCAAGCAGCGCTGAGGTCGAAGAAGCAGAGGATTGAAGCAACTCTTTCAGCCGGTCCATGTGAACGAGCGAAGCGTCTTCGGCGCTTCCCTCACGATCAAATGTGCAGACGGCGAATTGATCCTGTCCTACGTTCAGCGCGGCTGCGCAGAGTGCTGCGCCTGTTCCCTCGAACGTCGCGCCCGCAACGTGTCGAACGACCTGTTCCGTATCGAGAGCGCGCAGCAATCCTCTTCCCAAATCCGACAGAAACCTTAACTCAAGATTGCTGCCTACGAGCGCCCACTCACGCTGCGCAGTTTCAAGGTGCGCGCTCACGCGCATTAGAATCTCGCGCGGCGTCGAAGGCTTGACTATAAAGTCGTCTGCGCCCGCTGCGAAGGCTTCCACTTTACGATTCTCGTCGTCTTTGGCAGAGAAGATGACTACGGGCAACTGCTTCGTGGCAGCGTTGGCGCGCAAGAGACGACAGAGCGTGAGTCCGTCAACGCCGGGCATCTCCACATCCAGAATTACAAGGTCGCAATGCTCTTTGTGAAGCAGGCTGAGCGCTTTTGGAGCATCAGAGGCGACAATGGTCCTGTGCCCTGCGCCCTCGAAAATCTGGCGCAGTCGGCGACGCACGCTCGCTTCGTCATCGACGATTAGAAGCGTAGCGGCGCTTGCGGCTGTGGCTGAAGGAGACAACATCTGAAAGGTAAAAGTAAAAAGGTAAAAGTGGCAGGCGACTTTTTCTTGAATTTGACGGCACAAGGCGGGGCTACATTATCGCCCTAAATTGATGCCCTTAAGAATTGAATGCGATGCCAGCGGTTTTGTCAAGAACGAGTAGTGAAAAGTGAATAGTGAATAGATGTTTTTAACTATTAACTATTCACTTTTCACTATTCACTGCTTTACAATGTGTCGAGTCCCCGTTTGAAAGGCCATCTGCGCCCTTGTGTCCTCCTCAAATGAAGTTCCCTGATGATTTGAAGTTTCGCTCTCCCGACACTCTCTCTGGAAACCCGTACAGCAAGGAAGGGCTGTCACTGTTTTCGTGAGGTTAAGAGCGTAATGCCTGAGTTCATACGTTCCATTGCGGGTCGTCTGCGCGAGTTCGTAGGCAATCGCCGTCGTGCTCCCAGATACCGAACGCGACTTGAAGTTGAAATCGCATTGAGCGCTTCGGTTGCGAAGGCGGGCGCGAAAATGTCTGGACAATCATTGAAACTTACGGGCTACACGCGCGACATCAGCGCCACCGGCCTCGCACTCATAGTGCAGGCGATTCACATAGGCGGCAATTACATTACGGGCGATGGTCGAAGGGTTCAAATCAAGCTCAAACTTCCCGGCGGCCCGGTCGAAATAGAGGCTACGCCCGTCCGCTACACTCCCTTAGAAGATGCAGCCGACACAGGCTATCTGGTAGGAGTGCAGATAGAGAGGATGAGCAACGATGACCGCGAGCGATTCAACGCGCACATTGAAACGATGAACGCCGCAACACTTAACGACGAATGAAAAACAGAAGCTTTATGCTTTCAGTTCATCATACGAACTTAATCTCGCCGAATGCTTCGGGCAGGTGAAAGCTGGGTTTTTCGGTGCGGGTCGGTTGCCAGGCCAGGTAGCCGCGCGTTGCGCCCGTGCCGACGCAGCGGAAGAGATTTGCGCGCCAGCGCGTGCCTGCTTGCGGCTTGCGGCCAAGAGACTTCCAAGGGACGCGCATTGAAATCGTGATGCCGTCTTCGAGTATGCGCGCCGCTGCCGTCATTCCCGAATTGAACTCCCAGTCAGTCAATCGCTCGTGCGGCGTCCACTTGATTGCAAGGTCAACCCACTCGCCCGTCGGCGCTGCCTCAAACTCGAAGTAACGCTCAGGCTCACGCTCGTCAGGCGCTATGAAAATCTCGCACACGTCCCTGTCCCACAAACCAATCGTCTTACGCTCCGCCTGCGGCTCATCGCTTACAATCAAAGGCTCTTGCTGCGGGCAACTGAATCGCACGTACAATGCTTCGTCGGACCATAGAAGACGCGCTTCTGCATGACGCACGGCGGGCGCTTCTTCTCCCGACCAATATTTTGTGATGACTAGAGGGCGAGCCGCCATCCACAACGGATTGTCAAGATCACTTGCAGCTATCTCAGTCTCTATGCGCCGCGCCTCTATCGTATCTGTCTGCGCGCCTCGCTCGTCGCTCATTTAACAGGCTTCTCCGAAATCGCTCCGTGCTTGCGAAGTATTTCAACTGTGCGGTCAACCGGCAAAGCTTCTATGGTGTGGCCTCTGCCTGTCATTGCGCTCGCTCGGAACAGAGAGTTGTAGATGGCCTCTTCCGTTGCTTCTATGACGGCTAGAAAGAGCGGCGACATTGCATCGTTAGGAAGAAGTTTCAGAGAGCGCGGCGCGAATGCTGTAGAAGGATTTGAGGCGGCGCGAATTCTGAGTTCCGGCGCAGTCGAAAAAGCTATTGCGTAATCGCCGCTTCCGTTCGTTTGAGCCGCACCAGTACGGCCTAACCCAAGCATCGCGCGTGCGGCCATGCGCCGAAGATTGCGCGCATCAACGGGCGCGTCAGTCGCAATGACTATGATGATAGAGCCGTCAGCCGCGTCCATATTTGAAGGCTTCGCCGTTGTTCTGCTCGAACGATTTCCTTGCACGCTCTCTAACTCTTCTCTGAGATAATAGCGGTTGAGTTCGCGTCCGACAGGAGCGCCGTTAATCGTCAGTATGCCGCCGAAGTTTGTCTGCACGAGGACGCCGACGGTGTAGCCTCCAAGCGCAGCGGGCAGCTTTCTTGAAGACGTACCGATGCCGCCTTTGAAGCCGAACGCAACGGTGCCCGTGCCCGCGCCGACAGCGCCCTCTTCGACCGCACCGCCTTTAGCATTTTTGATCGCACTGAAAACATCATCGCGTGTGACGGGGCGGCTGCGTATGTCATTGAGCGTCCCGTCGTTGGTTTCGGCTACGAGCGGGTTGATTGACTGCACATCTTCATTGCCGGGAAGTGCGAGCATGTAATCAACAACTGCGTCCGCGACGCGCGGCACGTTTAGCGTTGAGGTCAGAAGGATCGGCGTTTCAATCTCGCCGAGTTCGTTCACCTGAGTTGAACCTGCAATTTTACCGAAAGCGTTTCCGATGAAGACTGCGCCCGGCACTTTTTCACGAAAAGGATTTCCGCCGTGCGGCAGTATGGCCGTAACCCCTGTGCGAATATTATCGCCGCGAATGACGGTCGTGTGGCCTACGCGAACGCCTTCGACATCAGTGATGGCGTTGAGCGCACCTGTTGGAAGAATGCCGACTGTGATTCCCAAATCCCGCGCGCGAGGTCTGTCGTTCTTCTGCATCTTCGATTCGGTTAAGACGCTAACGTTCAGGCTGATAATGCACGCGAGCGTCAGCAGGAATATTTTCAGCAGGGATTTCATTATCCTTAATACAGGCTTCTCACCCAGCCGCCGTCAACCAACAACGTCACGCCCGTTATGTACGACGCTCGCTCTGATGCCAGAAACGCGACCGATGCGGCTATCTCTTCGGCGTTCGCAAGACGGCGCATGGGAATCTCTGATGCCCAAATCTCTATCATCTCCTCTTTCGTCTTACCGCTCGCTCGCCCGCGCACTTCTGCCAACTCGTCCTGTCGCTCTGTGAGCGTGTAGCCGGGCGCAACCGAGTTGACTGTGATACCATCCGCAGCGACTTCAGTTGAAAGAGTCTTAGCCCAGCCCGTCAGTCCTGCGCGGATTGTGTTTGAGAGAAGAAGTCCATTGATAGGCTGTTTGACAGAGATTGAAGTGATGTTGACGATGCGTCCCCAGCGCCGCTCGCGCATTGCGGGAACGACAAGCTGCGCAAGACGAATGGCAGAGAGCGCGTTTAGCTCGAACGCCTTGCGATACATCTCAAGAGTCGTCTCTGCAAACGTAGAAGCGGGCGAGCCGCCAGCGTTTGTCACGAGTATGTCAACGCGGCCCGCGCTCTCTTCAGCCAGACGAACGAAGCGCGCGGCGTCCTTATCACTCGTCACGTCGGCGCGAATGCCTACCACCTCCGCGCCTGTCTCCTGATGAATTTTATACGCCGCCGCTTTAGAACGCTCTTCATCACGAGAGCAAAGAAACACACGCGCGCCCTCACGCGCCAACTCACGCGCGGCAGCAAATCCTATCCCGCTACTTGCAGCCGCAACTATCGCCACGCGATCACGCAATCCAAAATCCATATCTTAAACTCTCCTCATTTGATCGAACGCTTCAAGACATGCCATTAGAAGTCGCGCGGGATCATCGCCGTGAAGAACGCAGGCTTCCGATTTCTTCGGAAAGAGTTTAAGGATGCGTTCGGCTTCATCAGCGACTCCGCCCGTCCCGGTCAGACAACCAATCACGCGCCCTTCGTCATGCGCGATTGTGAGTTCGTTGAGCGAGCCAATGGACCCGCCTATGAAGATGCTCACGTCGCACGAGCGCACGAGCACAACGTTGCGTCCCTTCAAGCCGAAGCCCGTGTAGATTATAGCTTCGCATGAATCGAGCGGAAGTTTATACTCTTCACTGTGCTCACGCTCATTGCTTGCAGGCGAGATGCCTATATGAAACGCTCCGACAAGCCTGGCACTCTTCGCTACTATGTAAGTCAATCCTGTTGTTGCGCCCGTCAGCAGCAGACAATCACGCGCGGCGATCTCGCGCCCCAACCTTTCAGCCTTTTCGCGCACGGCGTCCGACACACCTTCCGGCAGCGTGTCGTTTGCAGAACCCATCACTCCGACTCTTATTTTCATTCTGCTCCCACGACCTTGCTTCTGCGTTCAAGCAGGATTACATCTCGCCACTCTTCCTTCAACATCCCGATTCGCTCTCGCCTTCCAACTTCACGAAAGCCGCACTTTCGATGAAGAGCGAGGCTCGAAACATTCTCAGCGAGTATCCCGGCCTGCAAAGTCCAGATGCCATGCCGCTCCGAACAAGCTATGAGAGATTCAAGCAGAGCATGGCCTGCTCCCAAACCTCTGAAACTCTCTGCAACATAAACGCTGACTTCCACAACACCTCTATAGACGCTCCTGGTTGAGATAGGACTCAGCGCTACCCATCCTGCGATTGTCTCACACGCTCTTGCAACCAATCTGCACTCAGGCAAGTGGCTCGCGTCCCATCTCTCCCAGTCGGGCGCTTCCGTCTCGAACGTAGCCTGCCCGGTCCTGATGCCTTCAATATAGATGGAGCGCACCTGATCCCAATCGGCCATGTTCATTGTGTCAATGATGTACTCCATCTCAACTCGCTTCACCTTATCTAGCGGCTTCGGCTGTCTCTTTTTCAAGCTGCGCCTTCGGCTTCAACTGCTTCTGCAACTTTCTCTCTGTTCCACCAACGCTCGGTTATAAACCAGAGCGCGCCCGGAATTAGGAAGAAGAGACCTATGCCGATTGTAACTATGCGCGGCGAGTAGTGAAAGCGATCCAGAAGTTCTCCTGTCAGATAGTTCGACGCGGCCATAGTCAATGTCAGTAGCGCAAGCTCTGTTGAGAAGACGCGGCCTCGAAAGTTGTCTTCGACGATGCGTTGAAGGAGAACAGTCGAGTTGACCCAGAGAATGCTGCCTCCCATGTGCGCGATCATCAAAAGAGCGAGCGCGAGCGCGAAACTCGTAGCCGTGCCAAACGCCGCATAGAAAACACCGCCCATTAGAAAAGCTATGCCGATAGCCTTCTGCATAGAGGCGCGCGTGTCGCCCGTGAAGCGTCGCATGGCAATCGGACCTATGGCCGTTCCTATTCCGCGCGCAGCGTAAAGAATGCCTATGCCGGTTGCAGCGTTCCTGCCAACAGGAAAAATTTTCTCGCCGAAGACTGCGAGCAAAGTGAGTATTCCGCCGCCCATTCCCCAGGCGGGCTTGACCATCAGGAGCGCAAAGACGCGCGGACGCGCTCGAACATAACGCGCTCCTTCAATCGCGTCCGTGATGCCGGTAGCCTTGCCAAGCGTGAGTTTGCTTTTGACTCGCTTAGGGCGGCGCGGAAAATGAACGCTTGTGATCAACCATGCAGAAACAAGATAGGTCAGCGAATCAACTATGAACGCAACGTCCGTCCCGAACCATCCGGTTACGAAACCTCCCAACGCAGCGCCCAATGTAAGCATTACGGACCAAGTGGCGGAAGCAATTGCATTTGCCGCAAGAAGTTCGCGCCCCGCGACGATTGACGGAATGACGGCAGTCTTCGCAGGCTCGAAGAATGTTGAGAAGACGAGTTGCAGAACAGTGAGGACATAAACAATCCAAACCTGATCGGGGCGTCGCACAAAAAGAAAGCCGAGCACGACGAGAGCGCGCATCAAGTCTGAGACGATCATAATCGCGCGTCGGCTAAAACGATCAACCACGGTGCCTGAGAGCGTGCCGACAATGAAGCTCGGAAGAAAACGCGCGACGAGCAGAAGACCTATCGCGCGCCCGGAATCTGTCGTGAGTTTTGATAGAAGCGTGTAGAGCGCTATGGTGTCGAACCAGTCACCAAGCTGGCTTACGACCTGCCCTAGCCAGAGCAGGCGGAAGTTTCGATTGCCCCGAAGCAACTCAAGATAGCCCGAAGGAATCTCCGGCCCTGCACTCCTGTCAACAGCCTCGCTCAACAGCGCACCGCCCCGTGTTTGAAGATTGAAAGAGAGGGTGCATCGCTCTGCTGGAGATTGTCAACCTAGCCACAGATGAACGCGCATGAACGCAGATTAAAAGGGAGATGAAAATCCGTCGGCCTTCATTTTCGGTTCTATTATCTGTGCTCATACGCGTTCATCTGTGGCTTCTCAATTCTGACCGAATAATCACTTTGACATGTCACACTGACAGCCGAGCGTTAAGTCTGAACCCACAAGCCAACGCAGCTTTCTTCATAAACATAACATTCACACGACTTCGCCTCTCAAACTCAAGTTCAAACAGTCGCGGCACACTCCTTGTTAATAGACTGTAGCGCGGCTTCGGAGACGTTGAAAGACGTTTCCGTTCGGACCCTCCGCACGGGGTTCGAGCAAGCCGCACGAATTTGACAATCTTGAGCGATTCCCGATTCGATGTGCGCCACGTGGAATCGCTCGACGGACTTCTCACCCCCAGTAAGGCGAGCCGAGTGCCCACTTAGCTCGCCCTTGCCCCGTCCTTCTGCCGGAAGCGTGAGCGGACTTGCTCCCCGGCCAAGGCTTTCGGCAGAAGGGCTTTTCTCGTTTGAGAGTCGTCTTTGATTTTTGAAGCAGAATTTTTGATGATTATTTAGAAAGCATTTATAGCGGCTCTTCCCCTGAAGGTTCGATTACTTAACTCTCGGTCAAAGCGGAAAGACTGGAGCGCTTAGAAGTGAAACTCATAGAGATGTCTGACTACAATCGTCCGGCCAGAATCTACTGGTCCGTGATGGTTGCCGCAGGCACGCTTACCGCCGCATGGGCGTTTCGTCTGTGCATGGAATTCAACGCCATCGAATGGTCGCAGTTTCTAGCGCTCTTAAGCCTGGTCATCGTCACAGGTTGTTATCCAATACGCATTCCGGGCACGACCGCGAGCGTCACCGTTGGCGACACATTCACTTTCCTGAGCGTGATATTTTTGGGCGTTCCGGCGGCGGTCATGCTGAGCGTCGTTGATGCTTTTCTAGGCTCGAAGCGGACGACGAAGAAGCTCACTAGCTGGTTAGGCTCGCCCGCGATCATGGCCGTTACGACCTTCATCTCAGGCAGCGTCTTCTACTACACGCTCGCAGCCTATGCTTCCCTCACTCTGGACCGGTTTTACTTTCATCGTCGCGTCCTCGACGGCTGCGCTCATTTACGGAGCCATCACTGCTTTCGGTTTCCTATATGTTCTGCTGGGCGTGCCTATCATCGCTGCCACTTACGCGACCTACAGAGTCTTCTTCGAGCGCGTCAACGAGAAGACGCGCGAGGCAGACACCTTGAGTCGTCTTCATCTTTCAACGGTCGAAGCGCTCGCAACAGCAATTGACGCCAAGGACCAGACGACGCACTGCCACGTTCGCCGCGTTCAGATTTACGCAGCAGGCATGGGCAAAGTCTTCGGCCTATCGGCAAGCGAGATTGAGGCATTGAGGGCAGGCGCTCTGCTTCACGACGTTGGAAAACTCGCCGTGCCCGATCACATTTTGAATAAGCCAGGGCGATTGACTACAGCAGAGTTTGAGCGCATGAAGGTTCACACCGTCGTCGGCGCGCAGATTCTTGAGCGCGTGAATTTTCCATATCCGGTCGTCCCCATCGTTCGTCATCACCATGAACAGTGGAACGGACTCGGCTACCCGGACGGACTCAAAGGCGAAGAGATTCCTATCACGGCGCGCATCATCTCGGTCGTAGATTGCTTCGATTCTGTTCGTGAAGATCGCCCATATCGTCGCGGCATGACGCGCGAGGAAGCGATTGCACTTCTCTTGCGCGGCGCAGAAACTCATTTTGATCCGAAGGTCGTCCAACTCTTCCTGAAAAATCTTTCGCGCTTTGAAGAAGAGATCGCAGAGCTTGGCCTTGAAGATGGATTGACTGACGAAGAGTGCGATTCGAGCCTGACCATTGAAGCAGACATACACCAGACTAAAGAACGACCGTCTTCGGTTCTAGCCTATGACCAGATAAAGGACGCGCACAGAGAGGTGTATGCTCTTTACGAGATTGCGCGCACTTTCAGTTCGTCCTTAGACATCGAAGATACAGTCTCAATTGTAGTCAACAAGGCCGGTCACGTAGTCCCCTTCGACACATGCGTTGTTTATCTCTTCGACGAGTTGAAAGCTTATGCAACGGCAGCGCACGTCGCCGGTAAGAATGCTGAGGTGTTGCGCGACCGCTGCATTGCGCCGGGCGAAGGCGTCACAGGTTTTGCGCTTGCGAATCGCCGCGCGATAAATCGCATTGACCCGAAACTGGATTTCGACGGCGTCGCGCTCGACCCTGAGTGCGAATACCGCTCTATGGCTTCGTTGCCTTTGATGAAGGATGAAAGATTGCTCGGCGCTCTTTCAGTCTATTCGATGGAACTAGTCGAATACACGGACGATCACATGCGTCTTCTGGAAACGGTCACGCGCCTTGCGTCCGATGCGCTCTTCAACGCTATGCACCATGCCGAAGCGGAATCGAACGCACTGACAGACCCGCTGACGGGATTGCCGAATGCGCGCTGCATGTACTTGAGATTCGAGCAGGAGGCCGCACGCGCTCGTCGCTCGAATCGTCCGTTCCAGGTCATCATGCTTGACCTAGACGAGTTCAAGCAGGTCAACGACACCTTCGGCCATCGCATCGGTGACAAGATGCTGCGCGAGATTGCGCGCATACTTCAGGCGCAACTGCGCGAGTACGATTTCCTTGCGCGATATGCTGGCGACGAGTTCGTAGCCATCGTTCAGGATTTGGTTGGAGATCAGGTAGAAGAGTTGCGCGAGCGAATCGAGATGGCCGTCTCTAAATTCTCACTGCGCGTCCGTGCAGAGCATTCAGCCCGCGTAGGAATAAGCGCAGGCTCTGCGACCTACGGCATTGACGGCGAGACACTGGATCAACTTCTAATCGCAGCGGACCAGGCCATGTACTCCGCCAAGTCCGCACACAAAACGGAACGCCGCGCGCGACTCGAAGCAAAGGTCAACTCTGTCCTTGACCTTGACACGGACAAGCTGACTTCAACGGCGATAAATTAACAGGCGGGAGGTGAAAAGGTCGTGAATCGTGAATCGTAAATCGTGAATAGATGAAAGCGCGTTCTCTTCTATTCACGATTTACGATTCACGATTCACGGCTTTCAAATGAGCTATCACATTCTTCATCAATTCGACGAGCAATGGCTTGCCGATCTACGAGCACGCGAGGGAAAAGATAAGGGGAAGAGTTTTCTAAGCTCTTTTGATAACGTAGGCGAGCGAAAGCGTCGTGCGCGTTTCGGCTCGCGCGAGAGCCATTACTGGGGAGTGATTGCTGCCGCCATCTTGATGGCAACCTTCGCGCTTCTCTTCGCATTGGACGCAAGCAGGCGCGCAGAAGTTTTGCAGCAGCGATTAGATGCGGTTGAGAAAACAGTGAAGAGTAAGTAGCAAGGATGAAAGAGGCTGTATAACCCAAGTTGCTTCTCTGTAATTTAAGTTCTTAGGTTGCCTACACCTTTAGCTGTAGGACTAGAAAGTAGGAATTAATCTGGCTATAGCCTTCTACTTCGGTGTCACTTCAATCAACTCTTCTTCGGGTACGAGCGGCTTGCCGCCTTTGTCCCCGCTCCTGATTCCCTCTTGATCCAATATAAAAGAGAGCCGACCCGTGCGACCGTACTCGACAGGCACGGCTTCGGCTGCCCAATGCTTCGCATCTTTCGTTAGCACAAGATGAAAGCGATAGCCTGTCGTCTCAGGCGTCTCTATGTCTTTAGGAACAAGCCCGGCTTTAATTAGAGTCGGAAGGTCCGCGAAAGTGTTACTGTGTTGCGTGGCGTAAGCGAGTTCGGCAAGGCTTATGCGCTGCAACATCGCCTGCACTTCGCTGTGGTGAGTTTCAATTCGTGCTTCAAAGAAGAATCGCTTACCGGCCTTTTTGACGATCTGCTGGTTCTCGCTATCTCCGACAATCCACGTGCCGCCATCACGAATCAGCGTGACAGGCTCTGCCTCCGCCGCAGCCTTGTCTGCATCCGCAATCTTAACGAAGACTGTCGCAATTTCTCCGCTCACCTGCTCGCCGTTGACATCAATCTTTTCAGGTATAGCCGCAGCCATCTTCTCAAAATCAGGTCGAAGCTCTTCAAACTCCCCTGCGCTCAATCCATCAATCGCAGACTTATAGATTGAGAGCGCGAATGCTTCGCGGAAATGGCGTTCGCGCATCAGCCTGTAGAACTCGCGCACGGTTTGTGTCGGAGTGAGAGATGAATTGTTTTGCGCGTTGGCTTCAATGCTTACACAAGAGATGAATAAGAGAAGCGATGCAGTGAGGAAAGAGAGTGGTCGTGCAATCTTTTTAAGTCTCAAATAATTCATAAGCAATCTTCTAAATAAAGGAATGAGTGGCGCGCTGATTCGATCTTAAACAGTCGCGCCGCACATTCATAGAAGCTCTGAAAGCCAAAAACGTTGCCGCCGGGCGAAACGATGAACGATGAAAGCTGCAAATAAAAGCTTTTCAATTCATCATTCATCGTTCATCGTTTACCTTCACGTTTTCGCTCGTTTTCGTCCGGCGAGAAGCCATTGTCGTCCGACCATGTAAAGCACTATGGTCAGTATCAGTAATGGAATCAGCCCCAGTAAATCAGAGTATGGCCCTTCGAAGAATGGGTTATGAGCGGTTGACCAGTCCTCATAGCCCTTGAGCCTTGCGACAATCGGATCGCTCAAGTTCAAGAAAGCAAATATAACACCGGCGAGCGTACCGCCCGCGATATATCCCGATGCCAGCAACACGCCCGAACTCTTATCGCCTTCCGCTACGAGTTGCTCTTCGGTCATCTTCTTGTTTTCAGGCTTGCGCCGCAAGTATCTGTCCACGAGCCAACGTATCATGCCGCCGACGAAGATCGGCGACGAAGTTGAAAGCGGCAGATAGACGCCGACAGCGAAGGCGAGCGATGGGATGCCGGAAAGTTCGAGCACAATGGCGATCATCACGCCGAGCAGCACCAACCCCCAGGGCAATTCACGGCTCAAGATGCCTTTGATGATGTATGACATCAGCGTGGCCTTTGGCGCGGTAAACTTCTGCACTGACGAGCCGTCCGGTCGCTTATCGTAGATGCCATTGATGCCTGGGTCGGCTAAATAGACCGGCCTGTTGGTCTGTTTATCAATGAGATAGCGTCCTGCCGGACCGTTCTCCGGCGTGGTCTTGTGCAAGACATAATATTCGTTGTTGTCGCCGCCAGCCTGCGCGCCTTCCAGTTTCTCAACCTTCGGTTGAGTGCCATCCTTCTCAAAGTTATCCGGGTTAGCTTTGTAGTCCGCAGGGAAAGAGAAGTCCTTATTGTTCGCCACAGGAATGTAAACTGTGCCGGACTTGTTCAACTGCAACAGAATCGGTCCAAGCACGAGCGCCGAAGCGAGCGCGCCGACGAGGATAGCTATCTGCTGGTACTTCGGCGTCGAGCCTACGAGAAAGCCTGTCTTCAAATCCTGCGAGGTCGTGCCGCCGTTTGATGCTGCGATGCAGACAATCGCGCCGATGGAGAGAGCCGTCACGTAAAATGGCGGCGCAGTCCAGCCTATGAGTAAAAAGACCAGACTGGTTAAGAGTAGCGTTGCCACAGTCATTCCCGAAATCGGGTTGGACGACGAACCTATCTCACCGGTTAAACGTGAAGAGACCGTGACGAAGAGAAAACCAAAGGCCACGATCAACAGTGCGCCTAGAATATTCCATTGCAGATTAAGCGAGCGGCTCACGCCGCGACCGCGCCTGCGCCGATGTAGAGGATATACGCCTTCTGAATCTGCGACACCGACATATCTTTAATGAGGTGCGTTGTCTCAGGCGCGAGCGGAGTCATCCAACCGCCGCCGAAGTATTTAATGGCCGGAATAAGGACCAGAAACGCTAGCACACCGCCGCCGACCATGATCGAAGCGATGCGCGGGCCGATGATGTAGCCGACGCCCAGGAGCGCCGGATTGTTCTCAATAGAGATCGAACCACCCTCAAATGGTTTTCCGAAAATTTTCGTCGGATACTCTTTCCAGGTCTTAAAAATTTGTTCCAGCCCGTAGTAAAGAAAGCCTATGCCGAAGCCCGTGATGATCGTCTTTCCGCCGGTCGCGGCTTCATCATTAAGCTTGGCAGCTTCCTCCACAGCGCCTGACGCGGCGGCCTCTTTCGATTCCTGCGATGCTCCCGCTTTGAGCACTTCGGCGCAGGCCGTTCCCTCCGGGTATTTCAAAGTACCATGCTGCTGAACGATCAGCGCACGTCTCAGGGGAATCATCATCAGGATGCCGAGCAGACCGCCTAGAACGGCGACGAGCATCACGCGAGTGAATTCAAGGTCGAAGCCTAGAATCATAATCGCAGGCATCGTCACGCCTATGCCGAAGGCTATACTTTCGCCCGCCGAGCCTGCGGTCTGAACAATATTGTTCTCTAATATAGTCGCGTCCCTCAGGCCAAACTTTGAGAGCACGCGGAAGAGAGTTATCGAAATCACCGCAACGGGAATCGAGGCGCTCACAGTGAGTCCGACTTTCAGCACCAGGTAAAGAGATGAAGCGCCGAACACAATTCCGAGCAGAGTTCCCATAATTAAAGGGAGAGGCGTTAATTCACGAAGATGCGCGCTTGCCGGGATGTATGGGCGAAACGTCTTAAGATAGGGATTCTCCGGTTGTGCTCCGACGATATCAGGATATTCGTTCTCACCGACGGTTTCAGTCGCCATCAGTAAATGACCTCCGACCTAAGCTATTCAGAACGGGGAGCGAGTGGGGTTTAATTCGCGCCTACTTTAACTCTGTATGAATGCCGGAAGCAAGCAACAATGAACCGCGAAATACGCGAAAGATGCGAAAAGGGATTAGAGGAATCATGCGCGCAGCCTGATATTCTCCATCAATCTTCCTTTCGCGTCCGTTAGCGTATTTCGCGGTCTGGTCTTTCTCTACAATCAGATTTCCATTACACTCAGCGCGGTCTGCCCGTCTGATTTGTCCATAAACTATTGGAGCTTTAATCTCATGCTGAGACGCACGCTCGTATTCTCACTCGCCGCAACTTTCATCATCGCGCTCGTAGGTTCAGGCGCGGGAACAAGCGCACAGCGCAATGCAAAGGAT
Organism: Acidobacteriota bacterium; assembly: GCA_003222945.1. Classification (GTDB taxonomy): domain Bacteria; phylum Acidobacteriota; class Blastocatellia; order Pyrinomonadales; family Pyrinomonadaceae; genus QHXM01. Next base: position 23,708 of record QHXM01000131.1, read on the forward strand.
AAAGAGACGCACGCAACTTCGGTGCGTGTGCCTGCGCCGGAGGATGTGCTTGGCTTTCGTCCGGGCGATGACCGTAAGCTCGCTGCTTGGGCGAGCGTGGTCGAATACTTTAAGCGATTGAGTCAGGCTTCCGACCGTGTGAAGTTTGAAGAGTTGGGAAAGACTACTATGGGCGCGCCGTTGGTGATGGCTACGATCAGCGCGCCTGAGAATCTGCGGCGGCTGGATGAATTCAAAGAGATTCAGCGCCAGCTTGCAGACCCGCGTTACCTCGGAGCGAACACAGACCGCAAAGCACAGCAGCTAATCGCTCGCGGTAAGACCATAGTTCTAATTACCTGCGGCATACATTCCGATGAAGTCGGCTCTTATCTCTCATCCATGCTCATCGCGCATCGCCTTGCTTCGAGCGACGAGCCTGACGTTCAGGAAATCTTACGTAACACGATCATCCTGCTTGTGCCATCGCTTAACCCAGACGGCGTTGACATCATCAAGAATTGGTACGACAAAACTCTAGGCACGCCCTACGAAGGCACAGACCCGCCGACGCTCTACAACAAGTACGTGGGCCACGACGACAACCGCGACTGGTACGCCTTCACGCAGAAAGAGACGCAGATTGTCGTTGATAAGATTCACAACGTCTGGCATCCGCAGATAGTCCACGACATTCACCAGATGAGCGCAACGGGCGCGCGACTTTTCTTGCCGCCTTACATGCAGCCCGTCGAGCCTAATGTGCCGAAGCAGATCGTCGAAGGCTACACGGAGTTGGGACACGAGATTGCCTCAGACATGCGCGCCGCAGGATTCAAAGGCATCACTTGGGATTCCGTTTACGACGCATGGTCGCCCTCGCGCGCCTACTCGCACTATCACGGCGGAGTACGCATTCTTTCGGAAACAGCATCGTGCAATCTCGCAACACCCATCACAATAAAATTCGATGATCTGCGTCCAGGCAAAAACTACGACCCGCGCAAAGTCTCCCCGAACTTCCCCGACCTATGGACGGGCGGCGAGTGGCACTTGCGCGACATTACCAACTACATGACGACCGCCGCCTTCTCTTTATTGAGACACGCCGCGCAAGATCGTGAGCGTTGGCTGACTAGATTTTATGAGATTGGGAAGGAAGCAGTGAGGACGCGAAAGAATGGAGAGTTGTGGGGATTCAAAATTAAGTTAGGTGGAAATGCACCGGCTCTGATTGAGATATTAAACAAGGCTGGCGTTGAGGTAGGATTTGCAGCAGGTGAAAAATCAGTATCATTTACCAATACGCACGAGACAGCATTTACTTACCCTACACAGACCGCCATAGTTCCCCTTTCGCAACCATACGGAGCATTCGCCAAAGCGCTCCTTGAAAAACAG
>QHXM01000001.1 GCA_003222945.1 Acidobacteriota bacterium
CTCATAGAGATAAAGACGCGCATAGCGGAGGCGGACGCTCGACTTGCTTCTGTAAATAAAGAGATGGAAGAGATCGCGCAGGACCAGGAACGCCTTCGTGAGAACATAAAGGCTCTGACGGCCACAGCGGAAGCCAGACAACTCATAGCCCGCTACGTCTCGAAAGCTGACGAGCAGGAGACGCGCCTTGAGCAATTGACGAAAGACCGCAAAGCCTTGAGCGACGAGCGTGCGCGGCTTCAGGCTGAGTTTGATTCAGCCCTTCGCAGCTTGGACATTAACCGCAATCTCACTTCGTAAAGGAAAAAGGCAAAAAGGTAAAAGGTAGAAGTGAGGACCGCGCTACGCACTGAATCTTATTCTTATTCACGCCGCAGGCGTGTCCACACTTTTTCCTTTTACCTTTTTACTTTTGCCTTACTTCGTCAACTCATCCGCAATATCATTCGCGCCAAAGAGTTTTCGCAAGACTTCGAGCATTGCGCGCGAGTCAACCGAGATAGCGCGGTTCACGGATTCGTCGTAGTAGAAGTTTCCTACCAGCGATTGAATGTTGCCGTCGAAGATTAGGCCGACAAGCTCACCTTCCTTGTTAATCGTGGGCGAGCCGGAGTTGCCGCCTATGATGTCATTCGTAGAGACGAAGTTGAACGGCGTCTTTAGATTCAAGGCCGACTTCTTCTCCATCCAGCGCGGCGGCAGGTTGTACGGAAACTTCTGGTTGAACTTCGCTGCGCGATCATAAAGACCGCCGAGCGTCGTGAACGGTTCAACCTTGTGTCCGTTCTCGTTGTAGCCTTTGACTGCGCCGTAAGAGAGACGAAGCGTGAAGGTCGCGTCCGGGTATAGCTTGTCGCCCTCGGTCTCAAAGAGCGCACGAGCGATCTTCGCGTAGTTTGCGCGCTCAACACCTGTGACCTCGTTCTCGTAACGCTTTCGCACATCGCGTGCTTCACGATCTATGCTACGGGCAAGCTGAATCATTGGGTCTGTCGAAGATTCAATCGCCTGACGACCTCCCGCAGCAAGCTGCTTACGATAATCAACGTCATAAAGCTTCGTCCCGTCAATCAACTCTGCTGCGCGAGCTTCGGGCGTCTTGCCGTTAAGTACGCGCTTAACAATCGCGTTGTCCGCTCCCATCTCGTCGCGCATGAACGCGAGCGAGTCCGCCAGCTTCAACCTCTCAAGCTCTTTGTTGATAGGCGCGGTCGAATAGAGAGCGAGTTCGAGCGACTGGCGGCGAGCGTCCGTGAATTCAGGAAGACGCTGCGCGTTCGGCTTCTCCTTCTCTTCTGCAAGTCGCACGAGGGTTCGCGCAACGCCGAAAAGCTGTGTGCTGAAACCTGCCGCCAGATCAAGAAATCTTCTCTCTTTCGCATACGTCGCAAAGCTGCCGTGAGCTTTAGCGATTGCATCCCAGGCGTCGCCGTACTCTGCCTTACGCTTCGGGTCCGCTGCGATTGCTTTGCGAAGCGCTTCTTCCTGTTGACGCTTTCTTTCTATGAGCGTCTTGTCCTGTAAGCCTTGAAGCTGGCCGCGATAAACTTTGAGGCTGTTCTGAACGCTGTTCAATTCGTTCTGAGCCTCTTCGGTCTCATGCTCGCCGCGCGCCATGTAATTCTTCAACACGGCCTCGCGCCTTTCAAGGTAGCGAATGATTAAAGGAATGCTCACGTCGCGCAACTCTTCAAGATGTGCGACCGTGTTAAGGCGTGCAGTAGAACCCGGATGGCCCGCAACGAAAACAAGCTCGCCTTCTTTCGTTCCCTTCGTTGAGAACTTCAGATAGTTTTCAGGATGCACGGGCTGGCCGTTTTCATAGACTCGGACCAGAGACATATCTATGTTGAAGCGCGGGAAGTTGAAGTTATCCGGGTCGCCGCCGAAGAACGCTGCCTGAAACTCAGGCACGAAGACCAGCCGCACGTCCGTATATTTCTTGTAGCGATAAAGATTGTAGCGCCCGCCCTGGTAGAGCGTGACGACATCTGATCGCAAGCCTGTCTGCTTCGTTGATTCCGCTTCGATTTCGCTGATTGCGGCGCGGCGAGCGGCGAAAGCATCTGCTGCGGAAGTGTCAGGCTTAACTGCTGTGTTGACGCGCTCCGTCACATCCTCGATGCTGACGAGTTGGTTCAGTTCAAGGCTTGGAATCTTCAACTCCTCTGCGCGCGAGTGTGCAACAAAACCGTCTTTGGCATAATCCTTCTGCGGCGTGCTCAGTTCATGCACGAAGTCTTCTACGATGTGGTAGTTGGTTAAGACTAAGCCTTCGGGCGAGACGAACGAGCCTGAGCCGCCGTTGTTGAATCGCACAGCCGACATCTGCACTTTATGAAGCCACGCGTCCGTGACCTCAAAGCCATACTTGCGCTTGATCTCTTCCCTAGGCACGTTGTTGAAAGGCCACATGCCTTCGTCTGCAAGGGCGGTGATGTGAAGCGTCTGCATGGCAAAGAGCGCCATCAGAAGCGCACAGAAAAATTTTCTTAATCTCATATTTGTCCTCGAAAAAGTATTAAAGTCAGGGGAAGAAAATCCGAAACCTTTTAGAGCATAGATTGTAGCCCAATGGATGCCTGAATTGATAACCGTCTGAGGTGTATAATGTCAAGGCAAAAGGTCGTGAATCGTGAATCGTAAATCGTGAATGGAAGATTCCTTCTATTTACGATTCACGATTTACGATTTACGATCATTCTATGAACAACGAAGCGATTGCAGAACGTTTCTACAGGCTTGCGAATTTGATGCAGATTCGCGGCGATGATCCGTTCCGCGTGCGCTCCTATCGCAATGCAGCCGAAGTTATAGAGACGTGGCCGACGCCTTTGAAGAAGATTGCTTCGGAAGAAGGCGCGAAGGGGTTGCAGGAACTTCCCGGCGTCGGCAAGGCAATCAGCGGAAAGATTATGGAGTTGCTTGATAAGGGAACGTTCGACGCATGGGAGAAGCTGACGGCAGAAACACCCGAAACGACTCTGGACCTTCTGCGCGTAGGAGGCATTGGACTGAAGACCGCCTCGACGCTTCACCAGCAGTTCAAAATCTCTTCTATTGCTGACCTTCGGAAATTCGTCGAAGGCGGCGGGCTTGAGATGGTTGACGGCATAGGAGAACGTAGTGCAGAGAGAATCCGTGAGAGTCTGAAACGTTTGTAAAAATATTTTGGAAGGAGATAGCTTTGATGAAACGTAAAAACTTAATCGCGCTTGCGCTTCTTCTCTTCTTCGGCTTCGGCGGCGCGGCTGTTGCTCAGAACCGTTTAGAGCATTTGAGAAGCTGGGCGGGCAAGTATCCGACCTACAAAAGAGGCAGAGTCACCACAAGATTCTTCGACCTGCCTGAAGTGCGACAACCTTTGATGAGTCTCTTAAGCCGCACAGATTTCAACCTGCTCACAAGAGAGTACACGCTAGAGACTCCGATCAAACAGATAGGCGATTACTTGGCGGTCAAGGTCTGTCGCCAGCACGCCTGCGGCGACGAGACGGGCGGCTTCGCCATAAACCTTCGCACAGGCTTCATCTACGTGAGACTACAGAACGGACAGGAGGTAAGATCGTTCGGCTCAAAAGGAGACTACTCAGACCTCCCCCAAGAGGTTCAGAATTTCTTGAGCGACTTTTCAGCAACATAAACCTCAAGCCGGGAACGCAGGCGGCTCGCCTGCAAGATTGCGAAGCAATCTAATACTTGTTCGCGCTTCTTGCGAAGCGCTCAATGCAGGCGAGCCGCCTGCGCTCCCAGCTATCGAAATCCCTACACCCAAACTTGCTACGCTGAAGCCGGAATGTACGATTCCTGAACATTCCGGCTCATATTCCGAGCTTTCCTCCGCAAAAGAGCGCCTTTCCTCTACGCAGGAGTGGCTTTCCTCTGCACAAGAGTGGCTTTCCTCCGCGCAGGAGTGCCATTCCTGCGTGCAGGAAGACCCTTCCTCCGCGCAGGAAAGGCTTTCCTCTGCACAAGAGTGCCTTTCCTGTGCAGAGGAAAGCCACTCCTGCGCGGAGGAAGGGTCTTCCTGTGCAGAGGAAAGGCGCTCCTGCGCACAAGAAAGGCTTTCCTCTGCACAGGAATGCTTCTCCTGCTCGCAGGAAAGGTCTTCCTAGACATAGGAAGAACGCTCTTGCGCAAGGGAAAGCCGCTCTTTTACCTAATTGTCAACACTCTCTCCCGCATGAAACTCATCCAACGGGTCAATCTCCACTTCTGGCATCGGCTCAAACTTCGACTCATCAAACGGCGGCATCTCCGGTTCGGGAGCGCCAAGTTCCTGTAGATGCTTCCGCGCCTTCTCCAGCCCCCAGTGATACGCGAACGGCGGCCCATCGCACCAAGCGAGT
>QHXM01000002.1 GCA_003222945.1 Acidobacteriota bacterium
CCGTAGTCGCTGTGATGCGTGGCGTCGCCTTCCTTGAAGAGAAGTCCAGATTTCTCCGGCCCCAAAGCTTCGTAAAGCAGAGTGCTCATTGCGTGCAGGTCAATGAGCGGCACGTTCTCTTCTTTTGCAACCTGTCGCACAGCTTCAGGGTAGTCGCCGTGAGAGTTGGTGATGTGGCCGTCTTTATCGAAGGTGCGCCGCTGCATAGGCGTGATGAGAACCGGAATGCCGCCGCTCGCTCGCGCGGCAGCGACAAATTTTTTCAGCGCCGCTTTGTAAGTCGTAAACGCCCCTGCGCCCTCGCCCTTCTCCTTCTCGTCGTTGTGTCCGTACTGTATGAACAGGTAATCGCCGGGCTTCATCAGGCTTATGACCTTATTAAGACGTTTAGCGCCGAGCGAACTGCGCAGAGACTCGCCAGACTCTGCGTGATTCGCAATCGAAACTCCTGGCTTGAAAAAGCGCGTGAGCATCTGTCCCCAACTGTTGTAAGGCTCGCGCGGCTGGTCGCAGACAGTTGAATCGCCCAGCAGGAAAATTGTCGGGATGTCATCCGCCCTTGTGATTTCGATAGCGCAAACGCTCGGACGCGTGTTGTTGAATTCAAGCGTGAGCTTTTCGTCCCAAGCCCACGCTTCGGTTGTTTTCTCTCTGTCTTTCAATTTCACTTCGCCGCCTGTAGAAATCTTCGGAGTGCGAATGTTGACGGTGAATGTCCGCGTCTCGAAATGGCCGCGCGCCGTCTGTACCTTCTCAATCATCAAGCGACGCAACTCAGCTTTGACTGTCGTCGTCGTATCACTTTGGGCATCGCCGAGCGTTACAGCCACGTTGTAATTTCCTTCGGGCAGCGCGACGGAAAAATAGAAGGGCTTGTCGCTGGTGCATAGGTCAGAACGCAATTGGTCGCGCCCTCCCCGATCAACGCACTCAACAGCCGCGCCCGGCTCGAACCCGTAGCCTCGCTCCCGGCTGTAGATATTATTCGCCAGGACCTGCGTAAATCCCTGCGAGACTTTTCCAGGTCCGAAATCAAATCTCCAACTCTTCTGTAAGGTTTGCGCGCGAGCGGCCACACTGTTCGTTGACGCGCTTGATGCGGTCTGTTCCGATGAACCAGCCGTCAACGCAACGATGAGACATGCGGCAAGAGCAATCGCGCAAACGCTCGCTGTTCTATTAGACTTTGTTAAGCGCTTTACCATGACGTTACTGAACAAGGTTTACACGGACTGACTTAGTCCATGCTTTTTTTACTGAAGGCACACGCGCGTCCTGCTACAAAACCCTAATGGGAATCCCCTATGACGGGGCGGAAATAAATTTTAAGGGGAGTTGCTGTTATATCATCATGCGAGGCAGACTTCAAAACCCTGTTGCGGTCTCTCGCCTTGTAATCTTGACGAAGATGGTATAGTAAAGTCTCGTTCGACCAATACAATTTGAGCCGCCCCGCTTGAGGGGATTCCCGCCACAGGGTCTAAGAGAGTGTCGTAGTCTGTCATGGCTAGCACAAGTAAACGATCTGCGAAAGTGATCTGTCGTGGCGGAAACCTGTGGGTTTCACCAAAGCAATTCTGGCGCTGGGTTCGTGATGGGATCGTCGAATATGTGAGCGAGCCGCCGCTGACGGGCAGGTTCAACGGCGACCGCGAAAATTTTCTGGTAAGCGTCAGGCACACGCTTCTGAACATCGCTTGTCCCGAACACATGCGAACGGTTCTGCTGAGCAGACGACAGCAGCGTAAACAGAAGTAAGAGAGCGAACTCGCCTTGCCGTTATGACGCTTTTGTTAAGACGAGATAAGATTATCTCATCCAGCAGATAATCTGTTAGAATTTCGCGCCATACCGAAGCTTTACAGTCGCAACTGATTCCCCATGGAAAAATTTTTCCGCAGAGTTAATTGACGCGCTCCTTTTGCTCTTTGGATTAAGCGGTTAACTAAAAGATGCGTTAGTTAAAGAGAGTATCGGGAAAAGTAGAAGAGCGCGAGCACGCTGACTAATTGTTTAGGGAGCTATCCCGAACGAGCTTGCCGCAGGTTGAACTATTTCTTTCAGGGATGGATCGTAAACTTCATCCATCGGACGGAGGTCTAATGAGCACGCAGAAAGAAGAGAGAGCATTCAGGTATGTGAAGTATCTTTGGCAAGACGATGTGGCGAATCAGTTGTCTGGTCTGGACCGCTTAGTTTACCGCTCAAACAAACTCGGCGAAGATTTGACATTGACGAACACGGGTGGCGGCAACACCTCCTCGAAGCTGATAGAGCGTGACCCACTAACGCAAGACGAGGTTGAAGTCCTCTGGGTCAAAGGCTCCGGCGGAGACCTTCGCACGGCAAAGCGCGACGGCTTCGCCTCATTCTACCTGGATAAGATTCGTGCTATGAAGCCTATCTATCTCAGCAGCCCTGAGCGCGGGCCTAAGACGCAGATTGAAGATGCAATGTATCCAATGTATAGCCACTGCGTCTTCAACCTAAACCCGCGCGCTGGCTCAATTGACACGCCGCTGCACACGCTCGTCCCTTACAAGCATGTGGATCACCTTCATCCGAACGCAGTCATCAGTATCGCCGCATCAGTCAATCAGGAGCGCCTCTGCAAAGAGATTTACGGCGACGAAATCATCTACACGCCATGGCAGCGCCCGGGCTTCGACATTGGTCTGAAGATTGAGCAATTGATTAAAGAGAACCCGCAGGCCAAAGGCATACTGCTGGGCCATCACGGGATGAGTTCCTGGAACGACGACGATAAGACTTGCTACGAGACAGCGCTTGAGATAATTGACCGTGCCGCGCGCTACATAGAAACCAACGACAAAGGCGAGGAGACCTTCGGCGGACAAAAATATAAACGCTTGGAAGAGAATGAGAGAAAGAGCCTGATAGCTGAGATCGTTCCTTTCATTCGCGGGCAGGTCTCAGTCTATAAACGTTTCGTAGGCACTGTGCAGGACGACGAGCGTATGCTGCGCTTCGTCAACAGCAACGACGGGCCGCGCCTTGCGGAACTCGGAACATCCTGCCCGGACCATTTCCTTCGCACGAAGATCAAGCCATTCTTCGTTGACTGGAATCCAGAGAGCGGCGACATCGAATCATTGAAAAAAGCGATTGCCGATGGCATCGTCGAATACCGCAAGGACTACGCGGCCTACTACGACAAGTGCAAGCACAAGGATTCTCCAGCGATGCGCGATCCCAATCCGACGGTCGTTCTCATTCCCAGCCTTGGCATGATCGCGTGGGGAAAGAACAAGAGCGAGTCGCGCGTGACAGGAGAGTTCTACAACTGCGCCATTGAAGTCATGCGCGGCGCAGAAGCGATTGATGAGTACGAGGCAATGGACCAGCAGGAGGCGTTCGACATCGAGTACTGGCTGCTGGAAGAGGCGAAGCTACGCCGTATGCCGCCCGAAAAGGAACTGGACCGCCGCATAGCCGTCATCATTGGCGCGGGCGCAGGAATAGGCAAAGCGACCGCGCATAGGCTTGTTAAAGAGGGCGCTCACATCGTCTGCGTTGACTTGAACGAGGAGGCTGCGAAAGAGACAGCCGCAGAGATAGTCGCGCAGTACGGTCCGGGCATTGGTGTGGCCGGAACGGGAATCGGCAACTGCGGTCCGGCCATAGGCTTGAGTTGCGACATCACGAATCGCGAATCTGTGAGAAAGATGTTCGAGGACGTGATGCTGGCTTACGGCGGGATTGACGACGTGATTGTGACCGCAGGTATCTTCGTCCCGCCGGACAGGACCGGTCGCGTCGAAGACCAACAGTGGGCGCTTACCTACGCTATCAATGTCACAGGTCCATACATAGTCGCAGACGAAGCGTACAAGATTTTCAAGAAGCAGGGTCTGACCGGCAACATTGTTTTGACGACGAGCGCCAACGCTGTGGTCGCTAAGAAGGGAAGTTTAGCCTACGACACGAGCAAAGCTGCGGCCAACCACTTGGCGCGCGAGTTGGCGATTGAGATGTCGCCGCTCGTTCGAGTCAACGCGGTCGCTCCCGCGACGGTCGTTAAAGGGAGCACGATGTTTCCGCGTGATCGTGTGATTGCAAGTCTGACCAAATACGAGATACCTTTTGACGAGAGCGAGGATACGGAAGAGTTGAGAAACAAGCTTGCGCAGTTCTACGCCAAGCGCTCGCTTACGCAATCGCCGATTGAGCCGGACGATCAGGCTGAAGCAATCTTCCTCCTTGTATCAAACCGTCTATCGAAGACGACAGGCCACGTCATACCTGTTGACGGCGGATTGCAGGATGTGTTTTTGAGATAAACGTCTGTTGGGGAATTACAATG
>QHXM01000003.1 GCA_003222945.1 Acidobacteriota bacterium
AAACATAGAAGCAATTCGCAAAGAGATAGAAGGGCGCACTTTGCTTCGAGAGAAGATATCGACGAGTGTTGAGTTGCCATTAGCGCCAGAGACAAAGCGAGTGCTTGCTTATGCACATGAAGAATCGGACCGCCTTCAGCATAGACACATAGGAACAGAGCATCTATTGTTAGGTCTTCTTCGTGAAGACCGCTCTATGGCGGCGGAGATTCTATACGAGCGAGGACTTAGATTGAATGCTGTGCGTGATGAGATTGCTGGCGGGCAGACTATAGAGACTGGGGAGACCAGCGATCAATCCAGAAATGGGATCGCAAGGTTGATAGATGAGATACGCTCGCACGGCCAGAGTCTTGTCGCTCTCTCGGATAATTTGCGACATGGCCTGCATATGACTTCCGTAGATGAGGCTTCCGTCGAGAACTTTCAGGGCGCAGCCGGGTTTGAACTTATGGAAATATTGAAAAATAGCGCAGAGCTAAAGAGAACCGGGAAGAGAACTGTGCTGGGCCTTGAGATGCTTCTAGGCGAGCGTATAGAGCTTGCGCGCGGAGCGCGCGTCGGCCTCATCTGCAATCAGGCTTCAGTCGATCACAATCTAAAGCACGCTGCGGACCTGTTGCATGAGCATAAGGATATAAATCTAACGACGCTTTTCGGGCCGCAGCACGGTATTCGCGGCGACGTTCAGGACAACATGATTGAGACGCCGCACACTGAGGACGCGGAGACTGGGCTTCCAATCTATTCGCTCTACTCTGAAACGCGAGAGCCTACAAAAGAGATGTTAAAGGATTTGGACGTTCTAATCTTCGACATGCAGGACGTGGGCTGTCGCATATACACTTTCGTTTACACTATGGCGAACTGTATGCGTGCGGCACGAAAGTACGATAAGCGTGTAGTGGTTTGTGATCGCCCGAATCCTATAAACGGGGTTGACATAGGCGGCAATCTGCTTGAGGCAGAGTTTGCATCTTTCGTTGGACAGTTTCCGATTCCGACACGCCACGGCATGACCGTTGGTGAACTGGCGCGTATGTTCAATGAGCATTTCGGCATTAATTGTGAGTTAGAGGTTGTAAAGATGGAGGGTTGGGAGCGCTCCATGTGGCTCGACGAGACGGATGCGCCGTGGGTAATGCCTTCGCCCAACATGCCCACGCTTGAGTCGGCGACCGTTTTTCCGGGAACTGTGCATGTAGAGGGCACAGAGATGTCTGAGGGAAGAGGGACGACGAAGCCCTTTGAACTTGTCGGAGCGCCCTACATAGTTGCTACGGATTACGCAAGGGAGTTGGCGAAGCTTGACTTTGCGGGCATCCATTTTCGTCCATGCGGCTTTCAGCCTACATTTCAGAAGCAGGCTGGCCGCACCTGCGGCGGAGTTCAGATACACGTGACGAAGCGCGAAGAATTCGATCCTGTGGCGGTTGGCGTGGCTGTGGTCAAAGTAGCTTTTGATATGTACACGGAGCATTTTAGATGGAAAGAGCCGCCCTACGAGTATGTCTATGACAGGAATCCATTCGACGTAATTTCTGGTACGGATAAGTTGCGCGCGATGATCGAGAGCGGAAGTTCTATGTCGAGCATCATAGATAGCTGGTCAGAAGGGCTTGAAAGGTTCAGGATTGAGCGTCAGAGTTTTTTGCTTTACTGAAGAAGTTAACTATGCAATCGGTTGAAGAGCTTTTGGAGGAATGCGGGCGAGCGCACGGCCACATTTGCGCAGGGCAACTCCTGGGCGTGCGAATGTCTCTGCTGGGCTGTCGTCTTATAGGAATAGATGACCCGCGTGGGGCTGACAGGAAGCGTTTGATAGTCTGGGTTGAGATAGACCGCTGCATGGCTGATGCTGTGGGGGCAGTAACGGGCGTAAGGCTTGGAAAGCGTAGTCTGAAATTCTTCGATTACGGGAAGGTGGCTGCGACCTTTCTGAACAGTTCGACGGATGAGGCGGTGAGGATCGTTGCGCTTGAGGAGTCGCGCGAGCTTGCCGACGAGCGTTACCCTTCGATTAAGGATAAGAGAGAGAGGCAGCTTCGCGCCTATCGTGAGGCATTGGATGAAGAATTGTTCAAGATAGAGCGCGTGCGTGTAGAGTATGGCGAGATGGACGCGCCTGGACGCCCGCGCTCGCGTGTTATCTGTGCGCGATGCGTTGAAGGCATCAACGATGGGCGTGAGGTATTGTGCAAAGGGGGAGTGGTTTTGTGTAGGCCGTGCGCGTTAGGCGGCTATTACGAGCGGCTTTGAAGTTGATTAAGTCTAAAAGGAGTCCTAGCGAACTCTGCCGTGTTGAATAGACAACTAAGGTTGTCTATAGCGGCTAAGATAACGGCGCGCAATCATGCGTCCGATAACGAAAGGCAATGAGCTTCGCCTGTAGAATTCAATTTCCGAGACAAAACAAATCTTTCCAAAGATATTTTGATCGAAATAATATGGCTCGTTATAAGAGAGGGATCATCTTTTCATTGCTTCTACTGTTCTCTCTATACATTCAAGGTGGAAGAGAAGCGGTAGGGCAGAGCGGACGCCAGGGGGAATCCTCTCAAACCGCTCCGGCACAGAGTGCTGACGATGTTCTGCGCGTCAGGACCGAGGAAGTTTTATTGCCTGTCTCTGTCAGGGACGAGATGGGCGCGCCCGTTAATGGACTTGAGAAGGAGCGATTCCTGATCTTTGACAACGGAGTGCGCCAAGAGATCGCAAGCTTCAACCGCAGAAGAGTTCCCGCAAACATAGTTTTATTGCTGGATGCCTCCAGCAGCGTTTTTAGCGAGATGCGGTTTATACGCGACGCGGCAAAGAGATTCCTGGAGGGACTGTTGGACGAAGACAAGGTCTCTGTCATGCAGTTCTCGGATAGGGTGGAACTACTGCAGGACTGGACTTCTGCCGGAAGCTTACAGCAGATAGAAAAGTCTCTGGACTGGCGTTATCATCCGGGCTTGCGCACAACCTTCTACGATGGACTTTACCTTGCAGCGGAAGAGCAATTGAAGAAGGTGGATGGGCGGCGAATCATCATTCTGCTGACGGATGGGCTGGACACTGCGTTGAAGCGTAAGGCCAGTTTACAGGATGCGCTCAACGCTGTGAGACGCGCTGAGGCAAGCGTGTATGTGGTGAGCCTTACGGCGGATGTGCGCAATCAGATGGAGGAGAGAACAGGACGCTCCCGCCTCTCAAAGATATTTAGCGGCTACGACCGGCGCGAAGTAAACAGTTATCTTGCGATGCTTGAAAACTCCGAACGCCTGCTCTCGGACCTTGCCGCAAGGACAGGCGGAAGAATTTTTCTGCCCTTGAAGGACGAGGATTTAGCCGCAGCGTATCAGGCTATAGCGGAGGAACTGCGCACGCAGTATATTATCACTTATAAGCCTAAGCCTGGCGTGAGGGCTGGCGAGTTCAGGCGTGTGCGAGTGCTCGTGACTGACGGTAGCTATGAGGTCGCTGCTCGTGAAGGCTATACAGGGCGTGGTTTTTGAATTCGTAATTTCCGGAGGTATTTTTTGGCTGAGACAAAAGACAAGGCGCGCACGGCGGCAGACGCATGGCTTATTGGCGCGGCTGCGTGGGCTTTTCCCGGCGCAGGGCATTACTTGCAGGGCAAATGGTTGCGCGGGCTATTGATTACTCTGGTCGTTTGCGGCATGTTCGCTATAGGTCTTGCCTTCGGCGGCCACCTCTTCGGTTTGGGCGGGAAGGAGGCCCTTGGCGCATCCAAGCTCCTTCAATTGCCTCCTACAATAGCTAATCTGGGCACAGGGATTCTTTACCTTGTCTGCTGGGCAAGCAACAGCGGCTTCAACGATTCGGCTGAGTATGCGAAGCTTGCTACCTTCGAATATGGCAACACGTTTCTGCTTGTTGCGGGCCTGCTCAACTATCTTGCAATGCTGGATGCCTTCGATATAGCTGTCGGGAGGAAGCCTTGACACATCTTCTTGTTATGATCCTTTTTGCAGCCCTCGTCTCCGTTGTCTTTTGCTTGATAGCTAAGGACACGTTGAAGGATAGGCTTCTGTATGGGCTGAAGGTTTTCGCGGAGTTTGTAGGGATAGGTCTTGCCCTGGCTTGGATTCTATACTTCCTGCCGCTTTAGTCACCGCACTGGCCGCAATAGATTCGATGGGACTGAACGAGACAGAGGCTATAATTTTACGCACGTACAATCTGGCGGAGGCGGATAAGATAGTAGTCTGCCTGACGCGGGATTTCGGCGTG
>QHXM01000132.1 GCA_003222945.1 Acidobacteriota bacterium
TTCCGGCCATAGACCCGTACACCAAAAAACTTCTTGTCGCAATCGCGTGGATTGTCATTGCTACGTTGCACGGCTACGGCGCGGCGTGGCTTGCGATTCGTATGCTGTTTCGCCCGCGCAAAGCGATTAAACTCGGGAGCATAACCGTTTGGCCTCAAGGGATGATACCGCGCCATCGTGAGCGTCTGGCTGAAAGTATTGGAAACGCCGTCGGCAACGAACTCATGTCGCAGGAGACAGTCGTTCACGCGCTCTTTGAGACAGATTTTTTCCGGCGCAAGATCGAAGGCTTCGTAGAAGCTTACACGCGCGACCTGCTCAATACACATTACCCTTCATTTCTCGAAGCCCTGCCTGCGGGAGTTCGCACACCCGTTTTGGACGCAATCTCAGGCTTGCAGTATCGCGTCTCGGATTACATCACGGACATTCTCAAAAGCGAGGAGACTGCGCGCGCATTGAGCGGCTTTATTGACCGCCGCGTTGACGACCTGTTGACGAATCGTCTGGGCGAGACGGTCAACGAAGAGACCTTCGATCAGATTCTGGGCTTCGTCGAGAGCCGTTTCAGAAAGCTCGTCAACGAACCCGACTTCGAGACGAAGGTGCGAGATTTTATAAGCGCGCGTCTTGATGATCTTGCGCAGAGCCAGGCCACACTCGCAGAGATGTTCACGCCGGACACTCTCTTGATTGTTAAAGATCGAATTGACGCGCAAGTTCCGCCCATCGTTCACCATCTAGCGGAGATTGCGACGAGCGGGACTACGCGCGCACACATCGGCGCACTAATCAAGCGCGAAGTTGACGACTACTACGAGCAACTCTCCTTCTTCAAAAAAATCTTCGTCTCGCGCGTGAAGATTCACCGCGAAGTTGACGAGATGGTTAACGACACTCTGCCTCGCCGCGTCGAAGAATATCTGCGCGGCGAAGCGTTCGAGCAGGAGGCAGAATATTTTCTCAACACGACGATTGACGATGTTCTCTCGCGCCCTATAAACGAAATCATCGGGCAGATAGCTTACGACAAACTGGAATTCATCAAAGATCAGGTTGCCGAGCGCGTGCTTGCACTGGCGCGCAGCCAGGAGCTTGCCACAACCGTCTCGTCTTATTTAACGGACGCACTTCATCGCCTTCGCCCTCACACTCTTCGCGCACTGATGCAGCATCTCAATCCTGAATCGGCGCAGCGACTAAAGAATTTTCTCTCTAAGGGATTGCTCACGGTCTTCGCGCGCGAAGAGACCGCGCGAACGATCAACAACATCTTAAGCGCGCAGGTCGAGCGGCTTCTAGTCGCACCCATCGGTCGGCTTTCGGACCACGTGCCCGAAGAGGCCGTTCACAAAATGACAATTGCTCTCGCCGAAAGAATCACGAACGCCGCGCGCGAACGCCTGCCTTCGGCAATCTCGGAATTTGACATTGGCGGCATAGTGCGCCAAAAGGTCGCGGGCTATCCAGTGGAGAAACTGGAAGAACTTGTGCTTTCAGTTGCGCAGCAGCACCTGAAGACCATTGAACTCTTCGGCGCGGTGATAGGCTTCGTCATAGGCATAGCTCAGGCAGTTTATTTCTGGTATTTCTCCTGAGATTGATGAGAAATTCTCTTTAGGAATCTTTTCATGCGGCATCTTCTTAAAATCTGCATAGCGAAAGCGTGCTTCCTCATGCTACTTGCTTTCTGTGCGGCATTGGTCGGCTGCAACAGCAGTACATCGTCGCAATCCAACGCTTCGTCAAACGCTGGCGAACAACTTCCTCCTGTCGTCGCAACCGTTAATGATCGTCCGATTCCTACAAAGCTCTACGAGATGTATCTGAAGAACGGGCGCGACGCTCTTGGGCTTGACCAGAACTCGGAGGAGGGTCGGCGCAAACTCGATCAACTGAAAGAGGGAATTGTCTCAGGGTTGATTGACCGAACCTTGATTGCTGAGGAGGCAGAGCGTCGCGGCCTCTCGATTCCGCCGGATAAGTTGACGGAGGCCGAGCGTAGAAGTATTCAGGAGTTGGGCGGCGATAAAAAGTATGACGAGTATTTGAAGGAGAATCATCTGACGCGAGACGAGTATCGAGATGTCATCAAGATGGAAGTCTATGGCGAGATGATGAGCGAGGAGTTGAGCAAAGGGCTGACGGTCACGGATGATGAAGTGAAGAAGTATTACGACGCACACAAAAATGATCCAGAGTTTCAAATGCCTGAGCGCGTCGCGGCCTCGCACATACTCATCAACGCGCGCCCCCTTGTCATCTCGCAGCAACTCGCAAGCGAAAATCATCTAGCGGGCGATGAGCTTCAGCGCGCCGTCAATGAAGAGATGGAACGGCGGCGGAAACTCGCAGAAGAGTTGCGACACAAGGCTCAAGCGGGCGCGGATTTCGCAATGCTCGCGCGCCAGTCTTCCGAAGACCCTTCATCACGCGAGAAGGGTGGAGACTTGGGCGCATTCACGCGCAACACTCACACACGCGCCTTCGATGATGCGGCCTTTGCTCTAAAGCCGGGCACTGTCAGCGATGTCGTTCAGACCGATTTCGGCTTTCACGTCATAAAGGTTTCAAAGCATGACCAGCCTCGCCCTATGACTTTAGAAGAAGCAGCGCCTGAGATTCGCAAACGCCTTCTGGCTCAGCGCGAGGCAGCAACCCTCACCGACTGGCTCAAGAACGCGCGCAGCAAAGCGAAAATTCACATCAACGAGCCTTTCCGCTTCGGCACTCTCAAAACAGAGTTTCCTTAAAGCCTAAGAGAAAAAATTAACCACAGAGGAAAGAAAAGAATTTGAGATAGAAGATTGCAGATTGAAGATATTTTTATTGTTCTTCCTCTGTGTCCTCTATGTCCTCTGTGGTTAGTAAATATCTTTCCCTATTGACCTGAACTTTTCATTAGCCTCTCAATGGAGCGGCTCAAGTTTTCCTCAAGTCCCCGAAACCCTCCAAAAACCGCAAATTTCCTAAGAAAAACAAGGGGTCTCCTGCCTCCCCGCACGCTCAAGTTTTTCTCAATCCCAATCAGTAAATTTGTAAGCGTTGGTTAGCTTGAAAATCTTTCTTCAATTGAGAACTGAGTCGGAATTGAAAAATTTACTAGCCCGGACGGTGCGGACGCGCACTCGGTCGGTAGGAGGATTGAAAATGAGGTCGAAGAAAATCGCCACAACATTCATAGCGAGCCTGATTCTTTGTGCAGCCCTTTCGGCGAGCGCTGCCACCATCAGCCCTAAGCTTCAGTCCCAGCTTAATGGCGCGGCTGATACGACTGGCGTAGGCGTCGTAATAGTCTCCTTCAGAACGAGCGACGGCCTGAAGGCCGCGCACCTTGACGTGCTGCGTAGCGTCGGAATCAACGGCGGCTACACGCTGCAACAACTCGGAATGGTTGCTACGGTTGCGACCGCCGGGCAGGTGCGCGCTCTCTCCGCCAACAGCGCCGTTCGCTCGATCTGGTCAAACGATCAACTCTACTACTTCGATAATCAGGCGCGCACACTCGTCGGCCTGGACAAGCTTCGCATTGATGCGAACATCACCAGAATGAACGGCGGTATTCCGGTCTCAGGCAAAGGAGATTTCTCCGTTGTCATCAACGACTCAGGCATTGACGCCACGCACGCCGATCTTCAATTCGGCACAAAGGTTATACAGAACGTACAGCAGGCCACAGACACTGAGACGAGCGATGTCAGCAGTTCAATTCCCACTCAAGGCTTCTCGCCGATTCTCTACGTCGAGAATGTGCCTGACACAGATACACACGTCGGTCACGGAACACACTGCGCTGGAATAGTCGGCGGCAACGGCAGCCGTTCTGGAGGTCTCTACGCAGGCGTCGCACCGGGCGCGAAACTTGTCGGCATAGGCTCCGGCGCTGTGCTACTGGTGCTCGATGCGCTCGGCGGTTTTGAGTACAGTCTAGCCAATCAGTTCGTTTACAACATTCGCGTTATCTCAAACTCCTGGGGCGGCTCTGGCGCTTTCAACCCGGATGACCCGATCAATATTGCAAGCCATGACGCGCATGATCGCAACATCATCGTAGCCTTTGCCTCTGGCAATTCCGGTCCAGGCCCCGACACTCAGAACCCGTATGCGAAAGCGACCTGGGTCATAGGCGTTGCTGCGGGCACGAAAGAGGGCGGACTGGCGAGCTTCTCTTCGCGCGGCACGCCGAAAGAGCAGCGTCTGGCGGACAGCGATCCTTTCAATGATAACGATGCACCGACCATCACTGCTCCCGGTACGGGGCGCGAGTTCGACAGCGACTCAGGCAAATTCACAACCGACATCATCTCAACGCGCGCCACGACCAACGTTGTAGCCAACGGTTTTGTCCTTGGCGCAGCGATAGGAACTGACGCGAACGAGATTCCGCCAGCTTACCTGCCCTTCTACACGGAGATAAGCGGAACTTCTATGGCTACGCCGCACGTCGCGGGACTCGTCGCGTTGATGCTCGACGCAGACCCTACGCTCAATCCTGACGACGTGAAGCAGATAATTCAGCAGACGGCAACTCCGATGCCGGGTCGCGCTGATTACGAAGTGGGCGCTGGCTACGTCAACGACTACGCTGCGGTTGATAAAGTCTTCAATCGCTCGAAAGCTTACGGCGCGTATCTCAACCCGACATTCAACACGGACCTAACGAGCACTTACGGCGAGCCGCAAACGTTCGCTTTGAACTATCTGCCGCAGCAGCCCGGTCCGCAAAGCTCAAACACGAACACCTATCACTTCACTGTTGATCCGGGCAAAGGCATCCTTGACGTTCGCATTGATTACGGCGAGACGACCGGACAGGGCAACACGCTTGGCATGGCGCTCTATCCGCCGGGATGCACGACGGCTGGTCAGTCTGATACTTCGGCAGTTCCGCCGTGCGCGTATGCGAGCGCCCCGACGCTGCCGGGACTTGATGCGCCGCGCAATGAATTGATGATTAAGAATCCTGCGGCTGGTGAGTGGATTGTTGAAGTGCGCGGCCTGCGCGGTCTTGCTGCCGCACCGGTTTCATCGCCAGTCGGTCTAGCAGTGCCTGAGCAGGTGAACGGTCTTATCAAGCAGGCTGTTGTGACGATGGAAGAGCCTTCGGACATACAGGGCAACGCAGCTGAAGCTGATATTAGAAGCGCACTCGCAAACCGCAGGATGGACACGTTTGCGGACAACACTTTTCGTCCCACAGCGCAGGTCACACGCGACGACTTTGCACGAACGCTTGCGCTTAACGTTCCGCTTCGCCAATCGCTCTCAGCATCTGCGAAGTTCGCGGACGTTTCGGCTGACCTTGAGCCGATTGCGGAAGCGCTCACCGCGAATGGTTCTACGCTGCGCGATTGGAACTTCACGCCGCAAGGTTTGATGAGCGCAAACGGTTCAACCTTCAATCCAACAGGAACTGTCAGCCGTCTTGATCTGGCCGTCGCTATGGTACGCGCACTCGGTCTTGACAACGAGGCGAAAGCGAAAGCGGGCACTCCTGTCACTTACAACGGGCAGGAAGTAATAGACGACGCTCAGATTCCGCTCGCGCTTCGCGGCTATGTTCAGTTCGCAATTGATAAGGGATTTTTGGAGGTCTATCCGGCTCAAATCATACAGACCGGACCGGGACAGTTTCAGGCCATGCCCGGCCCGCGAGTTGAGCCAACAACAGTTCTGACGCGCGCTGCGCTCGCAACGAAAGTCAATCTCTTCAGTATGCGCTACGTGGCTGGAAATTAACCCACGTTTATCTCGCGCCGGATGCTGCCAGAGGGGGAACGGCATCCGGCGCGAGCCACAAAAACGAGCGCATGATGCCCCCTTTCCTGTTTATCTGAAAAAGTTCAATCAATTATCTGGAGACCCCTGACATGTTAAATAAAAAGATTCATTCGATGCTGGCTGTGCTCGTTCTTCTTATTGCCACAGCCTTCCTTCTAAATCTCTCGTCCACAGTTCCTGTGAGCGCAAGCGGCGGGCTTGTTTCCGTAACAGTGGAGCTTCGCGGCGATCCAGGCGCGGTCTATAAAGCGAAGGCGCAAAAGTCTGGACAAACAATCTCGAACGATCAACTCCAAGGCTACCGCGATCAGTTGAAGGTTGCGCAGGATCAATTCATCAAGGACGCGCAGAGCGCAGGCGTCAACGCTTCGATTGCGACCGTCGCAGTTCCTGATTTCAACGGCAACACTGCGGCTACGGTCCAGTATCGCTACACGCTCGTCTATAACGGCGTCACCCTCTACATTCCAGAGTCAGCGATTTCAACTCTGAAGAGCCTGCCGGAAGTTAAATCAGTTCATATGAATCATCCTCTGCACATCGCTTTGAACTCCGCAGTGCCCTACATACACGCGCCGCAGGTTTATGGCAAGCATCAGGACCTGACGCCGTTCGACACGATTCAGGGCGACGGCTACGAAGGGCAGGGAATGTATCTGGCCGTTTTGGACACGGGCGTTGATTGGACGAATCCTATGTTTGGCGGCGACCCTACGCCTCCGCGTCTGGGCGTTGCTCCGCCGACTGCGGCAGTCAACACGAATCAGAAAGTTGTTTATTACCTTCCGCTCACTGCGGGCGCAACGGATGACTTCGGTCACGGCAGTCACGTGTCTGGCGACGCTGCGGGTTATCTGGCAGTTGCGCCCGGACCGGACAAGCTTCCCGGAACGGCTGACGACGTGCAGATTCACGGCGTCGCGCCGCAGGCGAAGTTGATGGAGTACAAAGTCTGCGCAGGCATAGGCCAGTGCTTAGGCGAGTCAACAATGCTCGCTCTTGAAGATGCCGTCTCGCCCGTGAGTCTAACGATGCAGCCGAAGCCGATTGCGAATGTAATCAACATGAGCTTGGGCGGCGCGGGCAGCCCTGACGATCCAACCGCAGTCGCAGCCGACAACGCCGCACTGACTGGAACGATTGTCGTCGCCGCAGCAGGAAACAGTGGTCCGGGAGACAGCACAGTAGGTTCGCCCGCAGCCGGTCGCCACGTCATAGCAGCCGCAGCGACAACTCATCCGGGCGCAGGCTCTAACTCGGCGGATGTCACGGACGGAAGCCGCACCGGAATGATTGCGAATCTGATGGACGGCTCGCCTGCGGTCACGAGCGACATCACGCAGAACTATGTCTTCTGCGGATTGGCTGAGAAGCCCGGCGATTGTCCTTCGTCCGTTGCTGGCAAGATCGCTCTGATTCAACGCGGCAGCACTTTCACCGCGCCGACACTCCCAGCCGCAGGCAGCCTCGGCACAGGATTGTTCACGACTAAGGCCGCGAACGCAGCAGCAGCAGGCGCAGTCGCAGCGATCATCTACAATAATGCTGATGGCGAACTCTCCGCCACGACCGTGCGCAAGTCCGCGATTCCAACTCTGGGTATCTCAAAAGCCAACGGCGAGTATCTTCTCTCAATCATAGGCTCTGATCCGAACGGAGTTTCTGCGAAGCAGGTGCGCATCAACAAGGCGCTCACTTTCTCGCCCGGCATCGCAGATTTTAGTTCGCGTGGTCCGGTTCAAGGCTTGGGTCAGATCAAGCCTGACGTTTCAGCACCGGGCGTCAACATCTACTCGGCGACGGCGCGCGTGGGCGGCGCGGAGACAAACACCGCGACGATGTTCGATCCGTCCGGCTTCATCGTTGGCAGCGGCACTAGCTTCGCTTGTCCATTGACGGCTGGCGCGGCAACTCTAATCAAGCAGGCGCATCTGGACTGGACGCCTGACATGGTCCGAACAGTTCTAATTAACACTTCGACAAACATGCGCGACGGCAGCGGCACGCCGAAAGCAGATGGACTCTCAGCCGACCGCGTAATGGATCAGGGCGGCGGATTGATAGATGTTTACAGGGCTGTTAATGCACGCACGCTTATGGGTGTCGCGGGCGACGGCATCGTGAACCCGTCAATTC
Source organism: Acidobacteriota bacterium (assembly GCA_003222945.1). Lineage (GTDB taxonomy): Bacteria > Acidobacteriota > Blastocatellia > Pyrinomonadales > Pyrinomonadaceae > QHXM01. Next base: position 7,918 of record QHXM01000132.1, read on the forward strand.
TCGGCAGCTACTCGTTCGGCGCAGTGCCCGTAATCAACTCTCGTGTCACGCACACGGAGACAGTCACAGTCACCATGCAGGACGTTTCAGGTCAGGGGGGCACTTACAACCTGAGTGTTGCAAACAACCGCGAGTTGCAGAAGAACGGCATCAGCGCGAGCACGAGCACGCAGAGCGTCACAGTTCCTGCGAACGGCACGGCCACATTCACTGTCACAGCATCGGTTGACGGCAACATCATTCGTGACACGAGCAAAGCCTTGCAGATGCAATGGTACGTCGTCGCTCAAGGCGCAAACGCGCAGGACAACCTGCGTATGCCCTTCTACATGCAACTGACGCCGACAGAGCCTGCCGGAGCAGCAGCGAGCGATCCTATAAACCAGACTGGCACGATCACGGCGGGCGATACGGGCGCGCAAGTCATCGGCGGCGTCTCCTATCAGGATTACACCTTCACGACCGATCCGGCTGCGCTTAGTCTGACGGCAGATTTGGATTTCACATCCATCATTGACCAGACTGCGCCGGACCTTGATCTATATCTTCTAGGACCGGACGGCACGACAGTCATCACAAGCTCAACCAATCCCGGCGGACCGGAGCATATCAGCACCGTTGTTGCCGGAAACACTCAATACACCCTGCGCGTCTCCGGCTACATTGCCGCGCAGACGGATTACACGCTGACAGGCTCAATCACGAAAGGCGGAGCAGCGCCAGCCTTGCAGCCAATCACAGGGCAGTGGATTAACCCACAGATGAACACGCCCGTTAGCTTCGACGGAAACTTCAATCTGACTTGGCAGCCTTCGGGCAGCGCGCAGCAGTTTGAAGTTGAGCAATCCACAGACGGCACAAACTATCAGGTGCTAAGCGACCTCGACGGCAGCACGACCAGCACTGCTTTGCAGAACTTGCCTGACGGGACTTACTACTATCGCGTGCGCGCTCTCACGCCCGGAAAGATCGGTTCATACGTGACTGTTCCGGGCAATGTTCAGAGCGTACAGGTCAGCCATCGCTCGAAGATTGACATAACGAATCAGGTGCAGACGGCAATGACGAACGTTTCATTTGCAGGCGGCGTCTTCTCGCTCGACCTGAACCTGAAGAACAATTCGACTTCAACTTACCAGCCGCTAGTTGAACTCAACGTAATCAACATCTCGTCAACCTCCGGCACTATCAGCGTCAAGAATGCTGACAATGGCGGCAATGGAAAGAGCGCGGCGACTGCGGCGCTCTATGGCTACTCGAATCTGATTGGCCCTGACCAGCAGTTTACGGCGTCAGAGATAACGGGCAACCGGACGCTACAGTTCAACGACCCTGCGTCTGAGATGTTCAGCTTCGATGTTCAGGTCACAGCCTATCAGGGCGCGGCTGGTGCGGGAGGCACAATGGCTCCTGCGGGCGCAACGAGCGCTGGAAGCAATACTTCCGGCACTTCTTCTGCGCAGTCTTTGACAAAGGTGCTGCGCATCACGGTCAACCCGCTGACGAAAGCAGTAACGGCGAAGTTGCTCTAACGAATGACAACTGGAAGAGGAGCGCGCGTTCGAGTTTCCTACTAACACGCGCTCCTCTTCCTAAGTAGTTTCAATTGCGAATTGTGTTCGGCCCCGATGCTGCTCCGAAGCGGTTCGCCGGGAAAGAATTTGGTACTGATTATCTTTTAATCAAGCGTCGCGCACGTTAATCGAAGCGCGGAAAGGATGAAGACGATGGCAACCAGAGCAGCGATTAAAAAGAGATTTCCACGATTGCTTTCAATCCTCGCAAGTTTAGCAGCGGTGCTTATCTCTATCTTTTGCATTCCATCTGCGGGCAGCCGCAGTTCTGCGCAGTTAAAGACTACGACTGTGACGACGACCACGACACTTACGAGCGCGAGGGTTGATCCGAAACTCGTAAAATATTTCAACCTGAACACGAATGCTACCGTGCCCGTCGTTATCACTTACAAGTCTAAGCCTTCATCGGCTGATCTCAGTCAACTGCAATCAATCGGCATCAAGAAGGGCTTTGCGCTTCAGACTCTGCCGATGGTCATTGCGCCCATGAACGCGGCGCAGCTTGCATCTGTGCAGACGCAACCCGGTGTTCGCTCCATCTGGGCCAACCACGTCATGACTGCTTTCACGAACGAGAGTCGTCCGTTCATAGGCGTGCCGCAGACTATGGCCGACCGCGAAGTAACGCTCGCCAATCAGCAGCATCCTGGAATGCCAATCTCAGGCAAAGGCGTCGGCATTGGCTACGTTGATACTGGCTGCGACGCTACGCACAACGATTTGAAGTACGGCACGAAGGTTATACAGAACGTTATCCAACCAATGTCTGAAGCGACTGTTGGCGATGGCGGCTTAGCCGTAGGCATAGGCATTAACATCTTCGACATTCTTTACAGCGAAGGCTTCTACGCGCCCGTCTATATTGAGAATCAACAGCAGTCGGATGTGGAATCAGGCCACGGGACGTTCGGCTCTGCCGTTGCAGCAGGCACGGGCGCGCAGTCCGGCAACTTCTACGGCGGCGTAGCGCCGGGCGCAAATCTTGTGGTCGTCAATTCCGGCAACGAGCTTGGTCTTCCGCTCGTCTCCATCCTTGGCGCTTACGATTACCTGCTCGTTCACCAGTTCGACTACAACATACGCGTCATAAACAACTCCTGGGGAACAACGCTCGCTTCTTCGCCGGAAGCGCTCGACCCGAACGATCCGATCAACATCGCAACGCGCAACGCGCACGACAGCAACATCACGGTCGTCTTCGCCGCTGGGAATGATGGCGACGTGGCGGGCGCGATCAATCCTTATTCGACGATGCCCTGGACTATCTCAGTTGCGGCTGGACTGAAGCGCGGACTGGGAACGCCCGCAAGTTTTAGTTCGCGCGGCGAGAATAACGGCACGGGCGTGGACGTTGCAGGCCAGCCTGCTGATCCGACGGCACAGCCGAACCTTCGCCCGGACATCACTGCGCCGGGAGTTGACATCAAGAGCGCGCGTATGAAGGGCGCAGGCATCACAAACACCGCAGGACTTTTGCCAATCTTTGTCGGCTCAAACGATGTCTCTACGATTCCGCCAGCGTTCCTGCCCTTCTACGCGACTTCGCAAGGCACTAGCTTTGCCTGCCCGCATGTCACGGGCGTCGTCGCGTTGATGCTCGAAGCAAATCCATTGTTGACGCCTGATGATGTTGTAACTACTTTGCGCGCGACTGCCAATCCAATGCCTTATGAAGAGAGAGTAGTCGGCGCGGGCTACGTTGACGCGCACAACGCTGTTCGTCGTGCACTAGGGTTGAGCGCAGTTGCGCATCCCTTCAATCTCTTCCCTGAGCCGGGACCTGTGATTGTTGACCCCGAAGGCGATCAGATTTTCGGGACGGGATTAGATGTAGCGGGCACGACCGATGCGCAGGACATTCTCTCGGCTGATTATAAGTACGACGCCGCGAATCGTCAGCTTGTTTACACCATGACGCTCAAGAATCTCTCTTTGAAGAACTATGGCAATTCTTGGGAGCAAAGCTCGAACTTCAAGAACCCGGCTGATCCGAATTCTACGGACACGACCATCTACGTCTCTGCGACTATGACTCAGACCGGAGGAGTCAGTTACGTCTATGGCAAGATCACAACTCTTCCGAACGGCACTGGCAATCAGACGAGTTTGGGCGCGCCGGACTCAGGCGAGATCAACGGCAATACGATCACCATTCGATTGTCGATTGACAAGATAAACTCGGCGCTGGGTTACAACGCCGTCGGTCTGACTTCGACTGCGACCGAAGCAAGAGCGCAGGTAGGTGTAGGTCTCTTGTTCGCATCCGATATAGCAAACGGCGCGAACTTCGTGGTTCAGTAATAAAGAGCAAGCGGGGCGCGAAACTGAACTCGCGCTTGATAATCAAATACGACTTCAACCGCTTTCTGCCTTCCGAGACGGAAGCGGTTGCATAGCCGGTTCGGTGCGAGACGCTTGTCGGGGGCATCCAGCGTCGAACCGGCTTTCGCCTTTATCATCAAGTCCGATTCTGATAGAGTGCAATGGAAGTCGTAATACCGCTAAAATTTTATCCCCTAACAATAAGGTCAATGCACGTGCGTGTGCCGGAAGGTTGATGAAAAGACGAATGAGTATGACTGAGCGTAAGAAGAAGCTGAAGGCGTTGCTGGTTTATCCTGAATTTCCGAACACCTACTGGAGCTTCAAACACGCGCTGCCTTTCGCAGGAAAACGCGCGGCCTATCCTCCGCTCGGACTTCTAACCCTCTCATCAATGTTGCCCGGCAGTTGGGACAAACGACTCGTTGACATGAACGTGCGCCGCTTGCGTGATTCCGATCTGGAATGGGCGGACATAGTTTTTGCGAGCGCGATGATCGTGCAGCAGGATTCGCTCAGGGAGGTGATTGATCGCTGTAAAGCGCGGGGCGTTCGCGTGGCTGTCGGCGGACCATTCGTTTCAACAGGCATGGAGCATGTCGCGGACGCAGACTTTCTTTTTCCGGGCGAGGCTGAAACGACTGTGCCTGAGTTCCTGCGCGATCTTGAGTTGGGCGTGCCTGAACACGTTTATCAATCGGACGCGAAGCCTGATCTGACGAAATCTCCGATTCCCGATTTCGGTCTGGTAGAGATGAGCCGCTACTCCTCTATGGCGATTCAGTATTCCAGAGGCTGTCCCTTCAATTGCGAGTTCTGCGACATAATAGAAATCTACGGGCGCGTGCCTCGCACTAAAACCAACGAACAGGTGATTGCTGAACTCGACGCGCTCTACCGCACGGGCTGGCGCGGTCCGTTATTCATAGTTGACGACAATTTCATAGGCAACAAGAAGAACGTGCGAAAGATGATGCCGGACCTTTGCGAATGGATGGGGCGTCACAAGCACCCGTTTCGATTGTTCACGGAAGCTTCAGTAAATCTGGCGGACGACGACGAGCTTTTAAGTTTGATGAAGCGAGCAAATTTCCGCCGCGTCTTTCTTGGCATCGAAACGCCCGTCGAAGAAAG
>QHXM01000004.1 GCA_003222945.1 Acidobacteriota bacterium
TTTTCGGCGCAGGCGGAGCGGCTGCGGGCGCGCTCGCAGGCGGCGCACTCGAAGAATCTGTCGAAGGTCTGCCGCACGACGAGCTTTACATTTACGAGGACGCGCTCAGACAAGGGCGCTCTGTCATCATCGTTGTTGCAGACGACGATGCACAGGCAGAGACGGCGCGCGGCGTGCTCACGCAGGCAGGAGCGGAGAGCGTTGACGCCGCGCGTGAGAACTGGTGGGTCGGCTTGCGCGATGTTGAAGAGGAGCATTACACGGGGCAGGGCGGAGACTTTAAGAACGATGAGTCCACTTATCGTCGCGGTTTCGAGGCCGCGCAGCATCCGCGCGTGCGCGACAAGGGATATGATGAAGTGAAAGGGTATTTGCTCGAATGCTACGGCGGCGATTGCGAGTTGACTGCCTTTCGTAGCGGCTATGATCGCGGCCAGAGTTATCAGCGCAATCTGAGGGAGAAGTACAAAGGTTGAGAGACACGCTCTTGAGCATAGCCGTCATTGGCGGCATTCTTGTAATCAGTGCGGTCATCACAAACCTCTTCGCGCGCAAGATGTACAATCGCTGCACAGCCTGCGGCACGCTCAACGCAAAGCGGCGCACGAATTGTCGCGCCTGCAATGTAGAAATCCACTGATTGAGGGATTGCGGATTTAAGAAGAATTCAGACTGAGTGTACGAGCACGCAATGGCTGGGAGCGCAGGCGGCTCGCCTGCATTGAACGCCTACGGGCGCGAACAAATCTTAGCTTGCTAGAAGCAATCTTGCAGGCGAGCCGCCTGCGCTCCCAGCCTTAAGCTCTAGCTTTTCAATCCGCCCGTCCGAAACCCGCAATCGCTAATATGCCTTGGAACCCTTCGCAGTATCATCAGTTTCAGCAAGACAGGTTCGCGCCTTTTGAAGACCTCTTTGCGTTGATAAAGGTTCGAGAAGGCTTGCGCATCGTTGATCTGGGCTGCGGCACTGGAGAGTTGACCGGAAGGCTTGCGGATAGATTGCCGCAGAGCGCGGTCTTAGGGATTGACTCGTCAGCGGAGATGCTGCAACGAGCGCGAGAGCAGGAGCATGAAGGCTTGCGCTTTCAGCTAGGTTCGATTCAAGAAGTCGAGGGCAATTGGGATTTGGTCTTTTCACACGCGGCCATTCATTGGATAGACGATCACCGATCGCTCGTTCCGCGTCTTCTTTCGCTTGTCAGTCCCAATGGTCAGCTCGCCGTTCAGCTTCCGTCGAATCACACGCACCCGACTCACAAATTGATTATAGATATAGCAGGGGAAGAGCCTTTCCGCTCGGCTCTAAAAGGTTGGAATCGCCCGTCGCCTGTTCTGGAAATCAACGAATACGCTGAATTGCTTCATGCTAATGGAGCAACGGAGATTACAGTTTTCGAGAAAGTTTATCCGAGCCTGCTTGAAAACTCAGATGCAATGGCGGAGTGGACGAAAGGCTCAACGCTTGTCCCATATTTTGAGCGCTTGCCGGAAAATCTGCACGAGCCGTTTATGGCAAGATACCGTGAGCGGCTGCGCTCGCTCTTTTCAGACGCGTCCGTACTCTATACATTCCGGCGTACACTCTTCGCCGCGAGCCGCTGACTTGAAAAGCAGGGCGCGGCATCTGCTGCGGGAAATCCAGCTTCTTCAGGATTCGCTCATCCTTGTCGAAGTTAATCGCCACGGGCTTACTGTCCAACTTGAAAGAGAAGCGTTGCTGCCGCTCGTTAATCAGGATGTGCTCCGTGCGCTTGCCCTTCGCAGTTTCAAATTCAATGTCAACGGGAAGGCGAAAGACTGCGGGCGTCATCGCTTCCGGCAATTGCGTCTGCGCGATGTTGAGCGCGAGCGTATGCGTCGCGGCATTATAAAAGGAGCGCACGCGAAGCTCCGGGTAGCCTGCTTTATAAACCCACTGGTCGAAAAACCAATCCAGCTTCTTGCCCGTTGTCTCTTCAAAAGCGTGTTCAAGATCGCTTGTTTGAACTACCTTGTCCTTGTTCTCATTCAGATATTTGTTGAGAGAGTTCCAGAACATTTCATCGCCCACCTCTTCGCGCAGCATGTGAAGTATGAGCGCGCCCTTCTTGTAGAGCGTCGAGTCGAATAGGTCTATGGGCTGACGATAGCGGTCGTAAACGATGGGGCGGCGATACCTGAAACTGTCTTCCAGAAAATAGAGGAGCATGTTCGAGTGCATCTCTGCCATGTACGCCTCGCGCCCCGCTTCGTGCTCACGGAAAACAGCCTCCATGAAAGTTGCGAAGCCTTCGTTCAACCATGCCTGCGACCAGTCTTTGCAAGTAACAAGATCGCCGAACCATGAATGAGCCAGTTCATGCGAAATGAGATTCGTGGTCGAGACTGCGGTTTCCTTCGTCCCGCTGTAGCCTAGAATCTCCGTGTCAGCGTGTGTCGTCGCAGTGATGTTCTCCATGCCGCCGAAGATGAAGTTTGCGACGATAGTTTGTGCGTACCGGTTGAAAGGGAATTCGTAGTTGAGCTTCTCGCTGAAGAGGCGAATCATTTCGGGCGTCTTGCTAAAAGCGTTGCGAGCCTGCTGCTCAGTTCCTGGATAGGTGTAATACTCCACGGGAATGTTCTTGTAAGTGTCCGTAAGCTTCGCATAGTTCCCAACGACCAGAGAGATTAGATAGCTTGAGTGCGGCTCGTCCATCTTCCAGTGAAATGTGTGCGAGCCGTCCGGGTTGTTGATGGTTTCGAGGAGCGAGCCGTTTGAGATAGCAATCTGGTCCGCGCTCGTTGTGATGTACTGCTCGCTTGTCGCTTTGTCGTCAGGAAAATCGTAACAGGGAAACCAGTAATGATTCTCTTCGGGTTCGCCCTGCGACCAGATTTGCGCGGGCTTCGCCATTTCAGAACCACCGCGAGTCTGCTGAATGAAGTAGATGCCTTTATGCGGCGTTGCGCGATAGCGTATGCGGATGCTGATGGAATCTGTCGGACCATACGCGCGATCCAGCGCAATCGAGAGTTTATCGGGTGGCTGCGTCCATTGAAGCATTGTGTTGCTGTCGCCTAAAGTCACGGTTTCTATCTTCATGCTCGAAGCATCCAGGTCGAAAGACTTGAAGCCGGAGGCAAGAGGTTTGAGCGTAACGGTCTCATCGCCAATGACCGTGCGGTTTGGAACGTCGAAGCGAGTCCGTATCGTGTAGTTCAAAACATCAAAGGTGCGCGGCGCTCTCGTGTGCAGCGTGCCCTGTGGCAGGTGATGTGGGAGTGTTCTTTGTACCGGCTCGGCTGACCGCGCTACTCTTCTACGGCGCTGCGCGAACGACGAAGGAGCGAAGCCGGAAAGAAGAATGATTAGAGCGATTGTGTAGGAGAGCGTGCGGCGAGCAGTTGTACTATAGTTCATTAAACCTTCCCGGAGATTTTGATATTCCAGATGTTTCTCTCAACTTTTCAATTGTGCCTTACGTGCGCGTCCGAAGCAAAGCCACACGCTTTCGTTCCTTATCCGCCGAGCGGGAAATGTTGGACGGCCAAAGCCCCAGAAAATTGCGATGCAGGCAGAGAATCTTAAAGTCATTGTTTCAATTCGCGGCGAAGAGTCGTATATTCCTTTTCAGGAAATGGAATCTTCAAAACCGATGTCAGTAACGATTGGAGAAAGCTGGTGCTGCGTTTCATCACTCATGTGATTGGCGTTCTACTTATCTTTCTAAATTTCTGCGACACGACTATGGCTCAAAATACACAGCCTACTGTTCCGATTGAATGGCAGACGCTCTCCGAAAAGACAAGCTACCGCGAGACGCCGCGCTATGACGAGACAATCGCTTATTCACGAAAGCTTGCCGCCGCTTCCCCTCTGATTCGATACGAGAGTTTCGGTAAGAGCGGCGAGGGGCGCGACCTTCCGCTTCTGATAGCCGCGAGCGGTGACACTTTCACGCCGCAGTCCGTGAGACGCGCGGGCAAAGTTGTCCTATTGATTCAAGCCTGCATACATCCGGGCGAATCCGACGGCAAGGACGCGGGGCTTGCGCTTCTTCGTGACATTGCGATTACGAAAACGCGCACCGCGCTTCTTGACCACGCCGTCATACTCTTTATCCCAATCTACAACGTTGACGGCCACGAACGCTTCGGTCCATTCAATCGTATAAACCAGAACGGTCCAGCAGAGATGGGATGGCGCGTCACAACAACGAATCTCAATCTTAACCGCGATTACATGAAGGCCGACGCGCCGGAAACTCGTGCGTGGCTGAAGCTCTGGACTGAATGGAAT
>QHXM01000005.1 GCA_003222945.1 Acidobacteriota bacterium
AGAAAGGATAACAAAAGGAATGCGGCGATGGCCCTTGCCCGAAGTTGCAAGAGCAGGGCACGGAGCAAGTACAAGCCTCAGTCAGCGCGCCCGCAATCTTCCAAGAATTAGCTGCGACCTTCTCAGCAGGCTGCGCTGCATTCGATGGTTGAGTCTGAGCGTTTTGTGCTCCGCCATTATCTGAACGCGCCGCCCTCTGCCTTGCAATGAAGTAAGCCGCCGCGCCAAACACGCACACGGCGAGCAAGATTGCGAGCAACGCGATGATGAATCGTTTGCCCGCTCTCTTTTCCGCGCGAACGTCGTCCGCGTAAACTTCATTCGTACTCAAGACAATTTCCTTAATCAGAATCCAAGCCCACACTGACGATATTCCGACCTCTTTATTTTACCTTTTTTGAACTTCACATCTTTGGGTTGAATAGTGGGCGTAATTGGAGGTGCGCTCACAGCACGCGGTAGTAGCCACAACTCCACGGTTAGATGTTCCATATAACCGCTATCTATCGTCATCACACGATTCGAATCCAAGCCACGACTTTTAACCAAATATTCCTTGATGCGAGAAGCACGCGCTTTCGCCTCACCGCGTCTTCCATAATTCCCGCCATAAACGCTAACGTATCCGATCGAACCCGGATTACTTTGTATCTCGATGGCGAAATTATCAAGATGCGCCATTTCATCTTCACAATTGACATCACCGAATTGATCTAAAGGGTGTGCTGTTTGTGCAGATGAAAAGCTCGCCGTCAACAAAATTATAGACAAGCAGGCGAAGACCCATTTGATGTTTCGCATATTTACTTACTCCTTTAACTAACTTAGCCCTGTATTTCAAGGCCGGGTCGAATTGGGCGGGGAGTGGTTAATGCCGCGTAAGCTGTGATTGAATCATTGGTAGATTCAATCGTTGCTTAGCGGGGACGCCCACCATCTATTATTTTGCTTCGCTCGCGGCATTAAAAGTCCTAGCTAAAGTCAGTCGCAGCTTGCGCAGCGTGATTGTGCGTCTCCTTCATCTATTTGTATCCATGCGCACGGCCTCGCCGCCTTTCATAACGAAGTTCAGATGCTCAAGCTTCGTTATATCTTTCAAAGGGTCGCCCGTGACCGCAACGATGTCAGCGTACTTTCCCGCTTCAATCGCGCCCATGTCAGCGGGTCTCTCCAGAAGGTCCGCTGCGCCAATCGTGGCGGACTGAATCGCCTGCATGGGCGTCATGCCGTAGCGCACCATGTAGTAGAACTCTTTTGCCGCGTTTTCGGTCCAGGGGAATGCGCCAGCGTCCGTGCCGAAAACAATCTTGACGCCTTTGCGCAAGGCAACGCCGAAAATCTTTGCTTCCATGTCGCGCATAGCCAAGTAGATCGGACGCCCATCGGCTGCGCGCCCTTCCGCTACATAGACGCCCGTGTAGATGGTCGGACACCAATAAACATTCTGCCTGACCATTCGATCAATCAACTCTTCATTAAGCCCGTAGCCGTGCTCTATGGAGTCAACTCCGGCCTTGAGCGCAGAGTCAATCCCTTCGATTCCCATTGCGTGCGCTGCAACGCGATGACCCAGACGATGCGCTTCTTCAACCAGAGCCTTCGCCTCTTCGTCCGTAAAATTTGCCCAACTGTGAAGTGCGCCGTCCTTCATGTAGTAGCGCCGGTCCGCATAAAACTTTATCCAGTCCGCGCCGTACTTGACCTGCTCTCGCACAGCATGGCGAATGTTCTCAACGCCGTCAACGATCTGCACTCCTTCTGGAACTTTTATTTCCCAAGAGTAACCCAGAAGCGCATACGTGCCCGTAGTGGAGAGTGCGCGCGTTGAAACGAACAGGCGAGGGCCGGGAATGATGCCGCGATTGATGGCCGTCTTAACGTCAACATCAGCGTACATCGCGCCTTCGGTCTCAAGATCGCGCAGCGCAGTAAAGCCATTCATCAAAGCCGCTTTCGCAGCAACGGTCGCGCGTATGGTGCGGTACGGGATTGATTCTTTCAGCAACTGCTCGTCGTAATCTGCCGCAGTCACATCGCCTTGCAGGAGTATGTGGACATGGCAATCTGAAAAGCCCGGCATCACGGTCTCGTTCGAGAGGTCAATCACGCGAGCAGAAGACGGAGCGCGCCCGCGAACATCATTCCACGCGCCGACAGCTTTGATGCGCTCGCCTTCAATCAGAATCCCCTGATTTTCAACAACGCGCCCGGCGCGCGTGTCTATCAAACGCCCCGCGTGAATGAGAACAACAGAATTTACGGCGCGCGTCTCAGCAAAGATTGAACCTTGCAAGAGCGCGAGGACGATGAGAAGGGAGATGATAAGCCTTTTCATTATTTTCTCCTTGAGAGCGAAGCTGAAAGCAGAATCCAGAAGTCAGCAGGGGAAAGGGCCGAAAGCCAGTTTTCAGTTTTTAGTTACGAGCCTTCTGAAAACTCAAAACTACTTTATTTCTTCTGACTCTCGGAATTCTGGATTCTGACTTCTGCCTTTAAGAATTTCTTCTTCCAATTTCTTTCAATAACTGTATAATCGAAGTTGCTCAGCTTACAACCGCCGGGTGTCAGCGAGCATCAGAGACGAGTCTGATAGGCTCCCGTTAGACCACCTCATAACAACTCAAATTTAGGAGAACGAAGTAGAGATGGGTAAACTTTTTATCATAGCGTTAATCGTTTTGGCATCGTTCAGTTTGACTCTTGCGCAGAGCCAGCAGGGTGGTTCTACGCAGGGCAACAGCGACATCCCGAACATGGGGCGCGCGCCCTCAGAACCGAACGGCATAGGCCGTCTTGATCTTCGAGTCGAAGATGAAAACGGCCACCCCGTAATGAACGCCTTCGCCAAGCTTGAATCCAACCGCTCGGACGGCTACCTTTGCGAGTCTTGGAATACGACGGACGCGAAAGGCGTCGCCGTGCTTCCTCCGATTCACATGGGCAAGCTGACTCTGTATGTCAAAGCCAAGGGATACAAAACACTCAAGATTGAAATTCCGGTCAACTCACTCTCAGAGCCTGTGCACGTCACATTGCTTGATAAGTAAGCAACCCGGGAAGAGCAAAATTTTAAGGGAGCAACGTTTGTTTCGTGACAACGTTACTCCCTTATTTTTTCAACTCGCAAGTCTGCGCTCCTCGCCGCGCCACTCGTCAGCGCGGATTTCCTCTTGCCGCTGAGATTCTTCGACCAGTGGAATTAACTCCGTAAGTGCGCGCTGAAGACGGCGCGCCTGCTCAAGCGTGAGCAGCATCGTGGGCGCTCGCTCGCCGTGACCTTCCAGAATCAACGCGACCATCTCGCCAGCGAAGATGGAGACGTGTATGTGCCCATCTCCATCGCGCCGTCCTGTGCGAATATCTATCTCATGCTCGGTTAACGACATTACTAACTCCTAAAAGCAGTGACAAGTGACGATTAATAAGTGATAAGCTGAAGCAGGATTTTAACCCGTCACTCGTCACTTGTCACTCGTCACTGCTTTTTCTATCCACTCGCGCGCAACGTCTCGTTTGTCTCTGTGCTTCCCATCAACTTCATAATTTAATCGCCGCATCTCTTCTGTCGTTAGCTTGCCGCCGAGAAGCGAGAGGACATTGGAGGCTTCCGGCACGCGCGCGAGTGCGTCTTTGCGAACAAGTATCACGGCTTCGTAAGGCGGAAAGTAGTGTAGGTCGTCTTCTAGTTGAAAGAGATCGAGCGCCGAGATCAGTCCATCCGTAGAGTTGCCAGCTATCATGTCAACCTGATGGTCCGCGAGCGCGCGATAAGTTAAAGACAAATCCATCTCGCGGGGCTGTGCGGCGAACTGCAAGTTGTAGGTTCGCGAGAAACCGGGATAGCCGTCCGCGCGCGACATGAAATCCTGGCCGAAGCCTGCGCGCCAGTTCCGTGCATGAGGCACAGCGTCCGAGATAGTCTTAAGCCCGAGACGACGCGCATCCTCGCCGCGCACGAGAATAGCAAATGTGTTCTCGTAACCGAGCGGCGGGCTGACTTCAACTTTGAAGTTCAACGCATAATCCCGCTTGATGGTTTCATAGACTGCGCGCGCGTCCGTGTTGAGCGGATGTTTCAAAATCGCCATGTAAGACGTTCCGGTGTACTCAGGATAGCAATCAATCTGCCCATTGATGAGCGATTCGTGCGGGACGTTTCCCGCCAACTCATATTGGCGCACAACCTCAACGCCGCGCGCTTCCAGCATCTGAGAATAAATCTCCGCG
>QHXM01000133.1 GCA_003222945.1 Acidobacteriota bacterium
GCAAGGCGCTTGCTCGCACTGCATACAGAGCACTGGCATGAAGTAAAGCCCTTCAGGATTGTTCTCGTCCTCGCCCTTGTAGTAGCTGTCAATTCTAAGCCAGTGCATCTCGCGGCTTCGCTGCACCTGAGTCTTCCCCACGATTGGAATGTTGTTCTCAGATTGGCAGGCGACTACGCAGGCGTTGCAGCCTACGCAGGAGCTTATGTCAATCGCCATGCCCCACTTATAGTTTCTGTCGTAATCTCTCTGATCGTAGTTGTACGGCGGGTATAGAGATTCATCATAACCAGGCTCGCCGCGTTGCTCGCCCTGACCTTCGGACTCTTTCTTAGCCTTGTCAGGTTCTTTCAGATAGTCGGCGAGAGTTTGCTCGCGCACTATGTCGCGGTTCTCCATCAGGTGATGAAGCTGCGTTGCGGCGAGCGCGTATTGATCGCCGGTCTTCGCAATGGCGACTCCACTGCCGGACCAAGGCGAGTCTGCTGTGCGAATCGAGTAAGCATCGAAGCCAACGCCATTGCCAACGCGGCCAGCGAGCCTGCGACCAAAACCTAAGTGAACGGTCACAACGTTGTCGGGTTGTCCGGGCGTAATCCACACAGGCGCAACGACAGAGCGACCTGCGTAAGTTATCTTGATCGTGTCAACGTAGATGTCGCCGCCGTATTTGCCTATATTTTTCGTGACGCCAAGTTGTCTGGCGGTTGCAGGACTCAGGAGCGCGACGTTATCCCAAGTCAACTTGCTGACAGGCTTCGGCAACTCCTGAAGCCAGCCGTTATTTGCAAATCGCCCGTCGTAAATCGAAGGGTCTGTGCGAAAGACAATCTCGAAGCCGGAAGAAGTTGGTTGAGATGCTGGCGGCGATGTTGCGCTTTGAGTCGGAGCTTTTACTGTCAATCCGTCTCTTGTTTTGACGGCAGTGTTGGGGATGAATCCGTCGTGAACGGATTTGCGCCAGGCCATCTCAAAATCTGTCGTGGCATCTGTAATCGGAGCAGTCAAGATTGGCTTGCTGGCGAAGTTCGGCGTTTGCGCGCCGCCCGTGCCGCTCGTCGTAGTTCCAGCCACTAATCCTTTGCCGCCCGCGCTCATCTCTCCTTGCCAGAACTCGCGCACAATGTCGTAGCCCTTGCGGTCCGATTGATTCGTGAAGACCGAGAGAAGTTCGTGCGCTGACTTGCTGTCGTAGAGCGGAGCAATCAGAGGTTGAATGATTGAAGCTGTGCCATCGAATGAGCGCGCGTCCGACCACGCTTCGAGATAATGAGATTCTGGAATGTTCCAGTGACAGAGTTCCGAAGTCTCGTCTCTGTAAAGAGAGAGATGAACGCGCAAATTTTTTATATTGTTCATGCGCGCCTGATCTAGTTTCAAATCTGCGGGCGTCGTGTAAACGGGATTGCCGCCGAGGATAACGAGCGTCTGCACGCGCCCCGCGTCAATGTCGCTGATTAGATCGCGCAAAGATGCTGTCTGGTCTTCCGCGCGAGCTTCAACAGGGTCTGTGTAGATGACGGTCTTGCCGACATTGCCGAGCGCCTCGTTCATCGAGTGCGCGAGCGCGTGAATGGAGGCTGGTTGCTCGTTGCCAACTATGACTATAGAGCGGCCTGCGTTCTGTTGAAGGTCGCGCGCGACTGCTGCAATCCAGTTTGAGTGAGCGGTGTAAGTCGCTGCGCTTGAAGCATCCATCTTGACATTGACGCCAGCGCCTCCAAGAGCAGTTGCGATTGCTCGCAGGACACTTTCAATCTCGCTTGGGCGAACTGACAATCTGTGGTCAGCAAGCGCGCCCGTGTTCGTTGGCGTCGTCTCGATAGAGTAGAGACGATTCATCGTCTTGTTCTCTGCGGTCACGCGGCGCTTGGTTGCGAAGTCGCGCGCGTAGCGCAGATTTCCCGGACCACAGGATAAGAAATCGGAATCAATCGCTAAAATTCTGTCAGCTTGGTCGAAGCGATAGATTGTGTTGACGGGTTCACCGAATGCCGCGACTGCTCCTGCGTGAGCGTTGCCGCCCGCAGGCTCGTACTGATGCCACTTCGCGGACGGAAACAGCGTCAGGGTATTCTTTAGTTGATTGGCGAGCGTTGGCGACGTTACGGTCTCAGTCAGGAAACGAAGGCCCGCACCATTATCTTTCTTGTGCTGGTCTAGCGCGTTTGTGATTGCGGCGACGAACGCGGTCCATGTGCTTATCTCTTCACGATAGGTTAAGGTCTGCGAGCGGTCCGGGTCGTAGAGCGTCAGTATGGAAGCCTGCGCGAAGAGGTCTGTTGCGCTTGAGCCGCGATCATTAGGATCATTGTTCTTGTTGTTCGGGTGGTCCGGGTTTCCTTCGATCTTTGTGGGCCGCCCTTCGTTGCTTCTGACAAGAAGCGGCGTTGCGATTCCGCCGAAGGGCATCGCGGTCGCAAAGAAGAGAGGTTTGCCCGGAATAATCTCTTCGGGTTGATTGACGTAAGGAACGATCTTTTCGGGCGGCTGATAGACGCAGGAACTCAAGCCTGCCAAAGCGAGCGATGCTCCCATCAACTTCAAAAACGTGCGGCGGCTTACGTCGTCGTGCCATTCTTCTGCGTGCTGCGGATACTCGCGCTCTATGAATTCACGAAACTCCGGCGTCTCGGCCAACTCTTCCAGGTTGCGCCAGAATTTTTTACCGCTATCCTGCTCCGCGAGAATCCGGTCGCGCATCAGAGCGAAGTTTTTGTGTTGATCTTGACTAGGCATCTCTAAACCAAAGTCCTCAAAAATCTACCTGTGGCATGTAGAACAACTCGTCAAAGCGAAAGAGTCCTGAACTTTGTTTCGCGCGAAAAGCTGCGCGCCTATCTCCGATTGATTCGCGGGCGCTCGCCAGTCCATCTTGAAAATCTCTTGCTTCTCTCTTAAATACGGCTTCGGGTTGCGATGACACTCAATGCACCACTCCATCTGTAATGATGCTGCCTGATACATGAGCGGCATCTGTGCGACGTTGCCGTGACATGTCGAGCAGCCGACGCCTTTGTTCACGTGTATGCTGTGATTGAAATAGACGTAGTCTGGCAGATCGTTGACGCGCGTCCACTCGATTGGTTTGCCCGTGCGTGCGCTCTCTCTGACGGGTTCAAGGTATGGGCTGTCGGCCCAAATCTGCGAGTGACAGTTCATGCAGATTTGAGTCGAGGGGATTCCTGCCGATGCTGAAGTCTCGACAGATGTGTGGCAGTAGCGGCAATCAATACCGTCGTCACCTGCGTGATGCTTGTGGCTGAACTGAAGCGGCTGCTGGCGCTCTACGAATGCGCCCGTGTTCCACGAAGAGCGATTGATCTCAGCAAGCACCCAGAGCAGAGCCAGGATGATAAAGATCGCTCCGAAGATCGAAAGCCTTGCTAGAAAGTTCGTGCTGTGATGAAAAATCTGCGGCATCGCTCGCGCTTCTTCTTGTTCTAAACTTTTCGAGCCGAAACCTTACACTTGCCGGGCAGAGAAGCCTTAAGAACAAAGCGGGGCGCACATGGGCGGGATGGATTGCGACAAACTACGGCACAAACGATCCAGGTCTTCGGTCTAGACTTTAACTAGACACTTCTGCCCTGATTCCCACACGGTTTCACTGCCTTTGTAGTAATGCCAAGTGGGAGATACTTTACCAGATGAGAAAAGTTTTTCAAGTAATCATTTACCATTTTGTGCTTGGTGACTTGTGCGTAACAGAAATATTTTTGAAATGACACGAATGGATGAAGAAGAGAGGCACGGCGTTCGTAAACTCAGATCGGGCAAGCAGTGTCAACTGTTCGTAAACCAATGAGCAAGACCTTAAGATTTTAAGTCCGCAAACGTACTGACACTGATTTAGATTCAAACATAAACTCCCACACCAGATACGGTCCCCCGTAGTAATTCCACTAAGCAAGCGAGCCTTGCTGCTTCCATGCATAGCGAGATGCTCGCGTTTTCATTAATCGAATGTGAACGAACAATAAGGGAGGATTTCCAGATGGCAGACATGAAGGCTAAAGGTGGTCAAAGCGGTGGCGGCGGCCAAGGCGGTGGCGGTGGTCGCAGCGGCGGTGGAGGCGGAGGACAGGGCGGCGGAGGCGGACGCAGCGGCGGCGGCACTTCCGGTGGCGGTGGCGGTGGTCGTAGTGGCGGCGGCTCTGGCGGAGGTGGCGGCAAGTCCGGCGGAGGCGGTGGCGGCAAAGGACGCTGACCGGAGAATTGTCTTCGAGACCTCGCCTATTAAATGAAGAGAATTTTAACCGAGATTCAATGAGCGGCTAGACCTCTCATTGAGAATTGCATCGCATTGGTGGCGTAAGGAAAAGGCTGTGCGATGCAAGGGACGAGCAAGGGGGGAAAGGATGAGGGGCGAGTTTGATTCCGTCAAGCTCGCCCCTTAACCTTTAGACCTTGTTTTTTTAGATCAAGGGGAATGAGAATGCTGTCTGAATCGAGGCTGGAAGATTTGCGGTTCAAAGTGGAGTGCTCATGGTGCGGGAGAATTATAAGGAGGAGCAACACCAAAGATTCTCACGGCATGTGTTTGGAATGTTACGCGCGCATGTTGGGCGAGCACGGACACTCGCACGAATTTGATAACAGTCCGAGATGGGCCAGAAGCAATGGAAGCGAGCGATAGAAGAGAGCCGTCATCTATTCCCTTCGGCCAGTTTGAACTCGACTCGACTGGAATGATCGTGCATTACAGTCCGCATAAATCCGAGGAGATGAATACTGAAAAAGAGAATGTCGTGGGCCGTAACTTCTTTGACGATTTAATCGCGATCCCTGAAGTCTCCGATTTGAAGAGTCGATTTCATACGTTCATGGCAGAAGGCAGTTCGGTTGAGCGTTTCACTGTCAACTTTCCTTTCACCAAAAGAAGCATAAAAGTACAGATCGTCATGGCGCACATCACAGAACAGTCCGAGAATGGCCGCAAGCAATTCGCGCTGATTCGTCTCACGCCGGAAACCTAGAAAGCACAAAAACGCGTTTGCAAATGTAGAAAAATTTTAGTCCGCAAACGTACAGACCATCACTCTTCCAGACCTTTATATTCAATTGATTCAATTCCCCTTACGGACATCCGATTTGTCCTGTTAAGACTCTGGAATTAAGTCTTATCTTGATGCCGCTGTCTGGAACTCTGTTCGCTCTTGACACGGACATCAAAAATTCCCCCGCTTGTTGCCATCAGGCAAATCCGCGCTCCCTTTGGAGTGTTGGAATCAACTTAACTTTAATACGAGGAAGACCATGACCTTTCCCAAAAATATTTTTGACGATTCAGGTAATCAAGCGGCGACTTCAAACATTGATCTAGTCTGCCTGTCACATCTGCGCTGGGATTTTGTTTACCAGAGACCGCAACATCTCTTGAGCCGCTTTGCAAAGGAGCGTCGAGTGTTCTTTGTTGAAGAGCCGATCTTCGATGATGAAAGAATGCACCTTGATGTCACGATGCGCGATTGCGGCGTCTCGGTCGTAGTGCCGCGACTGCCGAAAGAGTTGAGCAATAAGGAAGCGCTCGATGCGGTTCTCTTCAGCATGATTAATCGTCTCTTTGAAGAACATAAAATCAACGAGCACATTCTATGGTACTACACGCCTATGGCTGTTCGTTGGACAAAACATTTGAAGCCTTCGGCAGTAGTTTACGATTGCATGGACGAATTGTCCGCCTTCAGGAACGCACCGCGCGCTTTGAGAGAGCGCGAGGCGGAACTTTTCAATCGCGCAGACCTTGTGTTTACGGGCGGGCACAGTCTTTACGAAGCCAAGCGTCACCTGCACAAAAACATCTACGCGTTTCCTTCAAGCATTGACGCGCAGCATTTCGCGCAAGCACGTTGTCTTGACTCAGACCCGGAGGACCAAAAAGATATTCCGCACCCGCGACTTGGATTCTTCGGCGTGATAGACGAGCGAATGGACATTGAACTCATTGATGAGGTCGCACGACTCAGACCGGATTGGCATCTTGTTATTATCGGTCCTGTCGTTAAGATTGATGAAAAGGATTTGCCGCGCCACTCGAACATTCATTATCTGGGCGGAAAGTCTTATAAAGAACTGCCTTCATATCTTGCAGGTTGGGATGTTGCGCTTCTGCCTTTCGCGCTGAACGACTCGACGCGCTACATCAGTCCTACAAAAACTCCCGAATACCTGGCCGCAGGTTGTCCTGTAGTCTCAACTTCCATACGCGACGTTGTGCGTCCGTATGGAGAGCTTGGCCTTGTTCACATAGCCGACACGCCAGAAGATTTCGCCGCAGCGTGTGAGGCCGCGATGAATGACGATGCAGGCTCACGTCTTCCGAGCGTTGACGCATTTCTTTCGCAGACCTCTTGGGATCAGACGTGGGGGCGAATGGCAGAGTTGATAGAGGATGTCGTCACCGCACGGCGCGGAACGCATCTTGCCCAACGTGCTTTCGCGGCGGGCGCATCCCGCACAGTTTCCGTACAAGGTTATGTGACAGGCGACTAAGTTTTTCAAAGAGTAGAGAACGAACAGGACGGGGAGGATAGTTAGATGTTTGATTATTTAATAGTAGGTGCAGGTTTCGCTGGAAGTGTGTTAGCGGAACGGCTCGCTGTGGGGTCGAACAAGAAGGTTTTAATCTGCGACCGCCGCCCGCACATTGGTGGCAATGCTTACGATCATTATAACGACGCGGGGATTCTTGTTCATAAATACGGCCCGCATATCTTTCATACGAACTCGCGCGAAGTCTTTGAATATCTCTCGCGCTTTACCGATTGGCGCTCTTATCAACATCGCGTGCTCGCGCACGTTGACGGGCAGCTTGTTCCGATTCCTATAAATCTGGACACGATAAATAAACTCTACGGGCTGAATCTAACCTCGTTTCAAGTCGAAGAGTTCTTCGAATCGGTTGCGGAGAAAAAGAAGCAGATTAAAACTTCTGAGGATGTCGTTGTTAATGCGGTCGGGCGAGAACTTTACGAAAAATTTTTCCGCAACTATACAAGGAAGCAATGGGGACTTGATCCGTCGGAACTGGATGCGAGTGTGACTGCACGCGTGCCGACCAGAACGAACCGCGACGCGCGTTATTTCACGGACACCTATCAGGCCATGCCTCTTCATGGCTTCACTCGGATGTTCGAGAAGATGCTGGATCATCCGAACATCAAGGTCATGCTCAATTGCGACTACCGCGAGATTGAAGAAGAGATTCCTTACAGTGAGATGATCTACACAGGTCCAGTGGATTCCTTCTTCGATTACAGGTACGGCAAGCTTCCCTATCGCTCGCTTGAATTCAAGCACGAGACGCACGACGCGCCCGTGTTTCAGGAAGCGCCTGTTGTGAACTACCCGAACGAGCACCTGTACACGCGCATAACCGAGTTCAAATATCTGACGGGTCAGGAGCACTCGAAGACGAGCATCGTTTACGAGTTTCCGAAAGGTGAGGGCGATCCTTATTATCCTGTGCCGCGCAAAGAGAACGCCGAAGTTTATGCGAAGTACAAGACATTGGCCGATGCGACAACAGGCGTGCATTTCGTAGGGCGTCTTGCGACCTACAAGTATTACAACATGGATCAGATCGTTGCTCAGTCTCTTACGACCTACGCGAAGCTGAGCGGCGAGAAGCGCACAGAGTCCACCTTGCGCATCGCAGATAAACGAATCATCGTTCCCAGTTCGGCTGCTGCGAAAAAGGTGGCTGCGAGCTAAACCGAAAAGTTGTTGCCGGAGGATGTCTATGCCTTCAGAGACACAGACCCCCGACACCTCGCCGCCGCTTGAACTCTGGGCCGGAGTCGAAGCGAGCGTCAACCGTGTGCGTGATCACTTCTTCGATCAACTGGAGAGAAGCGGCCACGCGTGGCGCGCCAGTGACCTGCATCTTTTTGCAGAGCTTGGCGTGAAAGCTCTCCGCTATCCCGTGCTGTGGGAGCGAACCGCGCCCAATAGTTTGGAGAGCGCCGATTGGTCCTGGGCAGACGAACGTTTAGGGCGTTTGCGTGAGTTATGCATTCGTCCAATTGCCGGCCTTGTTCATCACGGGAGCGGCCCTCGCCACACTTCACTCGTTGACCCAACATTTCCTGAAAAGTTGGCCGACTTCGCGCGAGCAGTTGCGGAGCGCTTCCCCTGGGTTGAAGATTACACGCCCGTCAACGAGCCTTTAACGACAGCCCGCTTCAGTGGACTCTACGGGCACTGGTATCCGCACGCGAGCGACGATTTAAGTTTCGCACGCGCTCTTCTAACGCAGTGTCGCGCAGTCGTCCTTGCAATGCGCGCCATTCGCACAGTAAACCCTTCGGCGCGGCTCATTCAGACAGAAGATTTGGGAAAGACATTCGCTACGCCCGCGCTTCGTTATCAGGCGGAGTTTGAGAACGAGCGTCGCTGGCTCACATTCGATCTGCTACGGGGTCACGTCACGCCGGACCACGCGATGTGGACCTATCTGCTTTGGGTGGGGCTGAAACAATCGGAGCTTGAGTGGTTCATAGAGAACGCTTGCGCGCCCGACATAATAGGCATCAATCATTATTTGACGAGCGAGCGTTTTCTGGACGAGCGAATCGCGCGCTATCCTGCCTGCACGCATGGCGGAAACGGTCGCCACGTTTACGCGGACGTTGAGGCTGTGCGCGTCTGCGCGGAAGGAACGGCTGGTCCGCGCGCTCTGATGAAGGAGGCTTTGGATCGTTTTGATTTGCCGCTTGCAATCACGGAAGTTCATCTTGGCTGCACGCGCGAAGAGCAGTTGCGCTGGCTCAAAGAGGTCTGGGACGGAGCAGAAAGTTTGAGACGCGAAGGAAGACCTGTGCAAGCCGTCACAGCATGGTCGCTTCTGGGAGCATACGACTGGCACAATCTTTTAACGCGCGAAGAAGGGCATTACGAGCCGGGCGTTTACGACATGCGCGCGCCGCGACCGCGCGCTACAGCATTGGCTAAAATGCTGAATGACCTTTCGCGCGGGCGAGAACACGAGCATCCTGTTCTCTCTGCTCCCGGCTGGTGGCGCAGGCTCAGTCGCCTGCATTACCCGCCCGTTGCTCATCGCACGCACGCGGCTCTGACAAACCTGCAAGGAGTCAATATGAAGGGAGAGGCCACGCGCCCAATTCTTATCACAGGAGCTACAGGCACATTGGGGCAGGCACTTGCAAGAATCTGCGAAGTGCGCGGACTCTCGTTCACGCTGCTTTCGCGCCGCGAGATGGACATTGCCGACGCTTCTTCTGTTGAGAAAGCTCTGGCGCAGCATGACCCCTGGGCTATCGTCAACGCAGCCGGATACGTTCGCGTTGACGATGCAGAGCGCGAGCCTGGAAAATGTATGCGCGAGAACAGCGCGGGGGCGAAAACGCTTGCATCTCTTTGTGCGAAGCAAGGCGTGAAGTTAGTTACCTTCTCTTCGGACCTTGTATTTGATGGAAAGCAGCGAACGCCTTATGTTGAGAGCGACCGGCTTTCTCCGCTTAACGTTTACGGTGAGAGTAAGGCTGTGAGTGAACGCGAAGTTTTAAGCGCGCTGTCTTCTGCACTCGTCATCCGCACGAGCGCTTTCTTCGGCCCCTGGGACGAGTATAACTTCCTGACCATTGCGCTTCGCACGCTCGCTTCTGGACAGATATTTCGCGCCGCCGAGGACGCAATCGTTTCGCCTACCTATGTGCCTGACCTTGTGCACGCCGCGCTCGATCTATTGATTGATGGCGAAGAGGGCATCTGGCATCTTGCGAATTCGGGCGAAACGAGTTGGTATGATTTCGCTTATCGCGCGGCAGAGCTTTCCGGCCTCAACGCAAGACTTGTAGAAGCGTGCTCGACCGCGTCTATGGGCTTCATGGCCGCGCGCCCGACTTACAGCGCTTTGACGAGCGAGCGCGGGCTTCTGCTTCCCGACTTGGACGACGCGCTCTCGCGCTATGTGCATGACAGAGGGCGCGCTTTCGCTGATGCTGAAGAGCGGAAAGCGTTGCGCGCTAAAGCAGCCACGAGTAGTTTGAAATGACTGCGAGGATTTACAGAGACCTGAAGCCGCGCGATTTAAGTTTCTGCACTGCGATTGTTATATTGCTCTTATGTCAGACAAGCGAGCGCCCGAACAGTTAGGCCAAATGCATCGAAGGCGCATCACGCTGGACGACGGGCGCTATCTAATCTTCTACACATTCGGCGACGAAGATAAATCCTCAGACACTTCTGAAGAGAAACACCAACCTCAATCAGAATCCTTGACTGAGGAGGATAAAGGTGTCTGAGCTTCGCTGGAATCCGCTTCTGGGCGAATGGGTGGCGACCGCTACGCAGCGTCAGGAGCGAACGTTTATGCCGCCGCCGGACCACTGTCCTCTGTGTCCTACGAAACCGGGCGGCTTTCCTACGGAAGTTCCCGAACAGACTTACGACATAGTCGTCTTCGAGAATCGCTTTCCCTCGTTGCAGCCGGACCCGCCCGCGCCCGCTGTGAAGGGAACGGAGCTTTATCCTGTTCGCCCCGCAAGAGGCGTCTGCGAAGTAGTTCTATACTCGCCGATTCACAGTTCGACTCTGGCGCGCGAGCCTATCACTCAAATATATAAACTGATTCAAGTCTGGACCGACCGCTTCAGATAATTAGGCGCGCTCCCCTTCGTCAAGTGCGTCTTCATCTTCGAGAACAAGGGCGAGGCCATCGGCGTCACGCTTCATCACCCGCACGGGCAGATTTACGCCTACCCGTTCGTGCCGCCGCGCATACAGAAAGAGTTGGACGAATCGCGCACGCATCAAGAGAGAACGGGGCGATGTCTTCTCTGCGACATTCTGGCGGAAGAGAAGCTGGACGGACGCAGAATAGTTATCGAGAACAGAGCGTTCGCGGCCTACATCCCCTTCTTCGCGCGCTGGCCTTACGAGGTTCACATCACTGCGAAGCGGCACGTTCAGGCGTTGACAGATTTTGAAGAACGAGAGCAACGGGAGTTGGCCGTTGTCTTAAAGCAATTGCTCACCGCTTACGATAAATTGTTCAATCTGTCGTTCCCTTACATGATGGTCATTCATCAGCGGCCAACGGACGGCGAGGATTACGGCTACTACCATTTCCACATAGAGTTTTATCCGCCGCTGAGGACCGCTACGAAGTTGAAGTATCTGGCGGGAAGCGAGACCGGCGCGGGCATGTTCATCAACGACACGCTGGCCGAAGAGAAGGCCGCAGAGTTGCGTTCGCACGTGACCGAAATTAGCTGGCCGACCTTTGGAGAGAAAGATTGATTGACACACGCTCGCTCCTTGATTCGTTTCGGCGCTTTTATGATAGAGAGGCGCGATTGTTTCGCGCTCCGGGCCGCGTTAATTTAATCGGCGAGCACACGGATTACAACGAGGGCTTCGTTCTGCCGATGGCGATTGACCGCGCGACGTTTGTAGCGGGCGCAGCAAGAGATGACCGTCGCGTGCGCGTGCATTCCGTAAACTTTGACGAGAGCGCGGAGTTTAATCTGGATGTTGAAGGGAGAGGGCGTCGCGGACTGTGGCTAGATTACGTCGAAGGCGTTGCGCGTGAGTTGGAAAAGCGCGGAGCGCGTCTTCGCGGTGCTGATTTGATGATTTCGTCGGACGTGCCACTCGGCGCGGGGCTTTCATCTTCGGCTGCGCTCGAAGTGTCAACAGGTTTCGCACTGCTTTCGCTCTCTGATGTTGCAATTAATCCTAAAGAGTTGGCGCTCGCGGCCCAGGCGGCGGAGCACAACTACGTCGGCGCGCAGGTCGGCATCATGGATCAGTTTACAGCCGTGATGGGAAAGCGAGGCCATGCGCTTCTGATTGATTGCCGCTCATTGGAGACAACGCAGATTCCAATCGGAGCGTCCGAAGTTGTTGTCGCCATCTGCGACACGCGGGTCAAGCACGAGCTTGCATCCTCCGAATACAACACGCGGCGGCGCGAGTGTGAGCGTGGCGTTGAAATTTTGCGAGAGTGGTTGCCGCAAGTGCGTGCTTTGCGCGACGTAAGCGTTGAAGATTTCGAGCGGTACGAGAACCATCTGCCAGAACCCGTGCGTCGCAGGTGTCGCCACATAGTGACGGAGGATGCGCGCACGCTTCTGGCAGCCGAAGCCTTGCGCGATGGGCGCACGGAAGAGATGGGGCGGTTGATGTTTCTTTCGCACAAATCTTTGCGCGATGATTACGAGGTGAGTTGCGCAGAGCTTGATACGATGGTAGAGATTGCGTCCGGTGTTAAAGGTGTTATGGGCGCGCGCATGACGGGCGGAGGTTTCGGCGGCTGCACGGTTAATCTGGTGTTGCGCGCCTCGCTTGATGAATTTCAAAAAGAGATTGAAAGCGGATACAAGCGAGCGACAAAGCTCGATCCGTTTATCTATATTGCTGAGGCGAGCGACGGGGCGAAGGAAGTTAGTTAGTCGTTACATTGACTGGAAATTATTAAAAGGATGATTATTCACCACAGAGGGCACAGAGGAGTAGAAAAAGAATTTCAGATTTGAGATTTCAAATTTCTGATTTGATATTACCCCCTCTGTGTCCTCTGTGGTGAATATTAGTCGCTCAGCGCGCACTTAAAATTAACTATGGACTACTCTCAACCAACACTCCCGCGTCCTGAATATCCTCGACCGCAGTTTGTGCGGCGCGAGTGGTTGAATATGAACGGCGAGTGGGAGTTTGCCTTCGATGATGCGAACAAGGGGCGAGAGCTTGGCTGGCATTTCGGTCTGCCTCTCGATAAGCGCATCATAGTTCCGTTCCCTTATCAGTCCGAAGCATCCGGCATAAACGACAAGAGCGTTCATGAAAACGTCTGGTATGCGCGCGATCTGGAAGTCCCTGCGGACTGGCGAGGGCAGAACATATTGCTTAATTTCGGCGCGGTTGATTATCGCGCAATCGTCTGGATTAACGGCAAAGAGGTAGGCCACAATCAGGGCGGGCACGTCCCCTTTCAATTCAACATCTCTCCTTTCCTGACTATGGGAACGAATCGTCTGACCGTGCGCGTCGAAGATCGCCAGAACCCCAGACAGCCTCGCGGCAAGCAATCAACAACAGCACGCCCGCACGACATTGATTACTACTGCACGACAGGCATCTGGCAGACGGTCTGGCTTGAGCCTGTTCCCGCGATTCGCATAGAAGAGATAAAGATTGATACTTCAGTTCGTGACCGGTTGATTGAAATCAACGTGCTTCTACACGCACCGGCCTCGCGCTGGAGACTCGAAGCCGAAGCTATTGATAACGGCGCGGTCATCGCACGCACTGATGAGAGGATAAATGCCGCGAACGCGCGATTGAGATTGAAGATTCCAGAAGCAAAGCTCTGGTCGCCCTCGTCTCCGCATCTCTACGATCTGCGCATACGGCTCTACGATGAAGGCATCCTGCTGGATGAAATCGAATCTTATGCGGGCTTGCGAGATGTTGAACTGCGCGATGGTCACGTCTGGCTCAACGGAGAGCCGACTTATCTTGCTATGGTCCTGGATCAGGGCTACTGGCCGGAGAGTTATTTGGCCGCGCCGTCCGATGATGCGCTTCGCGCTGACGTTGAATGGATCAAGCGCTTCGGCTTCAATGGGGCGCGCAAGCACCAGAAGATAGAAGACCCGCGCTGGCTCTACTGGTGCGACAAGTTGGGATTGCTCGTCTGGGAAGAGATGCCGAATGCGCGCGAGTGGTCCTCTATGGCCGAAGAGCGTCTGGCAGCGGAATGGAAGCGGGCGGTCAGGCGCGACTACAATCATCCTTGCATCGTCAGTTGGGTCCCTGTTAACGAGAGCATGGGATTCCCGCAACTCAGGCGCAACCATCCGGGCCAGTACGCTTTTCTTGAACGCATGGTCGCAATGACCAGAGAGCTTGATCCGAAGCGTCCCGTCATAGACAACGACGGTTGGGAGCACACGGACATCACGGACATCTGCGCCATACACGACTACACGCCGACAGCCGCGCTCTTGCGCGAACGATACCAGGAGGCTTCCAGCGGAGGCGATCTTCCTGCGC
>QHXM01000006.1 GCA_003222945.1 Acidobacteriota bacterium
TACCAGCGCGCAACGTGGAAGTATCAACCCGATTTGATAGCGGAAGATTTGCTTGAAGCGGTGGAAAAAATAGTGATGAGTACTGAATACTGAGTACTGAGTGAGGAAGGTTTTAACTCAGTACTCAGTACTACTTTCGGAGGTTTCGATTTGAGTCTTGAGCGAACGCCGCAGCAGGAGAGTTTGACGGCGCTGGTCCGAAAATTTCCGCAGAGCAAGATAGTGGTTGTGGGCGATCTGGTGGCGGATCAGTTTCTCTACGGCGAGATAAGCCGCGTGTCGCGCGAAGCGCCCGTGCTGATCCTGCGCTACGAGAGAACGGAGACGACGCCGGGCGGCGCTGCCAACTGCGCCTGCAACCTTGCTGCGCTTGATGCTCGCGCAAGTGTTATCGGCGTCGTCGGTGAAGATGAGGCTGGACGCGCGCTCGTTGAAAAGCTGTGCGAAGCCAAGGTTGATTGCGGCAGCATCGTTACATCTGCTTCAATGCGGACCACTACAAAGGTTCGCGTACTTGCAGGCCAGATTCACTCAACGCGCCAGCAGGTGCTTAGAATTGATTACGAAGGCCGTCCGCTCGCGGACCATAATTTACGCGAACAGTTGCGGGCCCGAATGCTCGAAGAGGTCTCAGATGCAGACGCTGTCATAATCTCCGATTACAATTACGGGTTGGCTGACGCTGAGATGATCGAAGCGATACGTGAAGCCACGCGTGAGCGCAATACTCCTGTGCTTGTTGACTCGCGCTTCGGACTGATGCGGTTCACTGGATTTACTTCCGCGACTCCGAATGAGGATGAAGTGGAACAGGTGCTCTTGCGTCATTTCAATGATGCAGGAGAGCTTGAGTCTGCGGGCGCTCACCTTCGTGAACAGTTAAACTTTCGCTCGTTTCTTATCACGCGCGGCAGCAACGGGATGCTGCTGCTCGAAGAGGGCAAAGAGCCGCTGCACATAGAAGCTGTCGGCGCACGCGAAGCCGTTGACGTAACGGGCGCGGGCGATACCGTCATAGCAACTTATGCACTCGGTCTCGCATCGGGCGCGACCTTCGCGGACGCAGCGCATCTTGCGAACCACGCAGGCGGTCTTGTCGTGATGAAGCGCGGCACGGCGACGATCAATCGGCAAGAGCTTCTCTCATCCGTTTTAAGATGGGGCGAAGCCTAGAGGGATGTCAGTACCACCTGCGGGAGATGGAAGGTATGAAGGATGAGGGATGAATGAAAAGCAGTTGGCTTTACTTCATCCCTCATTGCTGCCGCCCTAATCCCTGCTCTCGCTGATGGTACTTACATGCAGTGCTCTAATGACTTTTATCTCCGACGAACAGCAGAAAGCTCATGCAGCCTCGCGCATTCTGGACCGCAACCGATTGATTGCGCGCGTGGCTATTGCCCGAAAGAACGGCGCGCGAATTGTGCTCGCCAATGGCTGCTTCGACATTTTGCACGTAGGACATAGTCGCTACCTGGAAGGCGCTAAGGCTCTAGGCGATGTCTTGGTCGTCGGAGTTAATTCTGACGAGCAGGTGCGTGTACAGAAGGGCGAAGGACGCCCCGCAATGCCTGAGCGCGAGCGAGCCGAGATTATCGCAGCCCTTCGTGTCGTAGATTTCGTCACCATCTTCACTGAACCGACCGTCAAAGAGATTCTTCTCTCAATCCGCCCGGACGTTCACGCCAAAGGCACGGACTATACAGAAGAGAGCGTTCCAGAACACGATGTGGTACGCTCCTACGGCGGGCGCGTCTGCATAGTAGGCGATCCGAAAGAGCATTCAAGCAGCGAGATGATTGGAAAGTTGGCAGTCGGCAGTTGGCAGTTGCCAGAGGACGAAAGCCAGTAACTGCCAACACCCTGCTGCCCACTGCCAACTTTTATGCGTATTCTCATCGTCAAACTGGGAAGCATAGGCGACATTGTGCACACCTTACCGTCTCTTGCGGCAATCCGCCGAAGCTTGCCGCGTGCGGAAATTTCCTGGGTGGTCGAAAGACGCGCGGCTGAAATTTTGAGAGACAACCCGCTCTTGAATCGCCTCATCGAAGTGGACACGAAGGCTCTGAGGCGCTGGCCGGTGTCTGGGGAGACGCTGCTGGCACCGCGCCAGCAGTTACGTCGGTTACGCGCCTCATCCTTCGATGCCGCGCTAGATTTTCAAGGACTACTTAAATCAGCATCAATCGCTCGCCTCTCAAAAGCGAAGCTCACTTACGGCTTTGCGCGCCAAGCTTTACGCGAGCCTTCAAGCCGCTTTTTGCTCAATAAAACCGTGCGCGTGCCTTTAAGATCACACGTCATAGTCAAGAACCTTGCGCTCGTAGAAGGCGCGCTGGGGTTGCCTGTCCCGACCGACCCGTCGGAGTTTGAGTTTCCTATAGCACTGAGCGCAACGCATGAGCGGGAGGCGGATCAGGCTCTGGCGGGAGTGGATGATGGATTCGCTATCTTGAATCCGGGCGGGGGCTGGCCTACTAAGCTTTGGAGCGCGGAGCGGTTCGGCGCACTCGCCGATGAGCTATGGACGCATCACGGCCTCTCGTCGCTTGTCACTTATGGTCCGGGCGAGCGTGCGCTCGCAGAAACGGTCCTAAGCGTGAGCCGAAGTGGTAAAGCGCGTGCGGTCAGTCCATCCCTTAAAGGATTTTTCGCTCTGGCAAAGCGCGCGAGTCTTTATGTTGGCGGAGATACAGGACCGACTCACTTGGCTATCGCTGCCGGAACGCCCGTCGCCGGACTTTTCGGACCGACCGAGTGGTGGCGAAACGGCTCGCCCCGCTCGGAAGACATCTGCATAGAGCGCAATGACATTAACTGTCGCGCGGATTGCCATCGGCGCTCCTGCTCGCAATGGATTTGCATGGACATATCGGTTGAGCAGGTTCTCAATTTCGCTGGCGAGAGGTTGCGGCGCGCGCAAGAGGCTGGGAGAACGGGGAGCAGAAGGTTTGCGTAGAGGTGGGACTTGGATACAGCGTTGGCGCGTGCCGCTTGGCTTTCTGTGCCTTATACCTTTTCTATGGTTTGCGCGCCCCACTCTTCTCACACTTTTAATCGGCGGCTTCGTCGCCATCTTAGGTCTTGGCGTTCGCGCTTGGGCTGCGGGTCACATCAGAAAGAACGACGTGCTCGCAACAACTGGCCCTTACGCCTACACACGCAATCCGCTTTACCTCGGCAGCTTTCTTCTCGGCGCTGGGTTCACAATCGCATCCGGCCAGCCTCTTCTCGCCATCCCCTTTCTGGCACTTTTCGTGGGCATCTATTTTCCAGTAATGCGCGTCGAATCAAGGCAGCTTGCCGAGTTGTTCGGCGAAGAATATAGCGATTACGCGCGGGCTGTTCCGCTCTTTTTTCCGAGGCTCACTCCGTACAGGAGCGAGCGGGTGATGGATGCAAAGTTTGATACGAGTCTATACCTACGCTATCGTGAATACAGAGCCGCGCTTGGGCTTCTGGTAGCGTGGGGCGTGCTGGCGCTGAAGGCAGTTTTTGTGAAATGAAGTTTATTGTGAAAGATCGCAGGCTGAGATTTGCTGCCCTTACACTTCTTCTCTGCGCTCTGCTCTTCGCAACCGCTCCGGCGCGCGACGACAAACCGAAAGATACCGCACGCTTTCCCTTCGAGCCTTACGAAGAGTTGATTTACGAGGGCGACTTTTCAAGAGCGATACTTCGCAACGTAAACATCGCGGAGCTTCGCTTCAAAGCCGATCACACACAAGCCTCAACGAGCGCGGCGAGCAACGCGGCCAGCCCTCTTCACTTTACATTGGAAGCGGAATCAAAGGGCATCGTTCGCAAGCTCTTCGGGCTGAATTTTCACCAGCGCATTGAGTCAACCGTCGAGTCTGCATCTTT
>QHXM01000007.1 GCA_003222945.1 Acidobacteriota bacterium
ATCTCCTGCAAGTATCACTACGAGTAAGGAAGAAGATTATGCCGGAAGAAGAGAAGCCTAATCGTTGCGAAAGGTGCGACGAGGAGACTGAGCATCTGATTAAGTTCGTTGGACCGGACAATTCAGCGCGATATGTTTGCTGGTCATGTCTGGCGCGCGAGGAGAAGGGCATCAATCTGAAAGAGACCTGGAAGCGCGGGCGGCGTGCGCGATGAGTAAGACGACGGCTTTAGAGTTTCTGCAATGGACGCGCGCTCAAAGTAGAAACTCTAAAGCATCTGCGGCGCTGTACTCTCTAGCCTCTTCGCCGCTTATAAATATGCGCGCCTGCCTTTCGCCGCGAAGACTAATCTTTGAGCCTTCGATTCTCAGCGTGCTTCCCTCTCTCAAGCCTACGACATAAACGCCCTTGTTGACTTTTGTGAATTCACTGATGCGCTGTTCTCTGGTTTCGCCGTGATGATCTTCGGGGTGCGCGTCCATGTAGTACGGGTTGATCTGAAATGGCACAAGGCCCAGAGCGTTCAGGCTGGGCGGCTGGACAATAGGCATGTCATTAGTCGTCTTGATTGTTGGACAGGCTACGTTTGAGCCTGCGCTCCAGCCGACGTAAGGAGTTCCACTAAGCGCGCGCTCGCGCACAATCTCTATCAATCCGGTCTCGTAAAGAGCGCTGAGAAGGTGAAAGGTGTTGCCGCCTCCGACGAGGATAGCTTCTGCGCTTCTCACGGCTTCATTCATGTTGGAGGCTTGGTGGACTGAATCTATCTCATAGCCCATCGCCTGAAAACGGTCGCTCACCATCATTGCATATTCGTCAAACGTTTTTATTACACTGGCGAAGGGCACGAAGAGGATTCGCTTAACCTCTCTGCCCAGAAAATCCTTAGTCTCGTTTTCGTAATAATCGAGATAGCCCGCGCCCTCTACGGTCGAACTGCTCAGCAGAAGCAATCTTCTATTTGACATCATTGTTATCTCTTTCCGCAGCAGAGAGTATATCTTCCGCGTGGTAGAATGAAGCCGTGAATCCAAGTTTGCAAGGGAGAAGAGATGGACAAAATTCAATCGCTTCGTGAGCATTTGCTTTACCTTCTGGACGGAGGCGGCGCGCATGTTGATTTTGATTCGGTCGTCGCGGATTTTCCCGTTGAGGCCGCAAACCAGAAGATCGATGGTCTGCCTTACACGGCTTGGGCTGTCGTCGAGCACATTAGAATCGCGCAGCGGGATATACTCGAATTCAGCCGTGACGCGGAGCATGTTTCGCCGAAGTGGCCTGAAGGCTACTGGCCCGCAGGCGATGAATCAGTTGACGCGAAAGGTTGGAGTAGAAGCGTTGAGGCTTTCCGCTCGGACTTAAAAGAGATGAAGGATTTGGTCGCAGACCCTTCGGTTGATCTATTCGCGCAGATACCTCACGGCACGGGGCAGACCATCTTGCGTGAAGCCCTGCTCGTTGCAGACCACAATGCTTATCACCTGGGCGTGCTCGTTACTATGAAGCGATTGTTGGAAGCTACGAAGAATAAGACGTAAAGTCTGTGTGCATCTCTATCTGAAAAAGAGCCAGCGGATTAGATAGAAGAGACCAACGATTGCGCCACCAATTGCTGCGAGCAGCAGGACAAGACATCCTATCAATGCGAACTTGGTCTTCTTCGCGCGTCCGGGGTCGGGCGGCGACAACTGGTTCTGCGGAAAATACGGCGGCGGTTTATCTGTAGGCATTGCGATTAGCGCTCTTATCAGTACCGCCCGCTTGCAGCAGGCGGTACTGATAAATCCTTTGCTCTAGCTTGAGATTACTATATCAAATCTAATCTTCATCTGCCTTGTCACGTAGAGTATCAAGCAGCTTATCGTGTATGCCGCCAAAGCCGCCGTTGGACATGATTGCGACGACATCGCCCTCGCGCAATTTAGGCGCAAGATGCTCCACTATGTCATCTGCCTCCGGGATACTGTGGGCAGGTTTGCCCTGCGCTGCAATCTCTTCAATCAACTTCTCTGTGTCCAGAACGCGCCCTTTCTCTGTAGCAATGCCTCTATCGAAGACGCTTGCGATGATGACGTAATCTGCGGGAGAGAATGCGCGCACGTACTCTTCCTGAAAGACAGCTAGACGCGAAGACCATGAGCGCGGCTCGAAGACTGCGATCAATCTTCGCCCGAAATATTTTTGTTTGAGCGCTTCTAAAGTCTCGCGCACGGCTGTAGGGTGATGCGCGAAGTCGTCAATCACTGTGACGCCGCGCTTCTCGCCCCGAACTTCTGCGCGGCGTCGCACGCTCTTAAAACTTGCGAGCGCATCACGGATTGTCTCGCGCTCAATGCCCCAAGCGTCGGCAGCAATGATGACGGCCAAACAGTTGCGCACGTTGAACTCCCCAATGAGCGGGATGCGAAAGCGCGCCCACTCTCTTCCCTGTCGCACGACTGCAAAGTGTGTTAGCTCGCCCACGTAAGCGATATCGCGCGCCTGCCACGCGGCATCGTCCGATGTGCCGAAGGTTTCTAGGTGAGTGAAAAGACGCTTACCCATCTCCCCAATAACCTCGCGCACGGGCGTGCTATCCCATCCGGCAATCAGGCGACCGTTGCCGGGTACAAGGTTCATGAAGCGACGGAAGGCGAGCTTGATTGCGTCCAAATCTTTATAGATGTCCGCGTGGTCAAACTCTATGTTGTTGACGATTGCTATTTCGGGAAGGTAGTGCATGAACTTCGGCCCTTTATCAAAATAGGCCGTGTCGTACTCGTCGCCTTCGATAATAAAGTAATCACTATCCGTGACACGAAAGCTCGTCTCGAAATTCTGAACAACGCCGCCGACAAGAAAACCAGGATTGAGGCGGCCTCGCTCCATCACCCACGTGGCTATGCTCGTCGTAGTGGTCTTGCCGTGCGTTCCCGCAACTACGAGCGAGCGGCGTCCGCGCATGAACTCTTCTTTGACCGTCTCGGCCTGCGAGCGATAGAGCAGTTTGCGATTCAGAGTCTCTTCGACCTCCGGGTTGCCGCGCGGGATCGCGTTGCCGATGATGACACAATCGGGAGTCGGATTCAGATGCGCGGCGTCGTAGCCTTGCATGACCGGAATGCCCAGAGATTCGAGCATCGTGGACATAGGCGGATAGACATTTTCATCCGAGCCTGCGACAAGGTGTCCGCGCGCTTGAAGCATTCCGGCTAAGCTAGCCATAGCCGTCCCGCAGATTCCGATCAGATGATAGTGCATAAATAGAGTTTTGAATTATGAGTTTTGAATTTTGAATTGCCGCCTTTAATTCAAAATTCAAATCTCATAATTCATAATTGTTTTACCGGTAGCGTGAAAGAGAACGTTGAACCACGACCTACTTCTGACTCTACTTTGATTTCGCTTCCGTGAAGCTCTACCAATTGTTTAGTGATGTAAAGACCCAGCCCAGTGCCTTTCTCGCCGCGAGTGGCGCGGCTGCGCGCCTGCTCGTATTTGTCGAAGAGACGATCAATGTCTTCGGGAGAGATGCCGACGCCTGTGTCGGAGACTGAGACGCGGACGCCCTCATTCCTGCGCTCTGCGCTGAACTCCACGCGCCCGCCATGGGGCGTGAACTTCAGCGCGTTTGAGAGAAGGTTCTGAAGGACGCGGCGAATCTTAGCACGATCCGCCTCAACCTGCGGCAAGTCGGAAGGTATCGTCTCAATCAACTCGATCTCCTTCTCTTTCGCCAGAGGCTCCATAGTCTCGCGCAACTCGTCTAGAAGCCCTCGCAGGTCGAACGAGGTGGTGTCCAAGCGCATTGTGCCGGATTCCAGCTTTGAAGCATCCAGCAGATCGTTGACAAGCTCTATCAGGTTCTGCGTGTTGCGCTCCATCATCGAAACCATGTTCTTCTGTTCGGGCGAGAGTTCTCCGAGACGACCCGATGTGAAGAAGCTTATGACGCCGCTTATGACCGTCAGTGGCGAGCGA
>QHXM01000008.1 GCA_003222945.1 Acidobacteriota bacterium
TGCCTTGCGTTCTTTGAATATTAAATTAGGAAGGAGAATCAACAATAATGGCTCTAAATTTAACTTGGTACAAAACGACTTGTGATACATGCGGTTCTAAAATTGATCGTGGCAAGAAAGATATACATAGACACTATTGGGAACGAAACTATGATAATGACTCTGTTAACTTGCGACTCCATCATCAGGCACACAACAAGAAATTAGGTGATATGTGTTTTTGTGGTGGTTGTAATCCAGATTGCAAACGCTGTGGAGGTTCTGGACGCATTTTGTAATCGAATAAACACACTGTAGAACTAAAAGCCCCTACTTTTATCAGTAGGGGCTTTTACTATCTAGCCACTTATAGCTTAATTTTTCGCGGCCTCAAAAGCCTTGCCCGCAGCTTCAACTGTCCTATCTAAAAACTCGTCCGTGTGAGCAAGGCCAATGAATCCTGCCTCGAATTGCGAAGGTGCTAGATAGACGCCTTCGTTGAGCATGGCGTGGAAGAAGTTGCCGAACAGTGCTCGGTTACTCTTTGCTGCTGATGTCCAGTCGGTGACTGCCTCGCTTGTGAAGAAGGTGGTCCACATTGAGCCTACGCGGTTGATGACAGTTTCAACGCCTGCCTCGCGCGCAGCTTTCGATAATCCATCACAGAGACGCTGGCCTGCGCGTTCGAGTTGTTCATAAACGGAAGGCTGGCGCAGGCGTTTCAAGGTTGTGAGTCCGGCTGTCATCGCAAGAGGATTGCCGGAGAGTGTGCCCGCCTGATAGACGTTTCCGGCGGGCGCGATGTTGTTCATTATCTCTCGGCTCGCGCCGTATGCTCCGACGGGAAGGCCGCCGCCGATTATCTTGCCGAGTGTTGTGATGTCGGGCGTGACATTGTAAAGCTCCTGTGCTCCGCCGCGCGCAAGACGAAAGCCCGTCATCACTTCGTCGAAGATTAGAAGCGCGTTGTGCTTGGTTGTGATTTCACGAACTCTCTGCAAGTAGCCTTCCTGTGGAGGGACGCAGCCCATGTTGCCTACGACCGGTTCGATGATGACGGCTGCGATGTCTG
Organism: Acidobacteriota bacterium; assembly: GCA_003222945.1. GTDB lineage: Bacteria > Acidobacteriota > Blastocatellia > Pyrinomonadales > Pyrinomonadaceae > QHXM01. The sequence continues at coordinate 1,052 of QHXM01000008.1, forward strand.
CGCCGTGCTCGTCGAAAGTCTGTTCGAGAGCCACGGCGTCGTTGTAAGAAACTGTGATGGTGTTCTGCGCGACCGATGCGGGAACGCCGGGGCTGTCGGGCAGGCCGAGTGTGGCGACGCCCGAGCCTGCTTTGACCAGAAAACTGTCGCCATGCCCGTGATAGCAACCCTCGAACTTAATGAGCTTGTTGCGACCCGTAACGCCGCGCGCAAGGCGAATCGCGGACATAGTAGCTTCCGTGCCGCTATTGACCATGCGGACCATTTTGATTGATGGGACGGCGTCAATGATCTCTTCTGCGATTTCAATTTCAAGCTCGGTCGGTGCGCCGTAGCTTGTGCCGCGCGAGAGGGCTTCGCGCAGAGCGTCCAAAACCTCTTCGTCGGCGTGGCCCAGAATCATTGGACCCCATGAGCCTACGTAATCAATGTAAGTGCGCCCGTCAACGTCCGTCATCGTTGCGCCCTTTGCGCTTCGTATGAATCTTGGTGTGCCGCCGACGCCGCGAAAGGCGCGCACAGGCGAGTTGACTCCGCCGGGAATTAGCTCGACGGCGCGTGCGAATAGTTCTACTGAGCGATCATGCTCGTCTCTCTGTGGTGAACTCATGAGAGCATTTTCACTGCAATGCGGAATGAAAGCAAGAAGAGGCAGCTACTTAGGTTTCGGAATGCATATAACGGGATTGCGGATTGATAAAGCGATGGTCAGCGTACTATTCTTTAATCCGCAATTCCGTCAATCGCACTCCACAATAGAATCGAGGTTGTTAGAATGAAATACTCGCGCGCTATTTTTCTACTACTAGGCGCAATCGCGCTCTGTAATTTTGCATGTAAGAGCAACGCCGCCGCTTCGTTGCCGAAAGAGGAGAAGTACAAACTCTACTTCGCCTCCACCATGACGAACGATAAGGAGTTTCAAAAGGATGTCATCAAGAAGCTAGGCGTAGGCGATGGCAGCAGTAACATTCCGGACCACGAATTTTTTATAGCCTTCATTGACTGGATGAAGACCGACGAAGGCAATAAGGCTCTGGCGGAAGTTCCCTCTAAGCCGGAAGAGGCGCGTGATTATGTGAATAAACATCTGCCGAAGTGAGGAAGTAGGGTTTGAAAGAAGCAGATGGTTTCAGGGCCGACTTAGGCGCTCGCAGCTTACGCGCGCACAGTTTTTTAGATACGTTCGACCGATGCGCGCGGCTCGACCGCGATCGTGCGAAAGCTTGACATGCGGACCAGACCGGGCGCTGCGCCTTTGGGCTTGGAGAGAAACTTACGCTCGGTGTAGTGCACGTCAACCTTCGAGTCTTGCTTCGCCTGGCTGAAGGCTGCGGCCAACTGCGCCGCTTCAATGATCGTGCGGTGCGGGATTTCAGCGCGGTTTGGATTGCGCACGACGACATGCGAGCCTGGATAATCTGCGGCGTGAAGCCATAGGTCGTGCGCTCGTGCGAAGCGAAACGTCAGATTGTCATTGTCTCGCGCGGCGCGACCCACGAGAATCTCATACCCATCAGAAGAGCGAAACCTGCGAGCACCCGGAATGTTCTCAGAAGATTTCTGTTTAGTCTTTCGGCCTTGCGCCTCTTTCTTCTTTTCGCCGAAAAAATTTTCGAGCGTGGCTTCGTCTCTATCGTTGATGATCTTTTCAAGCTCGGCCTGTCTATCATGTAGCGAGCGTAGCTCCTTCTCAATCGTAGCCATGCGCGCCTTTATCTCCTGCGCGGCGCGCTTTGCCTTCGTGTAGCGCGAGAAGCGACGCGCGGCCTCTTCCTGCAACGTCTTGTTCTCGTCAACTTCAATCTCAATCAAGGGCGCATCATCAGCATAGTAATCTCTCAGTTTGACGATACGCCCCTGCCGCTCTGCGCTTCCAAGATTTGCGAGCAGAAGATCGCCGATTCGTTTATGCTCCGCTGCGTCGCCGTGCGCTTTAAGGTCGGCTGCCAGGTTGCGTTCGAGCTTTTCGCGCTGAGAAATCTCTTTGTGAAGGCGTGCGCGCGACTGCTCTGCGCGAAGGTCGAAGGCGCGCTCCGTCTCAAGAGCGCGATAGTAATGGTCCGCAGCTTCCGAAAGTGTGCTGAACTTCGCTCGCTCGAAAGGAATTTCACCTCGAGCGACACTGGCGCGTGAAGGCGGCGGTTGATAAAGCTCGCCGACCTGCTGCCCATAGCCTTTCGGGTGTCGCAAAAGATCAATGATGTGGCCGCCCTCATCAAGCAACAGCAGGTTCGCGGTCCTTCCCGTCAGTTGCGCGACAAGTGTGCGCAGGCGAGAGTTTCCAATCTCGTCGCGCGCCTTGAAAGAGAATCGCACGATGCGATCAGTTTCATCCTTCCTGATTGACGCGAGTGTTGCTCCGCCCAGATGTTTGCGGAGCACCAGAGAGAAAGGAGACGCGCGCAGAGACTGTTTCTCAAGATCACGCACGCGCCGCTCTATCATGTAGATTGCGGGCTTCTGTGGCTCTAAGCTGATGAAAAGATAGCGTCCATCATGGGCACGAAAATCTACGGCGAGCGAGCGGCGCGACAACTCGAACACCTTGCCAAACGTGCGACCGACGAGCACGTGCGCAATCTCATCAACGATTGCCTCGATGGTTTGATCGTTCACGACTGAAGGTAAAGTAAAAAGGAAAAAGGCAAAAGTAAAGATGAAGAATACTCTTCGTTCTTACTTTTGCCTTTTTCCTTCTCAATCCCGCACGACCGCTGTGCTTGAAAGATGATCGTGAACGGTGCGCCCTTCGGCGTCAAAGAGTGCGTAGAGAATGCCGAGTCCGAGCGTTAGGAGCGATGCGATGTAGAAGACTGTGCGCGCGACAGACTGTTTCGTTGTCGGCGGCGAGCCTGTGTCCGCGTCAACCGGATGAAGAGAGATGAGCGACATTCCCCAGGTGCGACCCGTCAAAGCAGTCGAAGCGGTTAGATAAAGAAACATCATTAAAACTAGGATGCCGCCCATGGAAGCAAGAACGCGCCAGTCCGCCCAGTTGCCATTAGTCAACTCTATGATCGCCGCGAACGGGGAAGAGGCGAAAGCGACGACCAGAAAATCAATGAAGCTTCCCGCTACGCGTGACATGACGGGCGCGCGGTCATCATAAAGCTCTTCAACCGGAGTTTGGTCTGGAATCTCTTCCTCAGCAGTTATAGCCATAACTTCACCCACCTTGTT
>QHXM01000134.1 GCA_003222945.1 Acidobacteriota bacterium
TTGATGAAAGCGACCTCCCGGATGCCAAGAAAGAAGAGGCGCGACACTTCATCAACTCGCGGCTCTATGACGCTCGTGTGCGCGTGGGCGACAGACGAGCATTGGACTCCATCAAGCGAGTCTTCGACGAGCGGCTGAACGGCTCGACCGAAGCCATTCAGGAGAAGATCAAACAATTAAAATCTCCTGTGAGCCTCGCCAATCCAGAAGATGGGCGTCTGCCTGCTGAGTATTACCGCTCGAACAATCTGGACTCGCTTAAAGCTACGGCGCGGGCTGTGGTCTTGAATCATCCTGATTTCAAAACTTCGGAAATCAATCGTAGCGTGCTGGCTGCCTACGGTGGCGATGTCAACGAGATCCATCGCTCGCTTCTGGACGGCACGCTTCATCCAGGCATGGCTTTGAGCGACCCTGAGAAAAGCTTAGCCCTTGCACACGGAATGGAAACAGCAGAAGCTGGCACGACCGCCAGCGCCGCAGAATTTGACCGCGCGCTTGATACTACTTCGCGCGATGGGGATGCGCGGCCAGTCACTTACCCGCACTTCGCGCGCATCTATGACCAGTATCGGTCTGACCTTGCTAATTTGCGCGACCCGCGCCAGCGCGAGGCAGAGGAAATGGTGTTCGACGAGTTCTTGAAAAGCATCAGGCTGGTTGCTGATTCCGCTTGAATTTAATCTTGATAAGAAGTACGGGCGTGCGCACTTTGGTTTGCGCTGTTCTCAATGGTTATAACAATGGGCAATATCATAAATTTGTGATAAGAAAAGCATCAAAGAAAAGAGCGCGCGGGAAGCCCTTCGCAAAAGGCAATAGTTTTGCCTGGAAGCCCGGCCAGTCGGGAAATCCACGTGGACGCCCGACGGTAAGAATACTCACTATGGCCTACATCAAATGTCTCGCTGAAGTTGACCCTACTGATCCACAAGGAAGAACGCGCGCCGAAGTCGCAGCAGAGCGTCTATACAATCTCACTACGATAGTGCATCCGGCTTCTGTCGGCGCGTTTCGTGAGATGGCCGACCGCACGGAAGGCAACCCGCGCCTGGCCGTCGAGATTGGTACGAAGCGGCAAGCCGCCGAACGCCTCTCGCGCGCGCTCGACATTCCACTTGAAATGATTTTTGGAGCGGACGACTAAACCGCTCATCGCGGAAAGGAACAATATGACGACAGAGGTAAATCATCAGAAGTCAGAAACCGGCATCGAGCGCGCGAGCCGTGCCATTAAAGAGGCAGAGCAAGCCTATCAGGAAGCCACTGCCGCGCCTCACAAACTCCGGCGCAGTTATGAGGCAGAGCTAGAGACCATCCAGAAGACGCTCGACGATCTCAAATTCGATGCGCCAGTTGAAGAGGTTGAGCGGCTATTGATTCGCTGCCAGGCGCTTGAGCGTCTCATCCAGGCTTCTGAAAAGAATAGCCGACCCTCGCGCGATTCGATAGACGAAGCATGGCGCAGGCGCGATGATGTGATCCGCCTGTACCACCAGTTGGTGGATCGGCGCGCTGCTATCGAGACTGACCTTGAATACAGGCAGGTCGTCGCTGACTATGCGGCTGGCCGTGGGATCACCATCCCGTATCTCTGGTTTCGGAAAAGACGGACCAACTCGCGCCAGCCTGAATCTTACTTGCGGCAGATGATCGAACAGGAGATTAAATCTGCCGCTCAGAACGGCAATCACTACAACGAACAGAATTTGATTAAAGCTCGTGAGCTTTTGCAAGCAATCAACCAACAGATGGAAGAGTTGGGCGGGGATCGTCTGAAAACCGAAAGGCTCAATGATTCTTACCGCTCTGCGCCGACGGCTTCGGCGGGACCAAGGGAAGACTTGCGAGCTAAGTATCACTGAGCGGATAGGCAATAACGTAATCTCTGGCGATGCCCACTGCCTGACCGTCTCTTTGACTCCAAGCCGTATAGGGAATTGTATCCCAGGGCACGATGTTTCTGTTCCCGTGAAGGCGCGGATCGTCGTCCTCGTCTGGACCTTCATCAATCCATTTCACAACTTCGCCTTCATTCTTCGGGCTTGAACTGCATAGAACTGTGATGCCCTCGCCCTCATACGATTCGGCCACAACGGAGTGTCCCCACATCCACCCGTTGTAATTGTGTTGGTAGCCGAAGACCACGGCGCAACCCGCATCTATCAGAGGCGGAAAGCAATCAAGAGCGTTCTGCTCTCTGGTCATCACGCCGAGCGCGAGGATGGCGGGGAAGTTCAATTCGATCAGGGCGTATAGACCGCAATCATCGAACGGGTCTTGCTGTCTGCGTATCTTCTCGACGGGAACTTTCATGGAGTTTCAGCCATTGAGAACAACGGTGGATGAGGATATAGATTAAACCTGCGGCAGCCCGCGCGCGTGCACTATGCTTCCTCAAGCGCGGGGAAGATGATCTCTTTTTTCAGCCTCTCCCGCTCGATCTCTTCACGCTTCTTCTTGCGCGCCAACTCCGCGTACTCAATCAATCGACGGCCTAGCAGTTCTGCTTGACGAGCATCGAACCTGCGAGCTTCGCCGCACGGAGCCGCCGCGATCACGTAGCCGCTCCCGACAGTCAGCCTCACCGATTCATCACGCCACCAGCGCGGATAACTGCTGCCTGTCCCTCCTATTGCCATCGCAAGTCTCCTTAGTTTGTGCTGCTAGCCGATATGTCCACTCTGTATTTCTTTATAGTGTGGACAAGCCTGACTTGGCTTTGTGGAACGATTCTGGAACGATTTTTCTCTCATCTTGCCGCTTGGCGCTTCCTCTTTGTTCCTCTATGATGGTTGCAACCCCGTTTAATTTGTTGGTTTCTGCATCACAGCGCGTGATGCTTCAGGGGGCGGGTGCGGATGACGAGGCTTCGTTGAATAGATAGAACTATTTCGTCTTTCTCGAACTGATATTATCTTAGCTTAAACTTGTAGCGAGCAGTTCATTTAGCTCTGCTTGCGGCGAGAGACATTTGGCGGCGTATTCTGGCGCGACCTCCATCATCTGCTGGTATAAAGCATCTAACTCTTTAACTATCTCTTTGAACTCTGTGCGGCCAGTATCAGCGTCCAACCCTTTTGTTCCATCCAGACCCTGCTTTAGCGCGAGCATCTCATTAATATTTACCCCGTACCGATGATAATGCCTCGGAAGTTGCGGATAAATTGTCAGAAAGTATGCTCCACGTAAATAGCCGAGCAATTCATTCTCCTTTTCCAGAAGCGGGGCGAGCCTCGCTTCCATCTGAGGAGTCAGGATAGGAGGTGCGATCCTCAGCCAGTAGGAGAGAGTGCTGGCGCGCAAACCCTCTACCTTTTCCATGACTCGACCGAGGGCGTCCGCGTCGGATTGGTTAGACCCAGCATTAACGGAAAACTCATGCTCGATGAGATAGAACATTGCTACGTTGGCTCGATTATTAATCTCAGACCACTCAGGATAAAGATTTGCACGCTCTCTCACACTGCGAGCAAAGTCTGCGAGCCAATACCAGTGATTAATCTCTCCTTCCCCTCTGATCGCTTCGGGAAGCATATCGAATTTCCGGGCCAGTATGTGGGCCAACGCCGTCATCCTGATATACAAAAGCCCGTCAACCTCTGGAAACATGAGATGGATAAGCTCATACATTTGCAGATACTCGGAAACCTGTTCCCGGCTGATGTCGTCTCTAAACCATGCTATCAGGCTTTTGGCATATACCTCGCTTGGCGGGGCATCAGTCACAGCGAATTCATCCAGCATTAGCTGTTTATAGCGCACATTGATTCTAGCGAAGAGAGTTTTGTGGTCGCGTATATTGAAAGGCGGGCGATCTTTCATTTCAAGCCAGACATACTGCACGAGCGAATCCTGAGATATACAGTCAAGCGATTGCTGAACCACCTTTCTGAAAAGCCTGCGTGATGGAACAACGTCTGGATTAGCGGTTGATAGAAATAACTGGCTCTCCGCCACCATGCCCAGAGACCAGAGGAGCGCCCCGACCTCCGCTCGGAAATTAGCTTGCTGTGGCCGACAACTCTCGCGCAATTCATCCGTCAGATTGGCAACCGCAGTATCATACTTGCGCGCTATTTTTCCGGCCAACTCTCGATATTTATCGAGCGCCGCCCGGAGTCTCTCGTCAAACCAGTATTTAGCGGCCATCAGCGTATCGTAGCTTTCATCTACCAACTCCTTGACGCCGTCAATAGCTCCGATCTTTATAGCGGTGAACGCGCAAGCATAGGGAATCTCTACCCAGCCGTAATCAGGCATCCCGTTGATTTGTTCATACAGACCTTCATCCATAGCGCTCGCCCAGCCAAACATTGCGGTGAGTGACAGAATGAAGGCCGCATGAGGGGACGAAGCCGCCGTAGTCACAGCAACCCGGCTGGCATTAATGTAAACATCATGCGGCACCGTCTGTGCTTCTTCCTTTGTGAGAAGTTTCTCCCAAGGATCCATCGTCGCAAGCGCATCGCTGGCGATGTCGTTGATGAATTTTTGAAGCGGCGTTAGTCCCTCGGCCTGTCCCAGAGCGTGGAGACTGTTGCCCCAATCTTTGAAATCGGGATGACCCCGCATCTCCGCAACAGCCGGTGCCATATTAAACAACCACCAGCCGATTCGATGTAAGCTATTCATAAGCTATCAGACAATACCTTTCAGAAGCCCTACGATAAAGCTCTTCACTTCCTTTCCAGCTTTATCAAACTTAATGACCTTCTCTTTTTTACTCCAGCGAATCTCCTTTAGCTTCATCGCTAAAACGACCAGAGCGCCGGTCAGCAGCATCGTTTCAGCCACCACCATCTTTTTGGACCGAGCCTCATAAGCCGCAGCCACGCGGTCAGCGATCTCAGGATACTTGCGCACCTCTTCGAGAAGCTTGAGGCTGATCTGAGTTGAAGTCTCTTCATCCTCTAATAGCTGCTGAACCTGACCCTTCTCCAGAGATGGGTCTTCCTTCTGAAGAATGGGCGATAGTTGGCCCGATATTGCCAGAGGCGACATCTTCAGGATGTCTTGATTTAAGTCCGCAGGAACTGTTTCCGATTCCAAAAGCACTTGGGCGGTAATCGCCACAACGTCTCGCAACTCTTCATCCGTGAAATTTGGATACTTGTCCCAGATTGACATAGCAAAGTTTCCTCCCGTAAGTGAATCAGTTGTCTATAACCAGTCGCCGAAGAGGCTGACGACTCCCCAATAGTAGGGAGAGGTTTCCGGCGACTCGCCCAACACGGCTCTGTTCGCCTCTCGCCAGGCGATAGCTTTAGGCTGCCGCTGGATTAGCCATTTATGTAAAAAGTAGGGACTCCACCTGAGTATAAAATCTATGTCCGCCTCCCAGAGATTCGCCAGTGCCGACGCTGCCCCAATCTTCAGCCACTGATAAGCCATAGTGCTGAAGTCGTCACCAGAGATCAGGTGACCAGCGCCCGTCGAACATCCGAAGAGAGCCACTATCTGGGCGTCGGTCAGGCAATCCACCTTCAATTCACTGATTGTCATCAACTCTGCGTCACGGCTCGGCTTAACCTGCACGGGCAGATACTGAAAGGGCAGGTCACGAAAATCATAATAGACACCTCGATGAAGAGGGATCGGACGGATGGTAACGCCCACGGCATCTCTTTCCAGCAAGAGGCCGGAATTGTCCGATGTTTTTGGGTCAAGGTAGCCGTGACAGACGATACAGATAGCTTCCCACCGTCGGTCTCCCTTGAGCCTAATCTTGAATTGGCGCGTGGCACACTCCGTCAACGCGTCTTCAAAATAGCTGGCAAACTTATCTGACAGACTGTGATAGCTCGAAGTTCGATCTCCTATCACATCTGTCCCGACGGCCACGCACCGGCGAGGGCGTTCCGGTCCAGTCGCCTCTTCTCCTTCACCGAGCGCAAATTGCCACGAGGCCAGATCGTGCTGCCGCGCACGGTTGCGATCCATGCATCTCTTCAAAAGCGTGGCGCTTGAGCAATAAGCGACGGCGTGCGAAGTGGCGAGGAACTGATCTGCCTCTTCAAGCCAGATGGTGTGAAGGGGCAGGCCATGAAGACTGTGATGTGGAATTATGATGAGCACGTCAAATGGTTTGAGGTCGGCGGGTGGCGGCAGCAGTTCTCGACCCCATTCATAAGAGAAAGAATGGAATTCAGGAGGAGCAATCGTTGCCGAAAGAGACCCGCGCTCCATCGCCTCAAAGAGTTGATCTATTAAGGGGAATACATGATCCCAGCGCGCCAGACGAAATTTCTGCACACGACCTGAGCCTATCAGAGACGCGTACACAAACTCCGTCCCGACAAAGTATGTGAGAACACCGACTTTTAACTCATTAACTTTCATTTCAACAGCGGTCCAACTCACCTGCCGCGTAGCCTCTACTGTTCAGTGGACAAGAAAAGCGCTCGCTGGTTACCAGTTGAGAGTTGAGAGTTGAGACTAGGCGCACGATATTCCTGTTGAAAGGTGAATGTCAACGGCACTTCTTTCGTTAGCGTCCACCCTGCAAAGATATCCACGGATGCTTCAGACGACGGGAAACGGATGCCCAGGCTTCGCTGGAAATCCGTATTTCGCAAACTGAGGTCTGTAATCTAAGCGCACGCACGCCCTCTGTTCAGGGAAGCTTAAGTCTAATGCTCGGAAAGCAACTTACGGTGATTGGTTCGTGCGCTCAATCAGTTTCATGAATCTTGGGTCTGAGCGAAGATTATCCCATGCAGGCTCTATCTTGAGGCTAACCGCCCCTGCGTCGTGCGCGTCAACAGTTTTTTCAAGCCAAACAAGCGCCTCATTTTTCTTTCCCAACCGGGCATAGTCCAAAGCAATTTCGGCTGGCGAAACGTATCCTTTTTTTGCTTGCTCATTAAGGAAGGCTAGATGCTTCTCGACATAACCTTGCCAGCCGGATACTCTGAATACCTCTCTTGCTTCTTCGACCCCTTCCGGCTTGGCAATCCCCTGAAGGCTGAAGTCTGTCAGGTATTCTTCGATGGCCTCCGCGTACATCCCTTTCTGCTCATACGCCACTGCGAGCGACCAATGCGCGACAGGGATCGGCTCTGCCTCCAGGACCTTCTTGAGTTGTTCTATGGACCGATCATACTGGCGCATAAAGTAAAAGAGCCTCCCTCTGACTATGCTGATGATGAGGTCTCGCGGGTCCAGGTCCTGCGCTTTATCTATCTCTGCGAGAGCTTCATCAAAACGGCCCGCCGACATTAGATACCAGCAGTAGGACTGGTGAATCGAAGCGACATTCGGGTTCAATTCTATGGCTCGCTTAAACTCTCTCTCTGCGCCCGACCAATCAAAGTCGTACTGGTACTTGATCTCCGCCAACGTATTGTGAGCCTCGGCCAAGGCTTCGTCCAATTCTAATGCTCTGGTCAGCGCGGCCCTTGCCTTCGAGTAAGCCTCTTCGGGCGCGAGCGCATCGTAGCCGTTAAGTTTAATGTAGGAGACGGCCATCTCGACATAGGCAAGAGCGAAATTCGGGTCCTTTTCGATGGCCTGCCGGTAATAATCCAGGCTCCTCTTATAATCGTCCACGACTTTCCTCTTCCAGAGGTTACGGCCTTGCAGGTAAAGCTGATAGGCTTCCGGGCTATCCGTATAACGCCTGGCTAATCGCTCTTGCTCGTCGCCGTTCAATTTGAGCATCAGAGCTTTGACCGTCCGCTCAGAGATGGAGTCCTGCACCTTCAGTATGTCTGCTGAGCTATCATCGAACTGATCGGCCCAAAGAGTTGCGCCGTCTCGGACACTCAGCAGCCTGACCGTCACTCTCACGCGATCAGAGACTTTCTGAATACTGCCATCCATAACAGCATCCACCTGAAGCTCTCGCCCTGCCTCGACCGCATCCTTGCTCGGGTCTGTATATTTGCGCACGGCGCTGATGGGGCGCACGACCAACTGATTAATATTGCTGAGTTTGGTAATCAATGTATCAGCCATGCCCATCTCCAACGTCTCATCGCGGCTCTCAGCGCTCAGAGGCTTAAACGGCAGAACGGCAATCGTTTTGAAGGGTTGTTGCGCTGCTGGCGTTGCGGCGCGGCGCGGCCATAAAGCGTAAGCCAGAAAGATGAGCGCGCCACAGCCTACGACGCAGATGAGAATTGTTAAGCCTAAAGCGCGGCGAGACGTTGGCGTTTCATGAAGAGCTAGACTTCGCCGACCCTCTTTACCAGTCTCTAACGCCTGTTCCCGCGCCTCTCCCTTTATCTCCAGGTGAGTAGGCTCGCTCTGACCTGTCACCTTTTCCTGAATCTCTTTTGCGTTGGCGTAAATTTCTCGCACTTCTGCAACGAACTCATAGCCTACGCCCGGCACCGTGACGATGAATCTGTGCTCTTGCGGTCTTTCACCAAACGCTTTGCGCAGCGCCGAGACCTGTACATTCAAGCTATTCTCTTCGACCACGGTGTCGCGCCACACGCTCGTCATCAACTCATCTTTCGTGACCACCTGCCCGTGACGACGCACCAAGGCGAGCAGCACCTCAAAAGCTTTCGGCATGAGAGGCGCGGTTTCGTCTGCGCGCCACAACAGACGCTTCTCCACGTCCAGACGAAACTCGCCGAACTCATAAAAGCTAGGTAAATGCTCGTCACCTTTCGTCTTCAGGAGTTTTAAGGAATTTTCAGCCACGTTTTAAGCTTTTCCAAAGACTCATAACTAAACGTTCGGATAACTTACCTGGCGGCGGGAGGGAGCGATGGGCGTTCGGACTTAGAAGATAGCAACTTCAACGGACGCTGACACTCTACTCCCGCCCATATTTCCAGTCAATAAGTCAAAGGCGCAAGTTACCGAGCGCCAAAAACTTCTAATCGAAGTGGGGGATACACTAATGAGACGTGCAAACTTTTTTCAGATAGCTTTCCTGCTTCTGGCTGCCTCTTTGACGCAAACGATTGCTCAACAGGTCAGGCCGCAAGACGACGAACTGGCGCGCGCGCTTCGTAATCAGGGCCTGGAGCAATACAAAGAGGCTTGCTTTCAAGATGCGATTGAAACATTTAAGAAAGCGGTTCAACTTAAACCTGATTACGCTGAAGCCTATAACGATCTGGGTATGACTTGCGTTCGATTGAATCGATACGACGAAGCGATGGAATCCTTCAATCAGGCGATTCATTTGAACCCAGGGCTTGCCGAGGCCCGCTACAATCTGGGAACTGCTTATTATAATCTAGGGCGACTTAAAGAAGCGGTGACGACGCTCAAACGTGCTATCAATCTGAAACCCGATTATGCGTTGGCGCATAATAATCTGGGCGTCGCTTATTACAAGTCGGGCAGATTCAATGAGGCGATTGATTCTTATAAACGCGCGCTCGATGTCAAGCCCGATTGGGCTGAAGCTCATTGCATGTTGGCGCTCGCCCTTAATAGCGCGGGGCGAAGTCTTGAGGCGATTGATTCTTACAATCGCGCCATAGCGTTGAAGCCCGACTACGCGGAGGCGCACAACTGTTTGGGCGTGGCTTATTACAATCTGAAGCGATACCGCGAAGCCGTCGCAGCCTTTACGGAAGCCATCAGACTCAGGCCCGAATTTGCGCTCGCTCGCTATAACCTGGGCGCGATAAGCCTCGTCATCTCTCGAAGAGAGGTTGCGCTCGAACAATACGACACGCTGAAAAATTTGAGCAACGAACTCGCGGGCAGGCTCTACAATGGCATCTATAAAGGGATGCTGCTCAACGTGAGCGAGAGGTAAAGAATATGTTCGGCGGCTGGTTTGAGGCGTACCATTTCTGAAACAGAACTCGGATAACATATCTTGTCCACTCTTCTTTCTTAATAGCGTGGACAAATCTATTCACGGAACGCGATTCTGAAGCGATTTTTTCTCTCATCCTGTCGCTTGGAGCTTCCGATGCTTTACTCTATGATGTCTGCACCCCCATTTAATCTGTCGGTTTCTGCATCGCGGCGCGCAGGCTTTTCAGTGGGCGTTGCAGATGGCGAGGCATCATTCATGAAGATGGGAGCAGAACCAGGGGTCGAACAAAAAGGTAAACTCTTCGCGCGCCCTTCCAACATTCAGATCGAGCGCGAGTTGGAAGTCCTGAGCCGTGTGATGGACAACCAGTTTCGCGTTCCAATCCTTGGCTGGCGCTTCGGTCTCAATCCGATTATTGATTTAGTTCCGGGAATCGGCGACGCAGCGACGACGCTCGTTGCGCTCTACATAATGTCTTCTGCCGTTCGCTACCGCGTCTCTAAAATCACGCTCGTAAGGATGGGCATAAACATAGCCATCTACTTCATCGTCGGCCTCATTCCTTTCGCCGGAGATGCTTTCGACGCCTGGTGGAAACCGAACATCAGAAACATCACGCTGCTCAAACGCCGCGCAACCGTCTCCGCAGAAGAGGCGCGCAAAGCTCGTAAGAGCGACTGGCTCTTCGTTGGTTTCATCATAGCGATTCTACTTGCTCTGCTACTGGGTTCTGTTTTCATCACATATTTAATTTTGAAGTCTATCGGAAAACAGTTGGGAATGGTTTAGAGAGTTCTATACAAAGGTCTGCCGTGCTCCCAGAAGGTGAAGCCTCGCTGAAAATCCGCATTCGTATTTAACCCAAGTTGCTGGTTATCAATTGCCGCTAGCACAAGCCTAGTGGAGAGATGATTGAAACAGAATTGGCTTTAGCCCAATCCTTTGGCTAAAGCCAATAAATTTATAGAGTTCTTCTCCCACTAGCTGAAGCTAGTGACAACTGAAAACAATTAAAATATCTATAACTAGCAACCTGGGTTAATTAAGAGAAGCGCTAGAGCCTATCCAATCTTCCTCCGTCAACTCTCAAGGCCGCGCCCTGTACGAAGCTTGCTTCGTCTGATGCTAGGAACGCGATCACAGCTGCAATATCTTCGGGCTTGCCAACATCCGCCTTATTATCTTTTCCTCACCCGAATTAACATTTGGATTGTTCCACAGCATAGGCGTGTCAACCGCTCCGGGCAGAATGGCGTTGACGCGTATGCCTTTGGGCTTCCCTTCGAGAGCCGCAGACCGTGTGAGCGAAAGTAGCGCCGCTTTAGCTGCGGCGTAAGGCGCGACCAAAGGCTCGGTTTCAACGGCGTGAATGCTTGAGACGTTGACGATAGCGCCGCCCCGCTTCATACGCAGAAACGCCTGCTTGATGAAATAAAAAGCCCCTAACAGATCAACGCTCAAAAGACCCTGCCAATCATCGCCGCTCTGTTCCGTGATAGGTTTGAAGACCATCAGCCCTGCGTTGTTGACTATCACGTCCAGACGACCAAAGCGGTCGAATGCTTCCGCTACTGTAGCTTTAACCTGATCCTCTGCGGCTACGTTACAGACGCAGGCCGCTGCGTCGGGCGCTCCCGCCTGTCGAACCTGATTCGCGGCATCATTCCCTTTCTGTTGATTAAGGTCTGCGATGATGACGCGCGCTCCTTCAGACCCCAGCAGCTTCGCCGTCTCAAGCCCTATGCCGCTCGCGCCGCCCGTAACAATTGCCACACGATCACTAAACCTCATGACTGTCTCCCCTCCTTGTCAACGTTTGCGGGCGCTGTAGGCTCTGCTCCGCGCTCTCGTCTTGCCTGTTCGCGCTTTTCCTTAGCCCACTCTTCGTCGTGCTCGCTCGGCACTACCACAGGCACTCGCAGGCAGACGCTCTGAACGGGAAGCACTTCGCGCCAACTCTTGATTAACTGCTTGTAAGCTTCTCCGACGGGGCGAATCTTACGGTCAAGGTCGTAAAGCCCAAGCGGGTTGACGCGGTTGTTCTCTTCGCGCAAAGCTGTATCCCAATCAACCTGGTCCGTTAGCGAATACCAGGTAAAGCCCATCACCGGAATGCCGTCGTTACGAACGCGAAGTACATTTGCCCACTCCTTCCATAGCCAGTTAATGGCCTCGTCGCCGTTCGGCCCCTGTTGCAGATTCGTTTCCGTGTGCATGACGGGCAGGCGGTAGCGGTCGTAATACTGCCACGTAATTTCGTCGTAGCCAAACACCTCGCCCGATGGCCGCGTGCTCCCGTCGGCGGACACGCGGTGCTCGTTCGTAATGTAGTAGTCATTGCCCATGATGCAATGATGCTTCATATTATTGTCCAGAAAGAAATGGTACTCCTCACGAGTCATCCCGTTATCCATCAGGTATTCGTACATCTCCGAGTCAACGCGCCGCCCGTAGTTCAAATCCAGAGAGAGAAACCTCTCGGCGTTCATAATCTCTGCGGGCTTGATGGCTTCAGGGTTTTCCGCATGAAAGTACTCCGACGATTCGCTCTGAATGAAGATGGCGTCAGCGCGCACGTCCAGGATTGCTTGCATGGCGAGTACGTTCGCCTTCACGATATATTTCAACGCGGTCACAAATGCGCGGTCACTCTTCAACTGCTCGTTCCACCAGCCGTAACGCGCCGAGAAGGTCGCGCAGATATACATTTCGTTGACGGGCGTGTAGAGCTGAATCCAGGGGAAGTGCTCAGCGAATGCGCGCGCGTAAGCGGCGAAAAGAGTGGGAAAGTCTTCATTCTGAAAATTGCCTATCCAGCCGGGCACGCCAAAGTGACAGAGGTCAACGATTGGCACCATATCTCTTTTACGCAGGTCTGCGAACGCCTCGTCTGCGAAAGGCCAGTCGTAATGGTCCGGCCCTAAAAACGTGCGATGAAGCGGAAGGCCATATCGCAGGAAGCGTATATCCATCTCCTCAACAAGATCAAAGTCCGTTCGCCAATGCTCGTAGTGCCCGCACTTCGCCATCTCATCAACGCGCACGCGCCCTTCCTGAATGGTCGGCGCGCTATTCTCTATACCCGTAGCAAACATGAATGCCGGTGCTGGCGCTTTCATCCTCTTGCTTTCCACAACTTGACCCGAAGTTTTAATTTTATTCTACCCAATTCTACATCATGCACAAGCCGCGCACCGTACTGCTCAATGAGACGGGGCTGAAGGAGCATTAGACAGAACCACACGACGGCTGCGCTCGTAAGGCGCGTGCGATTCGTTTCAATCAAGTTATCTGTTAAGGAATAAGAACGAGCTTGCCAAACTGTGCGCGGTCTTCCATCAACTCGTGTGCGCGGCGCGCGTCCTTAAGCGGCAACGTCCTGTCAACGACAGCGCTGATTGCGCCTCGCTCTATGAACTTCATTGCGTCAAGCAGTTCCGCCTTTGAACCCATCATAGAGCCTAAGAGCGTGAGGTGGCGAAAGAAGACGTGTCGAATGTCCGTGCGCGCGTCGTAGCCGCTGGTTGCGCCGCAGGTGACTAGCCGCCCGTTCTGCGCGAGCGCTAAAATTGAGCCGGGCCAGGTCTCTGCGCCCGTGTGCTCGAAGACAACATCGCAGCCTCGCTTCGCAGTCAACCGTCTAACCTCTTTAGGCCAATCCTCGCGCGTGTAATTAACAATTTCGTCCGCGCCAAGCTCTCTTGCCTTCTCCAACTTCTGGTCCGAGCCTGCGGTTGCAATGACACGAGCGCCGCGCAATTTTGCAACCTGAATTCCGATTGAACCTACGCCGCTTCCGGCAGCGTGAATGAGGACATCTTCGCCCGGCTGCACACGAGCGCGCGTGACAAGCATGTGCCAGGCCGTCACAGTCACAAGCGGGAGCGCCGCAGCACTTTCCCAACTCAAGCCTTTCGGTTTCGGAATTACGTTGATGCCCGGCGCAGCTACTAACTCCGCATAACCGCCGTCGCGCTTCTGTCCTAGAATGTCATACTCCGGGCATAGATTATCTTGCCCGCGCAGACAGTTGACGCAATGACCGCAGGAGACTCCCGGCTGCAACATCACCTCGTCGCCCGTTTGAACCCATGTCACAAGCTCTCCGGCTTCGCGCACTACACCTGCTATGTCGTTGCCTAAGATATGCGGTAAGGGAATCTTTATTCCGGGCAATCCCTGACGCACCCAAACGTCCAGGTGATTCAAGGCGCACGCGCGAACCTCTACGAGAACCTCGTTGGCCTTTATGCGCGGCTCTTCGACTTCCCGGTATTGCAGAACCTCCGGCCCACCATGCTCATTGAAAATGACAGCTTTCATAGAATGAACCTACCTTGATTTTCTGGTTGTTTCAGCAATATAGCGCGAAATGTCCATCAACTGTAGGGCAGGGACAAGCCTTGCCCTTACGAATTTTCTACGAGTATGTCAGTTTGAAAACTGTCATAGCTTAAACAACTCTTCCGGCTCTGGCTTCGTATCTTCATCAGGTTGAGAATGTATGAGAGATGATAAACCTAGCGCGACCGCCTACCTGATTGCCAGAAGCACCTATCTGCTTTCGCGTGACCCTGCGCTCGGTTATCTAGTCCCTGAACAGTCCGCCGAATTAAGTCGGTGGTTTATCGAAACTCAATGCCGCTTCAGAAAGTCTCTGGACGCGATAACCAACTTCCAACCCATCGCCCATGCTCTTGAGAGATTAACGATCCCCGGAATTCGTCTGCACTACGCGCTTCGCAAACGCTATCTGGAAGAGGTTGCGCGCGATTCGCTCCGAAGAGGCACGCGACAGATAGTTGTAATAGGCGCGGGCTTCGACACCCTCGCTCTTCGTCTGAGCCTGGAGTTCAAAGAGACTGCTTTCTTCGAGATAGACCATCCGGCGACGCAAAGAGAGAAGAAGCGCGTCATAGAGAATCATCAAATGATAAGCGACAACCTGCATTTCGTCGCGCTCGACATTGCTCACAGAAACCTGGAAGAGAGTCTGCTCGCTCAAACCAGTTACAGCCCGCGCGCTCAAACGCTTTTCATAGCAGAAGGCGTTTTGATGTACCTGTCGCTCGCAGAAGTCAATCTGATCTTTCAGTTTATTCGAGAGCACAGCGGGCGCTTTGAAAGCAGGTTCGCGTTCACCTTTGTAGAGATGCAGGAAGACGGGCGAATCGGTTTTCGTAAATCAAGCCCCGTGAAACTTCTGGTCCGCCGAAGGTGAGTGCATCTGTGTCGTCGAACCAGAATTAAAAGGATGAATCTGATGCCCGGCATAAAGAGAGTTGAAGGACTGCGATCAAGGATAGGAGCGCCCGCGCCTTTATCGAGAAGCCGCCTGCGCGCTTCCGTGATAAAGAGAGGATGCACGGTAAACGATATTCACTCTCAGTTAAACTCTACGCGCGTGCGAGCAGTTCTTCAGCCGCGCTCTATTGAAGATTTACAAGCAATCATCAGAAAGGCTGGAGCAGCAGGGCAGAACATCTCTGTGGCTGGCGGACGGCACGCGATGGGAGGCCAGCAGTTCGGCGAAGACGCTCTGCTTCTGGATTTGTCGTGCATGAATCGTGTGTTGAGATTGGATGCCGAAGCGTGCGAGGTGGAAGTCGAAGCCGGAATCCAGTGGCCTGAGTTGATTCGCGCTCTTGTGGAATCTCAGAAAGAGAGAGCGCATCAACTCGGAATAATTCAGAAGCAGACCGGAGCGGACCGTTTAAGCCTTGGCGGCGCGCTCGCTGCGAACATTCATGGAAGAGGATTGCAACTGAAACCTATCATTAACGACGTAGAATCTTTCGTAATCATTGACGCAACGGGTCGCGCGCTTCGGTGCAGTCGGCGCGAGAACGCAGAATTGTTCAAGCTGGCAATTGGTGGCTACGGATTATTTGGAATCATAGCGCGCGTGACGCTCAAACTTCAGCCGCGCAGAAAATTGGAGCGCGTCGTAGAGATTGCGAGTTCGCGCGCGCTTGTGCCAGCTTTCGAGAAGCGAATCGCGGACGGCTTCGCTTACGGCGATTTTCAGTTTATGACTGACGCAGAGTCTCATGACTTTCTACGTCGTGGCGTCTTTTCATGCTATCGGCCTGTGCCGGACGACGCTCCCGTTCCCAAGCAACACAAAGAACTCTCGGCTGACGACTGGCGGCAACTGCTCTATCTGGCGCACACGGACCGAAAGCGAGCGTTTGAAGTTTACTCGTCGCACTACCTTTCAACAGACAGGCAGATTTACTGGTCCGACACGCATCAGTTGAGCGTCTATCTGGACGACTATCACGGCGAGCTTGATCTTCATCTTGGCGCACAGGAGCGTGGCAGCGAGATGATCTCGGAAGTCTATGTGCCGCGAGAGCGTCTTGTAGATTTTATGGAGACTGTGCGCGCAGACTTTCGCGCGAATAAGACCGATTTAATCTACGGAACGATCCGATTAATAGAGAAGGACGATGAGAGTTTTCTAGCTTGGGCGAAAGAGCGTTACAGTTGCATAGTCTTCAACCTTCACGTCAAGCACACCACACAGGGCATTGAAAAAGCAAAGAGCGATTTTCGCCGATTGATTGATCGCGCTATAGAACACGGCGGAAATTATTATCTAACCTATCACCGCTGGGCTACGCGCGAGCAGGTCTCAACGTGCTATCCGCAGTTCACGGAATTCCTACGATTGAAACGCAGGTACGATTCGGCGGAGACTTTTCAGAGCGATTGGTATCGTCACTACAGTGCTATGTTCAAAGTGTCTCTATGAACTCTTAGCTTGCTGACGCCGCCCTTATTTCAGCCTCCTGCGTTTGCGTTTCAGCTTGCTGTCTCGCGTGATATGAGGAGCGCGTCAGTGGGCTTGATTCGACGTGGTGGAATCCCATATCCATTCCAATCTCGCGCCAGCGCGCGAACTCTGCGGGCGTGACGAAGCGTTCTACGGGCAGGCGTCGTTCGTAGGGTTGCAGGTACTGGCCTATGGTCATGATGTTGCACGAGACGCGGCGCAAATCTTTCATCAACTCGACGACCTCATCGAAGGTCTCGCCAAGTCCGACCATGATGCCGCTCTTTGTCAGCATTCCGCGATTTTCAGCATCACGTCTGCTCGCGGCGCGTTCCAGAAGTGTCATTGATTGCTGGTAATCCGCATCAGGTCGCACGCGACGATAAAGGCGCGCGATTGTTTCGGTGTTGTGATTGAGCACATCTGGTTGCGCGTCCAGGACTGTGTTGAGCGCTGCCTCGTCGCCGTTGAAATCTGGAATTAAAACTTCGATCTTGCAGTCAGGATTGAGCGCACGCACCTGACGAATAGTCTCCGCCCAATGCGATGCGCCTCCGTCCGTGAGATCGTCGCGATTAACGGAAGTGATGACCGTGTGAGCAAGGTTCAGATGGCGCACGGCTTCTGCTACGTGGCGCGGCTCATCCGCATCGAGCGCGCCCGGCTTGCCTTTGCCTACGGCGCAGAATCCGCAGTGGCGCGTGCAGATGTCGCCCGCCAGCATGAAGGTGGCGGTTCTATCGGACCAGCACTCGAAGATGTTCGGACACTTGGCCTCCTGGCAGACCGTATGCAGGTTCAAGCCTTCTATAAGCTTGAGCACTTTGTTCTGATTCGTAGGGTCGCCAAGACGAATCTTCAGCCATTCAGGCTTAGGCTGGCGCGGGCGTGTGCGCGTGATGTTTACGACTCTCAGTTCGCTGCTCAATCGCTTTTGCTCCGAAAGATTTTGATGAACTTATTCTACCATCTAGCTCGACGGTTGCAGTAATCGCGCTAACGCCTCTGGATCAATGTTGCCGCCCGAAAGAACCACTCCGACGCGCCTCACATCTGGCGGCAGTTTTCCATGAAGCACGAAGGCCGTCTGCGATAGTTGGCGGAGGCGGGATGTGCACGCGCTCGCCTTTGATGATTGATTGCTGAGTGTCGTTCGCAAGCTCAGGCTCTACTGCGAAGCAGCGCATCTGAGGTTTCAAAGCTTTAGCAGCCGTGCTAGTGCCTGCAAAGAGTCCGCCGCCGCTGCATGGCGTTACGATAGAATCCAGGTCGGGCACTTCCTCAAAAACTTCAAGCGCGCAAGTTCCCTGCCCGGCCATCACAAGATAGTCATCATAGGGCGGGACCATTACCAGACGCTCGCGCTCCTCTATGTCGCGCGCGATTTTTTCGCGGTCGTCGCGCTGGCGGTCAAATAGTATGACCTCTGCTCCGTAGGCTCGCGTCGCGTTGATCTTCAATTGCGGCGCGTCCGATGGCATGGCTATGACTGCTCGCATTCCGGCCTCGCGCGCGGCAAGTGCGACGGCCTGAGCATGATTGCCGGACGAGTAGGCAACAACACCGCGACGGCGCTCTTCCTCGTTGAGTGAGAGAATCTTGTTAGACGCGCCGCGAAACTTGAACGCGCCCGCGCGCTGGAAATTTTCGCACTTGAAGAAGACTTCGCATCCTGCCCTTTCATTGAAAGTGCGAGAAGTGACGACAGGCGTTCTGTGAATATGCGGCGTTATGTGCTCTCTGGCTTCGCGTATGAGATCAATCGTTAGCATGAAAGTTTGATGTTCCAGGCGCAGACTCAACCAGCAACTGTTTCCGCTTCGACGCTTCTTTCCAGCGTCATCTCGAACACTTCAGCAAAGCGCGAGACGATTCTGTCTTCAACCTCGCGCATGTCAACTTCGCGGTTGAGAAGTTTTCGCATGGAAGTTACAGGCTCGCCTTCGCAGGCGATTATCAGATTGAAGAAACTAAGGTCCGTGTTGACGTTCAAAGCAAAGCCGTGCGTCGTGACCCATCGCGCGATGTGCACGCCTATGGCTGCGACTTTGCCAGCGCTCGTGTGAACGCCCGTCAAGCCTTTGATGCGAAAGCTCTCGATTCCGAAATCGGCAAGCGTGCGAATCAAGACCTCTTCCAGATCACGCACGTAGCGGTGAACGTCCTCGCGGTCAGGACTCAAGTTTATAACTGGATAGCCAACAATCTGCCCAAGCCCGTGATAGGTTACTTTGCCTCCGCGATTCGTCTCGAAAATCGTGATGCCGCGCTCGTCCAAAGCATCCTGCGTTGCTAGAACGCGAGCGCGGGTTGCGCCGCGTCCGAGCGTGAACGTGTGCGGGTGCTCTAACAAAAGAAGCGTGTCGGGCTGGCGGCCTTCCTGCACGGCGCGCTCAGTCTCTTTTTGAATAGCGAGCGCCGCACCGTATTCCATGCGACCCAGACGATGGACTCTTAATGTTCTATCTCTCATTTGATGTAAGCTTCACGCATTTTAACAGTAGAGACTTGCAGATGACCAATTCCATCAGACTCCAACTCATCGGCTGAGCTTGACGCGCGCAACCATTTCTGAGATTAGTTTAATCAAAGCTTCGCTGAACTCTAGAAAGTATCTAAAACGTTTAGAGGAGGAAGAGAATTGAAACGCGCCGCTATCCTATCAATCATCTGTCTGCTGCTTTTGCCCGCATCGTCGTTTGCGCAGGGCAGACAACGCACAACCACAAGACGAAACACGCAGAAGACCACCCGCGCAGGTACTTCTCAGAATACCGCAGACGCGCGCACGGGTGGGGCGAAGCGCGTTGGCGATCAGATAAAGATTCTGACGCGCTTTCTATATCTGCTCGGCGGCGTCAGCAAAGGAATAGAAGCGGCTGACGCGGCGGCGCAGCGTGGCGAAGCCAACCAGGCGCAGGTTGACCAGACCAATCAGAGCAAGACTTCTGTGAAAAATAGTCTGAGGAACGTGCGCGAAGGGTTGGATAAACTTGAGATTGACTTTCGCGCAACGCCAGAGCTTCAAAGATACTACACGAGTCTCGCAGGCGTTGCCGCAGGCGCTGCCAGCGCAGAAGACCAGGCCGCAGCAGGCCAGTTCGATCAAGCGGGAAGATCGCTGCTCGGCGTAGTCAATCGCTTAACGGACGTGCTTTTGGAAATGCGCTGAAGAAGGAAAAAGTAAAAAGGTAAAAGGCAAAAGTGAAGAAGAAAGATTCGCTCTTTCTATTTTCTTTTGCCTTTTTACTTTTACCTTTGGCACGAAAGAGTTGCCGCCCGTGCTCTCGGCAAGCTGCGCCATGCCCGCCTGTGCGCGCACGCCCGGAATGTTCAGGTGTAGAGAATCACCGCTAGGGTTGATTGAATAAAAGACGACCTCCGCGCGTTGCAGTTCCGTTTGCACTTCAAGCAAAGCCTGGCGCTGAATATTATCGCGCTGCTTGACAAGCTGTTCCTTTGTCTGTTCGTTAAGCGGTCCATTACTTGATTGGAGCGCGCGATATGTCGCCAGTTCAATATCTCTCGTGCGATTACTGAAATTGTCCTCACCGTCTGATATGACCACAATTACGCGGCGGCGTTGTGGCGGAGTATTCTGTGCCAGATATTTAGCCGCCATCGTCACCGAATCGTAAAAAGCAGTCGCGCCTTTGGTTGAAGGTATAGCCAATAACCTGGCTGCGGCGCGCTCCGAAGTATCGCGCGCCTGCTCAAGACGCGGCGTTTGATCTATGGCAAAGACGCTGGCGCGATCTTCAGACTTGAGAACCTGTTTGAGAAAACGCGCCGCAGCCTCTTTCTCAAAATCGAAGCGTGCGTTGACGCTGCCGGAAACATCCAGCAGGATTGCTATGTCCAGCGGCACCTGTTCCGGGTCGCCCATCTGCGCAATATCCTGCGCGCGACCTTCTTCTTCAAGATGAAAATCTTGAAGCTTCAAGCCGAGCACGGATTGTCCCGCAGTATCAGTCACGGAGACAGGAACAACCACAAGATTCGACGTGACGCGCATGACCTCGTAGTCTTCATCCTTCGGCGTGGGCTGCGGCTTCGGTTTAGGCTTGGGCGGAGGCGGCGGAGGCTCGTTAAGTATCTGAGCCTGCGCGATACGAGCAGACGTTGCGACTAAAAAAAGAGAAGCCAGCGCCGCAAGAAGCGCCAGCCTCCACTTAGTTCTCATTATCCCTGGCTTAAAACTCACGAAATCCAACTCCTCGTGGCCGCCAGCCGCTCGACGGGTTGCTGGCCGTTATCAAATTGATGCCGACCGGCGGCACGATGGTTGGCAATAAAAGCAGTTATGAATTTTGAATTATGAGTTTTGAATTGAAAGCTTTTAACTCATAATTCATAACTGCTTTTCATTACGGGTTCGACGTGCCGCTTGTTGGCGTCGTCATCGTTGGGGCGCTCTGCAAGAGTCCCTTGTTGACTAGAATCTTGACCTCCACGCGACGATTCTGCGCGCGGCCTTCGCGTGTGGTGTTGTCCGCGATAGCGTTGGACTTGCCGTAGCCGAAGGGTGTCACGATTCGCCTGAGCGGGATGTTGTGATTCTCGACAAGATAACGAACAACTGCGTCTGCGCGCTGTGTGCTTAAGACGCGATTCTTCTCAACGCTTCCAGTTGCATCCGTGTAGCCAGAGACCTCTATGACGTAGCCTTTGGCGTTCAGCGCCTTAGTAGCGATCTCGTCCAACTGAGATTTGGACTGTGGTGAAAGCACTGCGCTGTTGACTTTGAAGTTGACGGCGACGCTCTCCTGCGGAACGTAGTCATCAAGAGATGAGATGCGCTCGTTCGTAGCGTTGACTCCGGCAATGGCAGTGTCGGCACTCTCCTGCGCAGCTTTAGCGCCACCTCGCGCGGCGTTTGAAACAGCCGCCAACTCGTCAATCTGTCCTGAGAGCTTTTGAGAGTTCTGCTCGACTTGTCCTATGCGATTTTCGGCAGAGCCTACGCGATTCTCTACAGGGTCAACGCGCGATTCAATCGAGCGCGCAACTCTTAAGTCCGCTTCGTTGAACCTGACTTTATCGGCCACGAGTTGACCGGAAGAGTCGCCGCGTCCGTCAACCTCAACGTTGAGGCCGCGAAGAATGTTGGTCACGCCGTAGTTTGTGCCGCTGCGAAGGAAGCCGCCTTTGGATTTGACGCTGGTCTTGTCAGTCAAGCGAACAGTTGTGTCAACGCCGTTGGCGTCGCGCACGACGAAGGTGTCTGCATCGCGGCGCGTGACGACACCTTTGATCGTCATCTTCTGCCCGTCAGAAACCGTGCGCGCGTTTGTTGATTGAGCCGCTGTTGATTGGCCTGAGTCGGTCGGGGGCTTGATCTGTGCCTGCGACCTGTTGACGCGTGAATCCGGCGCTGAGGTTGTGGTTGATTGTGCCAACCCCAGCGAAGCTGCTAATAAAATAAAAGAGGAAGCGAGTAGAAGCTTCCATACCGGTCGGGATTTATCAATACTCATGTCGGTTTGCACTCCATTTTGTGCGAGAATCAATCTCGCAAGTTATGGCGACCGAGCGCAATGCTCGTTGCGGCTGGGGTTCTTGCACGCGCGAGTTGGCCGGTCGCGGTTAAGTTAGATTTCTAAAAAGCGTTCGCGCCAAAAAGATTCCGGTGGACGGCGACGAACACAAGCCATCGAGCGAAGGGCACTTTCCAAACTTTCTAACTTGATCGTCCGAAGGCGAATATTAACCAACAATCAAG
>QHXM01000135.1 GCA_003222945.1 Acidobacteriota bacterium
TAGGTTACATCTGTCAAGAGCTTAATCCTAAATTTTCTACTCAACAGAAATCTAACGCCCGAATTGAATGGCGCGCGGGCGGCGTGAATGATAAAAGATCGCGTAATTGCGCGTCCATTCCAATGAGTTGTTAGACCGCCCTTGATTGTATCGCGTAGCGTTGCATCTGGGTTTAGAGATTCATTACTCAATGCTAGACTGTTTTGTTTTCGAGAAGCGTGTCTAACAAGTATTAGACGCCCTAAAAGGCGTCACGAATTACGTCCAAATAGGCGTCTAATCTTACCTCATTATCATATTTGGGCGTAAATTTGTATATTCTCCTCTTGATTATACGCCTCGATAGCTTTAGATTAGACGCTAGGTTCTACGCAACTCACTTGGCTTTGAGTTATACGGCAAAATCGCCGCGATAAGTCTATTACATGGCTTTCGCGTCCTGTCACCATACTACTGACGGGCATTAAAGCTAATCTTTGTTGCTTCCGATTGTAGAAATCAATCTTCATCCGCCGCACTCAGAAAAGGAGTCCTTACTACCTCCTAATCTCTCTAACTTATACGGGAATGTCTCATCCCTGCTCAGGAATTGGTCAAATATTCCCGGGAATCTGTCATACATTCCTGAGCAGATGTCATAGATTCTCGGGAATGGCTCGCACATTCTCAGGCGGGCGTCATACATTCCCAGGAATCCCTCATATATTCTCAGGAATCCGTCATAGATTCTCAGGAATATGTCATGGATTTCCGGGAATGGATGAAGGATTCCCGGGAATATATGAGCCATTCCCGCTAAGCTGGGAGCGCAGGCGGCTCGCCTGCAAGATTGCTTTGCAATCTAGCTTTTATTCGCGCCATGCTGCGCTCAAGCCGGGCGAGCCGCCTGCGCTCCCAGCTTAAACTTTTTTGAAAAAATGGGCGCAAAATGGCTCTTTTCGTGTATAATCCGCGCATCGAACCAAAGGGCAAGGGTAAATCCCACAGGTTGCATCAACGGGACTGACTGCGCGTCAGTTCCACTCCCATAAACCCCGAGGCAGCCCAGACCTCATAACCCAAGAAAGGAAAATGTTATGTCTGATTATCTACCCGTATCTGATACGGATTTTACCGTCTGGATGCAGAATTTTATCTCTTACGCAAACGCAAACCTTTCGGCGCTTGGATTGACAGCCGCAGACCTGACGCCAATCCAGAATGCCGAAGCCGCCTGGGAAACTGCCTACACCGCGAACGTTACAGCACAGGCGCAGGCACAGAGCACACGACAGGCAAAGGACGATGCACGTTCGGAGCAGGTGAGTCTGGTTCGCGCTCTGGTTGCGAGGATACAGGCTTCAAAGACTGTTACGGATGCGCAGCGTCAGGCACTGCAACTGAACGTGCGCTCCGCAACACGTACACCCGTCGGAGCGCCTTCTTCCAGACCTATAGCGCAAGTGGACATCAGTCAACGTCTGCGCCACACCTTATCTTTTATGGACGAGTTGACGCCCACATCGCGCGCCAAGCCTACCGGCATCATCGGCTGTGAAATCTGGAATAAGATTGGCGGCGCACCGCCAGTTGATCCAAGCGAGATGACCTATCTGGCTACGGACACACGTTCGCCCTACACGGTAGAGTTTGACGGCAGTGATGCAGGCAAGACCGTTTACTACATGCTCCGCTGGGTAAACTCTCGCGGAGAACGTGGGCCTTGGAGTCAGACCTTTAGCGCGATGATTACGAATTAATCCAAGTTGACAGTAATCAGTTGCCACTAGCACAAGCCTAGTGGATAGAGGCGCATAAACAGAATAGGCTTTAGCCGAATCATTCGGCTAAAGCCTATAGGTTTGGAGAATCTTTGGTCTCCACTAGCTTCAGCTAGTGGCAACTGAAACTACCAAATACCCATAACTAGCAACTTGGTGAGCACATTTGCCGAGGGCGCAGGCCGTTTCCGCCTGCGCTCCCAGCTAATGCGCTCCCAAGCCTTTGCACACCTCGCGCGGCACACTCATTGCTGAGAGGGCGAGCAATCCTCGCCTTCGGGGTAATCTACAATTTTTGAAAGGGCAGCCCTTACTTTGATGAAAACCGCTCCCAAATTGCAACGAGGATTCTCGCTGATCGAGCTACTGATCGTCGTCGCAATCATAGGCATTATTGCCGCCATTGCGATTCCATACCTTAACTCTGCAAGACAGGCCACGCAGTCTGCTTCAGCCGTCTCTTCTTTGCGCACGATCAACTCAGCACAGGCATCTTACCGTCAAGCCACAGGTCAATATGGAACGCTCGCACAGCTTGGAAGCGGAGGATATATTGCCGACCCGAGTCTCGCGGGCGGGCAGAAGAGCCAGTACACGTTTGCCGTTTCAAACAATACGGACCTTAACTATGAAGCCAACGCCGACCCGCTTATTGATACAAATAATTCTTACCAGCATTACTACATAGATGCCTCCGGCGTTATACGAATCAATGTAGGCGCGGCGGCTTCTACTGCCAGCACTCCGATTCAATAAAACAGCTTCTGCAAATAGCAAATAAAAAGCTATCCGAGCACTCTTCCTAACCTTTGGGATTTACCGAAAACCGTCACTTAAGGACTGCCGTTATTTGTCAGTTTGTTGAATCTCACGCCCATAAGTTTGGGCTTCCGCGCCGAATTCAATTCATTCTCGCATCGTAAATCCTGCGGCACGCCGTTTGTTAAAGGCACTCATGACACATCGCGCTGGAGCGCGGCATGAAGCCCTGAGATGAAAGCCGTTGGCGCGAGAATTTTGAACAACAAATCTTACCCTTCTGCTTAAGGAGCAATAGACAAAACATGCAACAGAAAAAAGGCCAGCAAGGCTTCTCTCTAATCGAGCTTTTGATCGTAGTGGCGATCATCGGCATCATAGCCGCCATCGCTATCCCTAACCTTCTCGCTTCCCGCCGTGCTGCCAATGAAGGCGCGGCTCAATCGGGTCTTCGCACCATTCACAGTGCCGAAGCCACATACCAAGCCACCTCCGGCAACGGCAACTTCACCAACTTGGCCGGTTTGTCAGGCGTAAAGCTAATTGACGCCGTACTCGGCAGCGGCACAAAGAGCGGCTACACCTTCGCTGCTACTCCGACTGACGCTACGGCTGGACCACCGCCGACACTCGCCACTTTCTATGCGACAGCGAATCCGACAGCAACCAGCGGTGTCTCACAGACTGGCACACGTCGCTTCGGCATCAACGTTGACGGTACAATGCACGGTGATGCAGTTGCTGCTACGCTTGGCACTGCGATGACTGCCGCTGATGTCGCTTTGACTACCAACGTCCTCGGCAACTAAGGCCAATCTAAAACTTGATACATTCGCCTTTGCGGGGCCGGGAGTCTAGCGCTTCCGCCCCGCAATCTTTTGATTAGCCAAGTGTGAATGAGACTCTTTTCTCATACTAATCCACTACCCGAATTCTCTTCGCATTTCACGTTTAATCGAGTAAAGTACAGGGGAAGCGTTGGGTTTTTGCTGGTGCTGAATTCAATGATCTTCAGAATTCCGCTCCGTCTAAAGCCACTTTATACGCCGCTACTTCTGGCTCTGGAGTCCGTGCTCTCGAAACTTCAAGGCAAAAAGCTTTCGTGCTTTGTCATAGCGCAATGGCAAAAGAGATAAAAGAAGCAACTCAAGAATTCCCACTCACAAAAGGAAATCACAATCAACGAGCGGCCATTCACGCAACAGATTCCCACGCGCTCAGGCGAGGAACAATGCTCAGACGAATTGCTGCGATTGCGCGCAACGCTTTCCGCGAGGCAGTACGCGACCGCGTGCTTTACAATCTTGTTCTATTCGTACTGCTTCTAATCGTCGGCGCAATCTTTCTTGGCGAACTCTCGGACGATCAGCAATCCAAGATCATAAAAGATATGGGACTGAGCGCGATGCTACTGTTCGGCGCGTTCATCTCAATCTTCGTCGGCGTCAGTCTTGTCTATAAAGAGATAGAGCGCCGAACCATCTACGCCATCTTCTCTAAACCCGTCGGGCGCGGTGAATTCTTAGTCGGGAAATATTTTGGACTCTGTTTGACTCTGCTGGTCAACGTGATTGTGATGGGCATCGGAGTTTCGCTCGCGCTCCTGTTTGTAAAGCGCCCGCTGGACCCGCCAATCATAAACATCTGGCCCGCAATACTTCTCATCTACGCAGAGTTGATGATACTGACGGCTGTAGCGCTTCTCTTCTCCTCGTTCTCGTCGCCTGCGCTTTCCGCGCTTCTGACATTCTTCATCTTCATCATCGGCCATTTCAGCGCGGACCTGAAGACCTTCGCCGCTTCTATGGGGACGACGAGTGCGCGCTATCTATTCGGCGCGCTCTTCTATTTGCTTCCTAACCTGGCGAACTACAGTTACATCACGCCAGCCGCGCATGGGCAAACGCCGCCCCTCGCGCTTCTCTTCGCATCGCTTGGTTACGCCATAGTCTATATCGCCGTTCTACTCGCCGCCGCGACGCTCATCTTCAATCGCCGAAACTTCAAATGAGAGAGAGTAAGGAAAACAGAAACCGCGTAGCGCGCGTCGCACAATGGCGGCGGACCATTCTTCTCTCGCTACTAATAGTCATCGGCCTGGGCGGCGCTGCCAGCCTTAATCACTGGCTTGAGATTAATCGCCCGCCCGCTGACCAAGGCGTGGAAGAAGAGAGGCTTTACGTGACGGGCGCAGCCGCGCGCCGCATGAGCCTCAGTTTCAACGGACTTGTAGCCGACTGGTACTGGATGCGATCTCTTCAATACGTCGGGCGCAAAGTTATGGCGCAGGAAGATAATATTCAATTGAGCAGCCTCGCCGCGCTCAACCTGAAACTTCTCTACCCGCTTCTCGATACAGCGACGACGCTCGACCCGCAGTTTATTTCTGTTTACGAATACGGCGGCGTCGTTCTGCCTGAGATAAACGCCGACTATGCAATCAAGTTGTTAAGAAAAGGGATTGAGAACAACCCTGCGGAGTGGCGACTCTACTATCATCTGGGTTACATCTACTGGCAGCGCAAAGACTACAACGCGGCAAGCGAGGTTTACCGAGAAGGAGCGAAGTTGCCGGGTGCGCCTGAATGGATGAAGCAGATGAGCGCGCGAATGAAAGCCGAAGGCGGCGATTACGATTACGCGCGCGACATGTACAGTCACATGTATGATGAAACAAGCGACCCGAAAATAAAACATATGCTTGAGCTTCGTCTTGCACAGACAATGTGGCTCGAAGAGCGAGATAAGATTCGCAGCGCGCTCAGTGAATACGGACGCTGCCCTTCCAGGTGGCGCGAGATTGCTCAAGCTCTGGTGAAAGCCGGTATAGAAGTTGATGCTTCGGGTGCGCCGCTTGACCCGACGGGAGTCCCTTGCGTTCTTGTTAAAGAGAGATGCGACGTTGAGCTTGACGTGAGTTCAGAGATTCCGCGCCGCTAATCATCTTCAAAGAGAGGATTGCAGATGAACGCAGTTGTAGAGATAGAGAATCTGACGAAGGATTACGAGGTCGGCTTCTGGCGAAAGCGGCGGGTCCGCGCGCTTGACGGTTTGAGCCTTCAGGTCGAAGGCGGAGAAATCTTCGGCTTCCTGGGCGCAAACGGCGCGGGCAAGACCACCACGCTGAAGCTTCTGATGCGATTGATCTACCCGACAGCAGGGCGAGCGCGCATTCTCGGACGCGACATCAACGACGTTGCGATGCACGCGCGCATCGGCTACCTGCCGGAAAACCCATACTTCTACGATTATCTTACGGCGCGCGAGCTTTTGAACTACTGTGCAGAGCTTTTCGGCTACAGCGGGCGCGAACGAGCGCTGCGGACCGAAGAGCTTCTCTCGCGCGTGCATTTGGACCGGAAGAGTTGGGACAAACAGCTTCGCAAATATTCTAAGGGGATGTTGCAGCGCGTAGGCTTGGCGCAGGCTCTCGTGAACGATCCCGAAATCGTTTTTCTTGATGAGCCTATGAGCGGGCTTGATCCGATTGGAAGACGCGAGGTGCGGGATTTAATCGCTGGACTAAAGCTCAAGGGCACGACCGTCTTCATGTGCTCTCACATTCTCTCGGACATTGAAGTGCTCTGCGACCGCGTTGCGATTTTGAGTTCCGGGCGGTTGGCCGAAACAGGAAGGCTCGAAGAGTTGCGTGAGCGAGCAGGCGACGGTCGCCGCATAGAGATAATGGTCGCTGGCACGGACGCCGAAAAACTCTCAAGCGTATTCCCCGCGCTTGAAGGCGCGCAGATTACTTCAACGGCAAGCGGAGCGCGCATAGAGGTATCGGACGAACGCGACGTTGACGCCGCGCTCTCTGCATTGCGGCAAGCCGGAGGCCGCTTAATCTCCGTTCAACCCGTCAGGCAGTCGCTCGAAGAACTGTTCGTGCGTGAGGTGTCCGAATGAAGAGGAAGTGATGTATGGAAGGAATTATTAAACTTCATTTCAAATATACTGAAGAGGAATATATCTCAGCAACACGCCTTTACATGATGCGGTCGTCCGATTTTTTGTTTCGGCTGACCTTTAGCTCTATTCTTTTGATGGCGGGCATTCTTTTAATCTTGCTGCTGAATCTAGATACACAGATCACTTTTCTCTTTGTGTTTGTCGGCGTCGTCTGGCTTCTCCTACTATCTCTTATTTTCTTCGTCGTACCGCGCCAGAGGTTTCACAGCGACCCGAAGTTTCTGGATGAATACTTCCTTCAATTCTCCGAAGACGGCATTCACTTCAAGACCGCACAGATAGATTCACTGATTCAATGGAGTCTCTATTCCAAAGTTCTGGAGGATGACAGATTCTACTTGATGGTTTACGGCAAGAACATGATTTCTATAATTCCTAAGCGTGCTTTCGCCAGCGCGGCTGAGGAAGAAGCTTTCAACCGTCTGCTCAGGCGTAAGATTCCAGCCTACTCCGACTCTAAACGTTTGAAGGGGCGAGCGCCGGACCAACTCGAAAGGCCTTACGTTCCGCCTGCCGAGCCACCCGACTGGCGCTAACTTCTGATAATCTGCACTGTAAGATGAAATAGCCTGCAAAATAATGGCAGTGACACGGCATCTTGTTTTCCCATTCTTCTTTGCTCTGCTACTGCTCTGCAACGCGAGCACGCAGAATGCCCAAAGCATTAATACTGACAGCACTGCGGATCAATTGATAAAGCGGATCGAAGCGCGTTACGGGCGTATGCGCGGGCTTGCGGCTGAGTTTGAGCAGACTTACAGTGCGCCGGGCGTGCGCGAGCGTCGTGAGCGTGGGCGTTTAGTTTTAGAGCGCCCGCGTCGTATGCGCTGGGAGTATGACCCTAAGCCGGGCAAGCTCTTCATAGTCAACGGGCGCGATGTTTGGCTCTACATACCAGCCGACCGCGAAGCGACACACGCGGACGTGAATAATGTTTCGGACTCGCGCTTTCCCTTCCTCTTTCTTCTAGGCCAGACAAACCTACGGCGCGAGTTCAATTCGATAACCATTGTCGTGGACGGCGCGCAAGCTGACACGAGACTTCTACGTCTCGTTCCGCGAAATGGATCAATGGGCCTGAGCGAAATCTTCCTTGAAGTATTTGCCGACGGGCGAATCGTGCGCGTTAAGATGGTTGGTATGAGCGGCGCAGTTTCAAACGTTGCTCTGATGAACGTGCGCGAAAACTTCATAGCTCCCGCAGAAGCCTTCGAGTTTCATCCGCCGCCTGGGGTTACTGTCAGAAGACAGGAGTGAAAGGATAGGAAGCAGTAGCAGAGGGGCGAGTCGAGCAGTAGAAGCGAGTGCCGCCCTTTATTTCCTGCTCCTGCCCCCTGACGACTGTTCTTATCTTTTTATATAGTGCGGAGAGCGGGTGTGGTTCTATTTACGCAGCGAATTTTCTGACGAGGTAGCTTATTATCTTCCAGAGCCTTCTTCAGCTTTATAAAGTCCGCGCCTCTCTCTATGAAAACGGGCGCAATTGTATTGAGTTGACGTAGGGACACGACCTCGGTCACGTAGCTCTTGTCTGCTACAGCTTCTGGCAGCGCAGAACTTAATTCTCGAATGTCCAATTGATTCTGTGCCGCTTGAGCCAGAGCGTGCTCCGAAGACGG
The DNA here is from genome assembly GCA_003222945.1 of Acidobacteriota bacterium. Lineage (GTDB taxonomy): Bacteria > Acidobacteriota > Blastocatellia > Pyrinomonadales > Pyrinomonadaceae > QHXM01. The sequence goes on from QHXM01000135.1 coordinate 8,108, forward strand.
TAAAGACTCTTTCCTGATGGAATCAGTTCTGACTTTAGCAGTCAGAGTCAAAGGCTCTTCTGAGTGGACGCGAGCGCGTCTATGAGCCTTGATCTTTGGAGATGTCGCGCCCTCGCTCGATCTGTCTGAAATTTGTTTGAATGTTGTAGCGGGGCAGGACGCCAGATTTTCGGACCGGACCATCCCTGACACCTCTTTCTCGCTGTTCTCCTGAACCTGCGCGCTCAAGCCCATGCTCAGAAGTTTGTTCTGTGTCTTGTGCTGCAAAGCTGAGAAGAGATTGCCGAACTCCTGCCAGACTTTCGGTGTGCCCACAAGGATGACCATTATTGCGACCAGTATAGTTGAGCGCCTGTTTTTCATACGCTTACTCGATTCTGACTTACGTCTTCAGGTAAAAGAACCGCTTTTGTCTAAGTAACACCGCCTGCGCCCCGTTTGTGGCAAATAAATTCTCTGCCCTTTAATTACGCAAACCGCTCTTTTGAGTTCCAATTCTTTCCAGAAGTCGAGTTGGCGCGGGGCGTGAATTTGAAAAAAGCGGTTCTTTTAATTAGAGCGCCGACTCACCCTGACGATGAGTCCCAGAAAAGAGAGTTCCCCCACGCAATTGCCAGCCCCGGATATTTCTCTTACGATGCAGCTAACAAAATCGTTTCAAGCCCTCGCGCGGAGGTGATGAATGGCTAAAGAGATAAAGGTTGTCGGACTCGGCGGAAGTCTCGCCGAGCAATCAAGTAGTCTGGCCGCGTTAAAGATTGCGCTCGAAGGCGCTCAGGAAGCCGGAGCACAGACCGCAGTCTTAGACATACGCGAGTTGGACCTGCCCATGTACGCGCCAGACGCGAATGAAGTGCCTCAGTCTGTCCGTCGCTTATGCGACGAGGTGCACAGCGCGCAGGGTTTGCTTTGGAGCAGCCCTCTTTATCACGGGACCATCAGCGGCTCTTTCAAGAACGCGCTGGACTGGCTGCAACTATTAAGCGACCGCGAGCCTGCTTATCTAACGGATAAAGTTGTAGGTCTGATTAGCACCGCAGGAGGAACGCAAGGTCTGCAAGCTGTCAACACTATGGAGTTCGTCGTGCGCGCACTGCGCGGCTGGGCTGTGCCGCTCGTCATTCCAATCCCGCAGGCATGGCGCGTCTTCGACAGTCTAGGGCACACGCATGATGAGAAGATCGCCGAGCAACTTCATGCGCTCGGCCATGAGGTTACGCGAGCCGCGCGGCAGTTCGCTTCTCAGGTCATTACAACGCCGGATGCTCAGCAGGCTGAAGCCGAAGTGCAACCGCTCAGTCAAGAAGAGGCTGCCGCTACTTTGAAGGAGTAGCTACGGTCAGAAACTTCATCACAGCCGCGTTGAACTCCGCAGCCTTTTCTACCTGCGGGACGTGGCCGCATTGATCAAAGATGAGAAGCTGCGCGCCCGGAATCTCTTTCTCAAAACGCTGGCCGTCAGAGAGCGGAAGCAGACCGTCTTCTCTTCCCCAGACGATGAGCGTGGGCTGCTTGATTGCAGACAGACGATTATCCAGCACGTCTTCGCGGCGGATAATTGATTCCGTTATGCTGCGTATTGTATAGCCGTCGCCCGCGTTAATTCGCGCCGCCATAGAAGCGCTTAAAAAGCCCTCGCTTAAAAAAATCTGCTTGTTGTAGAAGACATGCGACACAAGCTCCTTCATGCCTTCGCGCGTCGAAGGGTTGAGCTTGATTAACTGCTCCATGTCGAAATCTTTCGGGAACGCGAAGCCCGCCGCATCAACTAAAATCAAGCGCTCTACTTTATCAGGATGCGCGAGCGTGTAGGCGGCAGCGATCCATCCGCCAAGCGAATTGCCTGCGAGCGAAGCATGATTGACCTTTAGCTCTTTGAGAAACGCGTCGAGGAAATCAACGTAGGTTGCGATGCGGTAGTTGATGATAGGCTTGTCGGATTTCCCAAAACCTATCTGGTCCGGCACGATTACGCGAAACTTTTGCGCGAGCGACGCGATGTTGAAGCTCCAATTCGTAGCGTCGCCGCCAAGCCCGTGCAGCAGGACGACGACAGGGCCGCTCCCGGCTTCGACGTAATGAATCTTCGCGCCGTAAATCGTGACATCGCTTTGCACGATCTCAGTTTGAACTGTGGGGAGAAGATTCTTTGAGAGATGCTCTGTTCTTCTTCGCGGCGCTGCGATGGAAGCAGATGCGCAGAGAACTATAGTCGCAGCTAAAAGGATGAATAATCTATGTCGTAATCCGGGATTGAATCCGAGCATTGCGCGTTCACTCCAATCATAGTCGTTTGCGAGTCGCCGTATGGTAACAAGAACGAATGTTCACGCAAAGGCCCTGGAGTAGCAAAGAAGAGAGTGTGAACTTTTCTTTACGTCTTTGCCTCAGAGAGCACGAACTACTCGTCTTCATAAAATTAAAAGGGCAAGCTTGCTCGGCCTGCCCTTTCGGTCTTTACCAGATTGTCTGTCTTGATTACTTCTGTCCAACCATAATCACGCCCGCTTGTTCTCCTGCGTACCCTGTGGCGACCAAGTATTTATCGCACTCGCTCGGCTCGAAAACGTCGTTGCCCTTGTTGTCGGACCGAAACGCCGCCATCGTTGTTGTGCCGCGCTTGCACTCATAGCAGTCCGCAAGACCCAACGTGTGACCTATCTCGTGAGTCATCAAACTCGTCAGAGCATCAAGGTCTGTGACCGAAGGACTGATTATCACGAGCGCACTCGCAGTCCCGTTTGACATGGAATAAAGTTTAATCTGCCCTAAGCGATCTTTGCCCTTCGGAACAGCACGCAAGACAGTTACGCTTGCGTTATCTTCCGAGACCTGGCCGCGCTCGCCGCCAATAGTGAAACTGACGGATGATCCTATCTCCTTCAGAGCCGCGTTCCAGTTATTGACCGCGCGTGAGAGCGCACTTTCTTCAACAGCGCTGAAACTGCTCTTCAGATAATAGACTCTGACATGCGAGTGGGCCTGCCAGCGCCAGCCCATAGCCACCGTTGAAGTCTTGCCCGGATGGCATTGCTTCGGCATCACGAGCGTTTCGCCGCCGCTCTCTTTGTGAGAGGAGCTTCGAGCATCCGTGATGACTGGCGCAGCCTCAAGCAGCAGGCAAAGGCAGGCGATGACAAAGAGACTATAGAGAGATCGCTTCATTAGAGTTTGTGTCCGCAGTGTTCTCTATTTTGCAGAAGCGGACAGGCAAAGGAGAGCTTGATTTTCCGCCCTGCAAGACCGAGCTAATTCTCTTTAGAATCCGGCGCGGCTTATCTCGATGCAACTAACTTTGTGTTTCGTCCAATTGATGCAAGACCCACTTTGTTGACCGAGCGCAAGGTAACTGCGATGTAGCTGCGCGCAGAGCCGCTGCGTCCGACTTCGTCGTTGCCCATCAGCTTAAAGACTGCCGTCTGACCGGGCTTGAGCAGAACGTCCGAGTCATAATCAACGCTCTTGCGACCGCCCTTGACATCAACGAACCAGGAGACCAAGCTCACGCGATAATAATCGCCGTCAAACGCAGCGCCACGCGAGACGCTCACTTCCGTTTCGCGGTCCAGTTTATAAATGTAGCCCGGGTCTGCCGTTGAATAGCTCGCGTTAACCATTCTGGTATCGGCAGGATTTTTTTCAAGATTCATCTGTGCCAACTCGCCCAGAAACGATGTAGCAGACTGGCGCTTCTTAATGCTCGCCAAACCTTCGCTCTGCAACTTCTCTATCTTTGCCAGAAACTGATTCGAGCTAAGGCTCGTGTAGCTTGAGCTACGGCGCAAGCCCGCTTTTTCAGAAAGGAACACGTTCGGGTCGTTCGTCGTGAAGTAAGTGACTTCGATCTGAGACTGTAGGCTGTTGTCAACGGCAAGCGAATCGTGATTGCCGAACGTCACCTGGTTCGGGCATGACGACTGTGCGTTTGCACTGCTTATGTTGATTACGGTGAGAGCCAGGAGCGCGAAGGCTGCGGCGAATAATCTCTTTTTCATCAAATTATCTCCTTTGATTCTTTCAGGCGGTTAATCTCGCGGCGCGAAGGCCCGGAGACTTCTTGTTGCGACCCCGTATCGATCAGGGCGATTCAGGTTGGACGTTGACGGCTTCAACTCTCAAGACAAGAGATGAGGCACCGAAGAAGCACGAGCACATCCCTTCACGATCTGAAGAGACGAATCTTGCAAGCCAGGAGCGCGAGAGCCGTTTGAATTTTTTGCTGTCGGGTTTAGAAGGATTTTTGATGGAAGAAGAGGAATCAAACGCAAGCAGGGACACTTGTGCCGGGCATGATCCCAAGCCTTGAACTTCCTGCAAGCTGCGACGCGTGAGCGCGCCATGTGCAGTTAGCTGATAGAAGTAAAACCCCAACGTCGGGCATTGGAGAGTTTTTCGTAGTTCAGGCTCTTTCCAATTGCCTTCGGCAACCAGACAATCTCACAGAAGAGAGTCAGAAAACTGTCTCTTCAGAGACTCACGGCTTTGCGTCCCTGCCTCGCGGCAGGTTTGCCTTTATCGTGTGCAACCGTCGTGATGTAAAGACCAGTGCCGCCGCTCCATAAGAATGGCGACATTTTGAATTTAACAAGGTTTGGCTCAGTTTGTCAACCGGCTCAGATGCTATATCAAGTCGCAGGTGGCATAATGAAGCATGAGATTGACAAAGCTCGTAAGCTTTCTATTGATACTTTCGATAACCTTCTCTCTGCCCTCATGTATCTCTGCGCAGAGGAACGAAAGGAGCGAGACCACCAATCATCTTGCCATACGTGCGGCGCGTGTGCTCGATGTCACGAGCGGTCAATTGATTACTGACGCCGTCATACTCGTCGAAGGCGAAAGAATCACAGCCGTCGGCTCAAGGCTTACGATTCCGCAGGGCACAAAGATTATTGACTTGGGCGACTCGACAATTCTTCCCGGTTTAATAGACGCTCACACGCACATCACCTATCACTTCGATGAGACAGGGCACTTCGGTTTATCAGGAGATGCCACACCCGAAGTTACTTTGAAGTACGCCGCGGAGAATGCAAGAAACACGATTGAAGCTGGCTTCACAACGATTCGCAACTTAGGCGCGAGCGAGAAAGTTGACCTTCGACTCAGAGACGCAATCAACAGAGGCGAAATCGTAGGACCAAGAATAATCGCATCGGGCGAGCCGCTCATGGCCTACGACCTTCAGGGCGCGAGCAGCCAGGTTGAGCGGACCGCACAGATACGCTCATTCGTTCGCGCGCGTGTTTCGGAAGGCGTGAACGTGATAAAGATTTTCGAGGGCGTTGATGATCGAGGCTCGCCCGTTTTCAGCCGCCCGGATATACAGGTCGCGGTTGAAGAGGCCAGACGAGCGGGTCTGAAGGTTGCCGTTCACGCTCACGAGGCTGCGGCTATAAAGGCGGCGGTCGAAGGCGGTTGTGATTCCATTGAGCATGGAACGTTCCTTGACGATGAAGCTATTAAGCTCATGGTCAAGCACCACACGGCGTTAGTTCCAACGCTCTACCTTCCTACGCATTATCTTGAGCACAAGAGTCAATTCGTTTTCGACAATTCGACCTGGGAATTTTTCGAGAGACTGCGCTCGCATAATCTTGAGAATCTACAGCGCGCAAAGCGAGCGGGCGTGTGGATTATCTCAGGCTCTGACGCCGTTGCGGGAGTTCACGGTCACAACGCGCGTGAGATAGAGTGGCTCGTAAAAGCTGGCCTGAGTCCGCTGGAAGCGATCCGCGCAGCGACGATTGATGCGGCCAAACTGTTAGGCATGGAAGACAAGATCGGCGAGATCAAAGAAGGAAAACTCGCAGACATAATAGCCGTCGCGGGCGACCCCTTGCGCGACATCAACAGCCTTGAGCAAGTTCAGTTCGTAATGAAAAACGGTCAAGTTGTGAAAGCCAAAGCTGCGGCGAGGTAATTACCGAAACGAATCTTACCGAATCAATTTACCGTGAAGAGAGAGAATCAAGCGAGAATTAATCTCACATAGAAGATTTGAATTTCAAATCTTCTATGTGAGATTCTTCTTTTCGTCTTTTCTTGCTACTTCAACTCTATCTTTGGAATTCCTGCTGCTTGAAGTTGTTGGTTCAATGCGGGAATGTCTTCCGACTCAATCGCACGCCAACGTTCTACCAGAGTTTGCGAATCACGCAGAACTTCGGGGACGGCTGCAACGACTTGTGACGTTGGCGCAGCGTCCACGCCCTGAATAACTCTGAAGAGAGTTTCCAATCTCCCCAGTACGACTAGATTTGGCGGAGCGCCGGGGCGGAAGTTGGCAGCGCCTGTCAACTCCTGCAACTTCTTGTTAAGAGCGTCAACAGCATTTGCGGCAGCGCTCTCTTTGCCGACACGTGTGCTGACATTTGCGAGTTCCTTCGCCAAGGAGTTGAGCCGCTCATTTATCGGTTGAAGCTTGAGCCACTCGTTATATAACTGTTTGGAAAGCTCAAACTGTTTTGAAAGATCGGCTGTCGAAGTCGTAACGCGCGGGTCCATTTTCACAACGAGCGGTTGCTGATAGCTCTTTCCGTTTATGGTGAGCACAACGGTGTAATTGCCGGGCATAGCCCAGGGCGACGTCTCTGCTGGCGACGTGTTGCGATAGACGGCAGCGATAGGATAATCGGGTCGCACACCCGGAATCGGCGCGTAGTGCATGTCCCATAGAAAGCGATGAAAGCCCGGCCCGGCTGAGAGCACTTGCGGCGGTCGCACCCAGTAAGTCGGGATATTCAACGTAGGATCAATCGGCGGAACAGGGTCCGTGCTCGAATAACGACGCACGACTTGTCCTGCGCCGTCGCGTATCTCAAGCGTGGCCGGACCAGAGGATGAATTGCCGACGTAGTAATCAATCACAGCGCCATCGGGCGGATTCTCTCCTGCCGGAACATCTGGCGGCAGAGGCGTGTCGGTGTTCGTGTTCCAACGCACGCGCAACGAGGTTTGCGGTTTGAATAGGAAAGCCGGAGACGATGCCAGATTAGCGTCGAACTGTCTGAGTGGTGTTATGTCGTCCAAAATCCAGAAGCTGCGTCCGTGTGTCGCAACGACAATGTCGTCATCCTTGATTATAAGATCGCGCACCGAAGTGGCTGGCATATTCAGCCTGAGCGATTGCCAATGATCGCCGTCGTCTAAAGAGACATAGACTGCGCGCTCCGTTCCTGCAAACAGAAGCCCTTTGCGCTGCGTGTCTTCGCGCACGACGTTCACGGTCTCGCCGTCCGGTATTCCATTTCTAATCTCCGTCCAACTCTTGCCTCCGTCGCGTGTGCGATAGATGTGCGGTCTGATGTCATCAAGCCTGATTGTGTTGACGGCTGCGTAAGCTGTCGCGGCGTCGAAGTGGCTCGCATCAATGATTGAGATTTTCTGCCATGCAGAGATTTGCGCGGGCGTCACGTCGGTCCAATGTGCGCCGCCGTCCGTCGTTAGATGAACAAGGCCGTCGTCCGTTCCTATCCAGATGCGGTTTATGTCTAAAGGCGAAGGAGCAACCGCGTAGATTACTCCGCGTTGCGTTGGTTGAGCCGTCTGCTGTGTGCGATACTTTCCAACGCTCGCAGGAATTTCAAAACTCTTTCGCGTCAAATCAGGGCTTATCTGCTCCCATGTTTGCCCGCCGTCTCTGGTCTTCCACAAAGTGTTAGCGGCGAAGTAGAGCACGTGCGGGTCAACGGGCGAGAAGATGACAGGCTCAGTTCTGACCACCCGAAAGTCCTGCGAGCGAAAAGGTTTCGGTAGAATGACCTGCACCTGCGTGTTGCGACGGTCATAGCGTGTGAGCTTTCCGCCATAGATTATGTTCGCATCGAGCGGGTTAGGCGTGACGTAGCCGTACTCCTCCGCCGCGACCGGGTGCCATTCGCGGAAAGTTATCTCGCCGTCGTTGCCGCGACTTGCTATGCAGACCGAGCCGCTCTCCTGCTGTCCGCTACAGACGCTATAGGGAAAAGCGTTGTCCGCGCCGACATGATAAAGCTGCGCCGTCGCCTGATTGTACCAACTGCTCCAGGTCTTCCCGCCGTTGACGCTGATGATTGCGCCCTGATCGCTTCCAAGCAGGATGATGTCCGTGTTGTTCGGATTGATCCAGACGTTCTGATAATCGTCGCCGCCGGGCGCGCCGCGAATGCCGGTCCATGTTTTGCCACCATCTGTTGATCTCCAACAGACTATGCTCGCAGAGTAGATGACATCTGGATTCTTCGGATCAATCTTCGGCACGGGAAGATCGCCGCCGCCAATCCGTAACGCAGGGCGCGGGTCTGTTGTCATAACGGACCAACTCTCGCCGCCATCGTCAGAGCGATAAAGATTCACGCCCGTCAGCGTAGCAGCCGAAGCAATGAGACGACTTGTTAAGCTCTGCGCAATCGTAAGGTTTGCTTGAACGATTCCTTCCGGCAGTCCTTTTGTAAGTTGCCGCCAGGTCTTCCCGCCGTCAGTTGATTTGAATAGGCCGCCGCCCGTTCCATTCCAGGAGCCGTTCTCCCAGGGGCCTTCGCGCGCTTCCCAGAGCGAAGCATAAATAGTGTCCGTGTTCGATGGATCAATCACAACGTCCGCTCCGCCCGTGTTCTCGTCCTTGTAGAGAACCCGCTCGAAACTCCTGCCGCCATCGAGTGAGCGAAAGATTCCGCGCTCTTCATTTGGTCCGTAAGGATGGCCTGCCACTGCCACGAAAAGCCTATCCGCGTTGCGCGGGTCAACCGCAATCTGCGCTATCTGCTGCCCGTCGCGTAATCCAAGATGAGTCCAGGTCTGGCCGCCATCGGTTGACTTATAAACTCCATCGCCTACGGACAGGTCCGGGCGATGCAAGCCCTCGCCGCTTCCGACGTAGATTACATTCGGGTTTGAAAGGGCGACGGCGATTGCTCCGACCGAGCCAGTTGGCTGATCGTCGAAGATCGGCGTCCACGTGCGCCCGTAATCCGTAGTCTTGAAGACTCCGCCATTAACCTGCGCTACATAAAAGACGTTAGGCTCAGATGGCACGCCAGCGACCGCACGCGTTCGACCGCCGCGAAACGGGCCGATGCCTCGCCAGTGAAGCGATTGCTTGAAATCCTGATTGAACTGCTGCGCGCTAACAATTTCATAAGCGCCGAGCACAGAGACGATGATAAGCAAGAGAGCTAGAGTGTGTTTTGATAAGTTCATGGCGGTGGTCCTGAATTTAAGTGGCTCAGACTTGAAGAGAAAAGAATATACGCTTCTTCGAGCGCCATAGACTAACGCCCTCGAAGCACATCGTCAATAAAGTTTTGTGGTGGAGCTAGAAGCTTCTTCGTGTTCACGTTGTATATCTCGTGAATCCAAGAGCCGCGCACACGCCCCATTTCGCAGACCCAACTGACGATCTCTATCTCGTCATTATCCAAAGCAGGCTCAAAATATTCTATCTCGTGGCCGCCCTGCAACGCCCACCAGCCCCGCAGCCGCACTTGTTCAATAGGATGACCAGCCGCGCGCAGGGCATCAAAGTATGCCTGCTCAATCCAGTTCAGATAGACGGCGTTATTGACGTGGCTTAGAGTGTCAAGCTCGTAGGTCTGCACGCGGCGGCGAGCGCGATAGCGGAAAGCATCATCAGTCTTTCGCGGATTCTGAAGACGGATGCCAAGCTCTTCCGTTTCGTCCGCAGGCTCTAAGGCTCTGACGAACTCGTCCGTCAAGCGCGCGGGCTTGCCCGTCTTCATGTCAATGTAAACCCAGTTGACGCGCGCACGCGCGACCTTCGCTCTATCTGCGACGCGCGTTACTGAATATTCGCGCGCAGAACTAACGCGGCGAACCGTTGAGACCCACGTCGTAACTTCTAACTCGTCGTTGTATGAAGCCTGTAGATGATAGCGAATGGAAAGCTCACGAATTACCCAGCCAGTCCCATTCTCTGCATACCAAGCGGGAGTGAAGCCCGCGTCGGATGAGGCTTCAATAGCTGCCTCCTGAAGATAGTTAGCATAGACGGCGTTATTGACGTGGCCGAAAGAGTCCAATTCGTAATGACGAACCCGGAAAGTGCGTGTGTACTGGCGCATCAAATTAAGGCAGAGGGATGAGGGATGAAGTATGAATGATAAGAAAGACTGCTTTGCTTTTACTTCATCGCTGCCGCCCTCATCCCTCATCCCTTCGTTCATCCCTGCTCTTCTTACATCTTTCCAGCCTTCATATCCGCAAGTCGCTTCTCGAAGCGGCTGGTGTCAACGTTGTCTGCTTTGCCGCGCGCTATGGCTTTATCTGCGACGGCGAAGGCTTCGTCTTTTCTGCCAGCGGCAAAGAGGATGCCAGCCTTGGCCGAAAGATTCCTGAAGGTCTCCTTGACCTTGATTGATTGATCTATCCATTTCAGAGCCTCGTCCCACTGGTCATTGTTGGCGTACTGGTTTGCGACCTGTAGGGGAATTTGCCAGTCGGTTGGATTCGCTGCGACGACCTTGTCAATCTTGGCGCGCATGAGTGCGTCCACATTCGGAATCTCAACCGTGAACGGCACTGCAACCTTCTCCCAGCGAATCAGAACCTGCGCGGAGTTTGCTGTGACTGCGGGGAAACTGTATTCGAGCCACTCCTGATTATCGTTGACCCATTGCGGCTTGGCCTTGACGCGCAGAACGTCCTTCTTCTCGTCGTAGCTGAAACTGCCCCACTGGTCCGCTACGCCGTTGAAGATAATCGTCCACTCGTCTTTGCCAGGAATCGTGTGCAGGCTGTAGTTTCCAGCCGGAAGCTTTTGCCCATTAATCAACACGTCGTCGGTTACTGTGAAAATCGTGGCCTCGTTTGCGCCAGTGCGCCAGACGTGGCCGTAAGGGACAATGGGAGCGTCCTTCGCACGCTTGCTCGAATCGTCTAACGTTGCGGCGGAGCTTGCGGGCGCGGCAGCAGGAGCATCGCCCTAGATTTTCCTTCCCTTAACGCCCGGACGACTGTAAGTGATAGTGATGTCCGTGACGCCGACCGTCTGCATGACTGTAGCCTTCTGGCTTGGGCGCGGCAGACGAACTGCGGGAGCTTGAGCCGATGCGTAAACGGCGGCGGTCAGGACGAGCAAAATGAATGTGAAAGCGGAAGTGTAGAAACGTTTTCGTGGAATCATCTTTTTTCTCCTCTTAATTCTTCAGACTGTTTTGTTGGAGACTATTTCAAACTCGACCGACTGAGGGTTTGCCGGAAGACTTTCATCTCTCTTAATTCTTCCAGCGAAATAAGCGATTGTGTGCGCCAGCCCTTCGCGCAAAGGTATATGCGGAGTCCAGTCGAGCAACTGCTCGGCGCGAGCGATTATCGGCTTACGCTGTTTGGGATCGTCCTGCGGAAGAGGACAAAACTTCACCTCACTCTTCGAGCCGCACAACTCTATCACCAGCCGCGCAAGTTCATCAATAGTGAACTCTGTAGGGTTGCCCATATTCACAGGCTCATGCGCGCCCTCCGCGTTCATGAGTCTTACGAGTCCTTCTATGAGATCGTCCACGTAACAGAAGGAGCGCGTCTGCTCGCCCGTGCCGTAAAGAGTTAAGGGTTCATTGCTGAGAGCCTGCATGATGAAGTTAGAAACGACGCGACCATCGTTCTCAAGCATACGTGGTCCGTATGTGTTAAAGATGCGAGCGATGCGTATGTCAACCTTGTTCTGCCTGTGGTAATCCATCATGAGAGTTTCGGCCAGACGCTTCCCTTCATCATAACAGGCGCGAATTCCGATGCAGTTGACATTTCCCCAATACTCTTCCGGCTGAGGATGAACCTGCGGGTCGCCGTAAACTTCAGAGGTAGAAGCCTGAAGAATGCGAGCGTGCACCCGCTTGGCAAGGCCCAGCATGTTGATTGCTCCCATCACGCTCGTCTTAACGGTCTTCACAGAATTGTATTGATAATGGACCGGCGATGCGGGGCAAGCTAAGTTGTAGATTTGATCCACTTCTAAAAGTATAGGCTCTATAACGTCGTGACGAATCAACTCGAAGCGGCGGTCGTCCAGAAGGTGAAAGATATTCTCTCGCCTTCCGGTGAAGAAATTGTCGAGGCAGATGACTTCGTGCCCTTGCGTCAGAAGTCTCTCGCAGAGGTGAGAGCCTATGAAGCCTGCGCCACCCGTCACAAGTATTCTCATTCCTTACTCTTTCACTCTCCCTTGCAGTATTCATTGAAGCTTGGCAACTGCATGTCCCTCTCTGAGACTATTGGATTTTTGATAGGCCACTCGATTGCTAAATCTTTATCCGCCCAGAAGATTCCCTTCTCTCTTTTAGGGTTATAGGGCGCAGTCACTTTGTATAGCACATCTGCCGGCTCATCGCCTAAAACGCAGAAGCCGTGCGCGAACCCTTCTGGAATCCAGAGCAGACGCCCGTTTGCGTCAGACAACTCTATTACGAAACTCTGTTTGAATGTCTTTGAATCCGGCCTGATATCAACCGCAACGTCCCAAACAGCGCCGCGCGTCACGCCTACAAGTTTGCCTTGCGGAGGATCGTATTGATAGTGAAGCCCTCGCAAGACTCCAGGAGCTGAGCGCGAATGATTGTCCTGCACGAAATCGAACTCAAGGCCGTGTGCGCGGAATCTCTTCCGGTTGTAACGCTCTACAAAGAAGCCTCTGGAATCTCTGTAGATTTCAAGCTCTATCAACAACAATCCTTCAGCGTCCAGAGGTGTCACCTGCATATTTTAGTCTAATAGACTCCGCGTGAAATTTTCTTGTTAAGACAGTGCTGGCCTCCGCTGGAGACGAATAGAAGCGCCGCGTGTTGGCCTATTTGCCGCGGGGCGCTGTATCATTCTCTCCGGCGAGCAGCAATCATACACGTAGTCAACGCGCGAATAAACAGTTAATCGGAGACTGTTATGGAGAACACTAATCTGAAAACCGTGAAGACGACGCCCTTCTCTGACCAGCGACCCGGAACATCGGGTCTGCGCAAAAGAACGCGCCATTTCATGCAGCCCAATTATGTAGAGAACTTTGTGCAGTCCGTCTTCAACACAGTGCGCGACGATGCTGGCGGAAGCTTTGAGAAAGAG
>QHXM01000020.1 GCA_003222945.1 Acidobacteriota bacterium
CGACGGCAGCGGAGCGTCGGGTGACGGCGCGGGCACAGGCGAAGCGATTCTCGTCGGCGGGAGTGCAGAATAAAAACAGGAGTCAGGAGCCAGAAGCCAAGAGTCAGAATAAAAACGGTTCTCAGCCTTTTCATTCTGGATTCTGAATTCTGACTTCTGGATTCCAGGAGGTTCTCAGTGTTTCGATTCCAAGAGCAAAAACAGCAACTTGCACCGGATTTTGAGGCGATTCGTATCTCTCTGGCCTCGCCGGAAAAGATTCGTCAATGGTCGCATGGCGAGGTGACGAAGCCGGAGACGATCAACTACCGCACGTTCAAGCCTGAGCGCGACGGACTATTCTGCGCGCGCATCTTTGGGCCTGTCGCGGATTGGGAATGCCTGTGCGGAAAGTACAAGCGCATGAAGCATCGCGGCGTTATTTGCGACAAGTGCGGCGTCGAAGTCACGCAGGCCAAAGTGCGTCGTGAGCGCCTTGGGCACATTGATCTTGCAAGCCCTTGCTCGCACGTCTGGTTCTTCAAAGGCTTGCCTTCGCGCATAGGCCATCTTTTAGACATTCCTCTGCGCGAGCTTGAGAAGGTTCTGTACTTCGAGTCATACATCGTGATTGATCCGGGCGATGCTCCTGTGAAAGAGCGAGAGCTTTTAACGGACGAGCGTTACCGCGAGCTGATGCGCGACTTCCCGGGCATGTTCGTTGCGAAGATGGGTGCTGAGGCTATCAAAGAGCTTCTGGCTGCGGTCAAAGTCGAAGAACTCGCCGCAGACCTTCGCACGAGGATGAAGGAAGAGACTTCGCAGCAGAAGAAGCTGAAATTCTCCAAGCGGCTGAAGGTCGCAAACAGTTTCTTGAAGAGCGGCAATCGTCCTGAGTGGATGATCTTGGATGTAATTCCTGTGATTCCGCCGGAGCTTCGCCCGCTCGTGCCACTCGATGGTGGACGCTTTGCGACTTCGGACTTGAACGATCTTTATCGTCGCGTAATCAACCGCAACAACCGTCTGAAGAAGTTGATGGAGTTGCGTGCGCCAGAAGTCATCGTGCGAAACGAGAAGCGCATGTTGCAGGAGGCCGTTGACGCTCTGTTTGATAATGGTCGTCGCGGTCGCGTTCTGCGCGGCGTGAACAATCGCCCGCTGAAATCTCTGTCGGGCACGCTCAAAGGCAAGCAGGGACGTTTTCGTCAAAACCTGCTCGGCAAGCGCGTTGACTACTCAGGCCGCTCGGTGATCGTCGTCGGACCTGAGTTGAAACTGCATCAATGCGGGTTGCCGAAGAAGATGGCGCTCGAATTATTCAAGCCGTTCATCTACAACCAGCTTGAGAAGCAGCAGCACGCTGCGACCATTAAGCAGGCGCGCGAGATGGTAGAGCGTCAAGAGCCTGTCGTCTGGGATATTCTGGAAGAAGTGATTCGTGAGCATCCGGTTCTCTTGAATCGCGCTCCAACGCTTCACCGACTTGGCATTCAGGCGTTCGAGCCTGTCTTGGTCGAAGGCAAGGCTATCAAGATTCACCCCCTTGTCTGCACAGCATTCAACGCAGACTTCGACGGCGACCAGATGGCCGTGCACATTCCGCTCTCGCCTGAGGCTCAGATAGAGGCGGCTGTGCTCATGCTCTCTTCAAACAATATCTTAAGCCCAGCGAATGGTCAGCCAATCGCTGTGCCTTCGCAGGACATTGTTCTAGGTTGCTACTACCTGACGCGCGATAAGCCGGGCGCTAAAGGCGAGGGTCGCGTCTTCCCTTCGCTTGACGAAGTGTTATTAGCGCTAGATGCGAAGGAAGTGACGACGCAGACGCCCATCAAGCTGCGCATCACGGGCGACCTGATTGACTTGACGCAGGAGCACGACACGCAGGACGTTATGCGCGCGACTGTGCAGGAGAATGTGCGCCGCGTAATCAACACGACCGTCGGGCGCGTCATCTTCAACGATTCGATTCCAGAAGGGCTGCCTTTTATTAACGGCACGTTGAAGAAGAAAGGCTTGCAGTCAATAGTCAACTATTGCCACATACGCTTAGGCCACGAGACGACTGTCAAGATGCTTGACGACCTGAAGAATCTTGGCTTCCTCTACGCGACCAAAGCTGGCATCTCTATTGGCATTGACGATCTTGTAACGCCGGAGGCGAAGAAGACTCTGGTTGCTAAAGCTGAAAAGGATGTGATTGATGTTGAGCAGCAGTATCTGGACGGCGTCATCACAAACGGCGAGCGCTACAACAAGGTCGTCGCTATCTGGTCTGAAGTTACCGACAAGGTTGCTAAAGAAATGTTCAAGGCTATGGACGAGCGCGAGAAGAATCTAGACGAGTTGAATCCGATACTCGTCATGAGTGATTCGGGTGCTCGCGGCAGCGCGCAACAGATTCGTCAGCTTGCCGGTATGCGCGGACTGATGGCTAAGCCTTCGGGCGAAATCATTGAGACGCCAATCCGCGCAAACTTCCGTGAAGGCTTGAACGTGCTGCAATACTTCATCTCAACGCACGGCGCGCGCAAAGGTCTTGCGGATACTGCGCTCAAGACTGCCGACTCAGGTTACTTGACACGCCGACTGGTTGATGTTGCTCAGGACGTGATTATCTCAGAACAGGATTGCGGCACGCTCAGAGGCATTAGCGCGACGGCGATTGTCGAAGGCGGCGAAGAGATCGAATCTTTACGTGACCGAATCGTTGGCCGCACTTCGCTTGACGACGTGATTGACCCGGTTGAAGGTCGGGTGATCGTCGCAATCGGCGAGGAGATTGACGAAGACCTCGCCGCCGAAATTCAACGCTCCGGCGTTCAGCGCGTCCGCATTCGCTCGGTCCTGACCTGCGAATCGCGTCGCGGCTGCTGCATCAAGTGCTACGGGCGCAACCTTGCGACCGGACGACCTGTTGACATCGGCGACGCCGTCGGCGTCATCGCGGCTCAATCAATCGGTGAGCCTGGAACGCAGCTCACGATGCGCACCTTCCACATCGGAGGAACTGCGCGCCTTGAGGAATCCAGCAAGCACGAAGCGCGCGTTGACGGGACGATTCGCTACGTTGAATTGCAGACGGTCAAGAATCGCAAAGGCGAGATCATCGCCATGAATCGCAACGGCGCTCTGACAATCATTGACGAGCGCGGGCGTGAGGTGGCGCGTTACCAGATTGTTTACGGCGCGCACCTGCACATAGCGGACGGCGCTCGCGTCCGGCAAGATCAAATGCTGGCGACGTGGGACCCGTTCACCTTCGCCATTCTGACGGAAGTGGCCGGTCACATTAAGTTCCAGGACTTGAAGGAAGGCGTGACGGTTGACGAAGAGGTTGACGAAGTGACGGGTCAGTCCCGCATGGTCGTCAAAGACTCGCCGGACGAGAAGAAGCAGCCGCGTCTGGAAATCCGCAACGCCTCGAACAAGGTGTTGAAGACTTACCAGATGCCCGTGCGCGCGAACCTGATGGTCGGCGACGGCGACAACGTGGAGCCAGGCGACATCATCGCTAAGATTCCGCGTGAGACCACGAAGACGAAGGACATCACGGGCGGTCTGCCGCGCGTCGTCGAACTCTTCGAGGCACGCAAGCCGTCGGAGACAGCCATCATGTCTGAGATTGACGGCACGGTTAAGCTCGGCCCGATTGCGAAAGGCAAGCGTAAGCTGATCATCACGGGCAACGACGGCGAGGAGCGCGAGTACGACATCCCGCGCGGCACGCACATAAACGTGCAGGAGGGCGACCGCGTCCGAGCGGGCGAAGCTCTAATGGATGGACCGTTGAATCCGCACGACATTCTGAGAGTTTTGGGAATGAACCGCTTGCAGGAGTACATCGTCAACGAGATTCAAGAGGTCTATCGTCTTCAGGGCGTGAATATCAACGACAAGCACATAGAGGTGATTGTCCGCCAGATGCTTCGCTGGGTGAAGATAAAGGAAGTTGGCACGGAGGCTGCGATTTCGGGGCGCATTGATTACCTGCGCGGTCTGAAAGAGAACGTCATCATGGGACGGTTGATTCCGGCAGGAACGGGCATGGAGTTTTACCGCAACGTCCGAGTAGAGCGCGATGAGACGATTGACCAAGTGATGCGCGAGCGTGATCTTGAGGAGTTTCCTGAGATCGTGGGAGGCGTGGACGTGCCGGCGACAGTCGTTGCGGGCGGCGATGGCGACGCGGAAGAGTGAGAGCGCATTTGCTCTCGAGCGCAGGCGGCACGGCCTGCAAGCTTGGCTTGCACGCTCATGGTTTGTTCGCGCCAATAGGCGCTCAATGCAGGCCGTGCCGCCTGCGCTCCAAGCTTGGCTTGCACGCTCATGGTTTGTTCGCGCCAATAGGCGCTCAATGCAGGCCGTGCCGCCTGCGCTCCTAGCAAGAGGCCATCGCAATTTACTAGAAAGCTCCGTCAGAGCGAAACATGGAACGTCTCGCTCTGACGGAGCTTTCTCATTGAACTGACTTAACGCGAATTCGACATAAGAGAACACAACATCTCTCTTACGGCTTCTACCTCTTGCAATCACGCTCCCGCGTTACATGACCTTTTGGCTGTCCGTCTCTGCCTCTTCATTATCAAAGATTTCTTCTCCTTCGGGTTTCGTGTTCAGGAGGACGAATGACTGTATGTCTTGTTCGGCCTCCTGTGTGAAACCTTTTGCGCGATAAAGAAGTGCGCGTTTGGCGTAGGCGCTTGCCAGGTTGATGCCCTCGCCCCAACCGCTACCTCGTTCAAAGTAAGCATCTTCTAAGCCTCTTCCCTCCCAGTTGTTGTCTGTTTTGATAGCCGAGTCGTAATCTTCAAGCGCGGCTTGAAGATCATCTAGTTTGTAGTGAGTAGTTCCTCTTTCCAGATAAGCGCTGGAGTAAGTTGGTCTGATCTCGATTGACCGCGTATAATACTTAAGCGCCTTCTGGTATTCTCCTAGATTGAACTGGTTTAGTCCTCTGTCAAAGAAGGCTTCAGCAGTTTGCCAGCGCGGATCGTTTTCAATTGTACTCTCAATTGGAGCGACGTCTTCCTGACGCAGTCCCAGTTCTTGCTGGAGAAACTTTAATGCCTCGCGGGTCTCATCTTCGATGGGGAATTCGTCACGAATAGCATCCGTGAATGCTTCCCCGTACCCCTGTAATTTTCGCTTAAATTCTTTAATTAGTTCGAGCGATTCATTAGTTATTGCTTCAACTTCTTCGATTGAGAGTCCCATGCGTTTACCCTTTTCTTGTAACGCCTTGCGGAAGATGGCGGCGGCCATAGAGCCTGTTTGTTGCAGCCGGGATTGGACTTGCTCGACTTCTGAGCGAAATCTTCTTCGGGGATCACCGAAAATAAGAACAGGGGTCAGGTGTTCGGCTGGAATGCCGCTTAATTGAATTGACACCCGGCCAAAATCAAAAGCCTTTTCTATATTTTCGATTGACGGGTCTGCTCCCAGTGACGTGTAAAAGCCTGTCGCAAATTCGACTGCGGCCTTGTCTCCGATTGCTTTATTCATGCCGATAACGAATGGGATGTGCTCGGCAATCGCTTTGGCTTGAGTTTCAGAAAAGCAGGTGTTAATCACAACGCACTTCACAAATCCGGTGACCAACTTAAAGAGCGCGGCTAGAGCTTCAGGACTTACCGGCTGCACATTCCCTTGGTCATCCTCCAGGCATAACTCTCCCGTCTCCATCCCGTGCCCGGCGAAATGAACAATCTGCGGCTTCTTGTCAAGGATTTTATTAAGAACATCTCTTGGACGCACAGCCCAACGATCTGCTAACTCGAACTTTTCTCCATTTTCCAATCTATCTTGGATTTCTGCCAGTTCTCTACCCAATCTTATTTTGTCAACAACTCTAGGGTCGGATGCTAAGAATAGAATTCTGATGGGTTGGGTTTCCATAGAGGCCTCCTGGGGTGGTAGGACTTTCTTCGTTAGAGGAAAACATCCACACTCTCTCAGTCAATATTCAACGATAGTTATTTAACGCATAAAGTTCATCCATACACGAAAAGGTAACTGCTCGGCGCGCCTGTGGCCTCAGAAACTTTAATATAGAGAGATTACTGAAGTGTGGAATAGCGCTTGCCCACTGCTCGAAAGGAATCTCCCTATAGTTCCGCCCTCAATTAAGGAGTGGGCAAATGAAAACAGATTATATTAAACGGTTAGCAGCATCGGCTGTCGTCAGCACGGCAATCTTACTTGGAACAAGTGGGCTGGCTAATGCGCAACGACAGCGCTCGGATCGATGGCAGAGAAATAATCAAGATCAACAGCAGCAGAACCAGAATCAGAACGCACAGGCGCAGCAAAATCAGAACCAGCAGCGACAGGAGCGTGAGCGAAACTGGCAACAGGAGCGCGCGCAACGCGAGGCTCAGCAGAATCAGGAGCGGCAACAGCGACAGCAACAGGACGAACAGAGACGAACGCAGCAACGCCAGGAGCAGGATCAACGCTGGGCGCGCGAGCGTCAGGCACAGGATCAGCGCTCTTCACAGCAGCGCCAGGAGCAAGAGCAGCGACGCCGTGCTGAGCAGCAACGCACTGAGCAGCAACAACAAGAGCAACAACGCAGACAACAGTGGGAAGCTCAACAGAGGCAGCAGCGCGACCAGCAACAACGCTGGGGACAGCAACGCCAGCAAGGAAGTCAACAGCAGCAGTGGGAACA
>QHXM01000136.1 GCA_003222945.1 Acidobacteriota bacterium
CGCTCAAGTGCTCATGGCGTCGCTCGCCTGCGCCATTCGAGTGCACGGCTTCAGAGTTGGAAGAGATTGCGCCGCTGCTCCTCTCTTCGGGCGCGGCTGCGCTCTGCTGGTGGCGAATCAAACATTCCAACTCGCAACTTACGAGCAGAAGTGCAGAGACGCTTCATCAGGCTTACCGCGCAAACACTCTACAGGCCGCGCTACATCAGCGAACAATTGAACAGGCCATCAACATCTTGCACTCTGGTGGTATTGAGCCGGTTCTGGTCAAGGGTTGGGCTATCGCACGGCTATATCCTGAACAGGGTTTGCGCCCCTACGGAGACATTGACCTATGCGTGCGACCCCGAGAGTTTGCAGATGCCGGGAATGCATTGAAGAATATGCCTGAGCAATACAAGGTGGACTTACACTCTGGCTTTGAGAAGTTCGGCGGAGGCTGTTTTGATGAGGTTTACTCGCGCACTGAGTTGATAAGAGTCGGAGAGACAGACGTGCGAGTGCTGAGCGCGGAAGATCACCTTCGCATTCTCTCCATACACATGCTGCGCGAGGGTGCGTGGCGACCGCTCTGGCTGTGCGACGTTGCGGTGGCTGTGGAATCAAGATCAGAAGGGTTTGATTGGAATCATTGTTTGGGCAGGAACAGGCGTTGGGCTAACTGGGTCTCCTGCGCTCTCAGACTTGCGCGTGAACTACTCGGCGCAGATATAAGCGACACTCCGGCTGCGCGCGATCTCAAGCCCCTTCCGCGCTGGCTCGTCCCCGCAATTTTGAAAGAGTGGGGATCGCTCTCTCCTTCTATGAGACAGAGACACAGCGCGCCTATGGCGAACTATTTTTACTATCCGTCCGGCGTCCTCGCAGGCTTTCGCAACCGTTGGCCTAACCCGATTGAAGCGACGATAAGCGTCAAAGGCTCATTCAATGGACTGCCTAGATTTCCCTTTCAGCTAGGCAGCTACCTTGCGCGCAGCGCAAAGTTCGCAAGCCGACTGCCGAAGTTTATACGCGAAAGAACAGTAAGCAGTAAGCAGTAAGCAGTGGGCAGTCGGTTAATGTTTGATGAGTTGAATGCTTTACCAATAGCCCTTCGTCCGAACGAGCTAATACCTGCTGCCTTCTGCCAACTGCCTACTGTTTTTCCTTATTCGCCCAGGTATGCTTCCTTGATGCGCGGGTCTGCGGCGAGTTCTTTCGATGGACCTTCCATAACTATCTTGCCTGTTTCAAGAACGTATGCGCGGTCAGAGTGATGAAGGGCGGCGTGTGCGTTCTGCTCTACGAGCAGGATGGTTGTGCCTTTGCTTCTGATCTCGTCAATGGCTTCAAAGATTGTGTCAACGTCTTCGGCAATCTCCGTCTTGTTCTTCCTAAGATAAGCTCCCATCTGCAAATTCTCGCGCACTGAAAGATTGGCAAAGACGCCGCGACCTTCGGGCGACATGCTGATTCCGCGCGCGACCAGCTTATGAGTCGCCACGCCCTGAATCTCTTTGCCCTCGAAGAGAATGCGCCCTTCGGTCGGCTCAAGCAGCCCCGTGATCGTGCGCAAAGTCGTAGTCTTCCCCGCCCCATTCGCGCCGATGAGCGTTACGACCTCGCCCTGCTCGACGCGCATTGAAATGTTTGTGAGCGCCTCGATAGCGCCGTAGTTGACTGAGATGTTTTCGATGGTAAGCATGAAAGAAGTTTTGAGTTTTGAGTTTTGAGTTAAAAGCATTGGCTTGCCTTTAATTCAAAATTCAAAACTTAAAGTTCATAATTAGTGTCAGTCTCCTAAATACGCCTCGATAACTTTCGGATTGTTTCTAATCTCTTCGGGCAGGCCGAGTGCGATTGGCTTGCCGTAGTCCAGAACCTGTATGCGCTCGCAGATGCCCATGACGACTTTCATGTTGTGCTCGACTAGAAGGATCGTTAGACCGAAGCGGTCTCGCACAAGGCGAATCAACTCTATTAAATCCTCCTGCTCCGCAGGGTTCATGCCAGCCGCAGGCTCGTCCAATAATAGAAGTTTCGGGCGCGTTGCAAGAGCGCGAACTATCTCAAGGCGTCTCTGATTGCCGTAAGGCAAACTCGTTCCGCCCTCGTTCTGAAAACGCTCGAGGCCGAAGATTTTCAGAAGCTCAAGACAAAACTCACGCTGTTCGCGCTCGTCTCGCTCAAAGCGCGGCGTGCGAAAGACTGCATCCGCGAGCGATTGCCGCGAGTGAATGTGGCAAGCCGTCAGAACGTTTTCTAAAACGGTCATGCCGGGAAAAAGGCGTATGTTCTGAAAGGTGCGCGACACACCGCGACGCGCAATCTGGTGCGGGCGCAGGCTGTCAATGCGCTTGCCCTGAAAATAGATTTCGCCTTCGGTCGGCTCATAGACGCCTGTCAGAAGATTGAAGACCGTAGTTTTCCCTGCGCCGTTCGGACCAATGAGGCCGTAGATTTCTCCTTCGCGCACGGCCATGTCCAGAGAGTTTACGGCGATGAGACCGCCGAAGCGGATTGTGCACTTGTCTGTTCTGAGAACTGCGCCGCTCGTGTCCGTGACCTCCTGCGAGCGAGCGGTGTGCGCGGCCTCCGTCAAGATGGATTCCGCCTGAGTTCTTCTTGAAGCGTTCTGTTCCGTTGAGCCGCTCATCTGTTCTCAACCTCTTTCGCATGATCCGCTGTCGGCGCATCGCGCTCGGCAATCGGCACGCCCTTGTCTGCTCCAACTGCCGTGTCGCCTTCCGGCCTGCGCTGCGCACGCTTGAGCCAGTTGAATCCTATCTCGCGCCCGCCCAACATGCCCTGCGGTCTGGTTATCATAATCAGGATTAGAAGCGCTGCATAGATGACCAGACGATAGTTATAGACTTCGCCGGGAAGCTGTCGCAGAAGTTCCGGCAGGAACGTAATCACTAGCGCGCCCAAGACTGCACCCGTAATCGAACCCATCCCGCCGAGCACGATCATGATGATGATCTCGAAGGAGCGAACGAATGTAAAATCGGCAGGGTGCGGCAATCGCCAGTGGCCGTAGAGAGCGCCCGCGACTCCAGCGAGCGCCGCGCTGATTACAAACGCAGTCACCTTGTACCTGGTAGTGTTCACGCCCATCGCCTGCGCCGCGAGTTCGTCTTCACGAATAGAGATGAGCGCGCGGCCTGTGTCGGAGTTTACGATGTTGTAGATGATGACTATTGTGACGACGTCGAAGATGCCTATCCATAGAAAGTTTGTGTAAGCGGGAATCGTTACGCGCCCGGGCCAGGGGTCAACCGCGCCGCGAAAGCCTGTGGCCGCGCCTATCCTGTTCGTGTTGACGATTACGATGCGAATGATTTCTGCAAAGCCAAGAGTTGCGATTGCCAGATAGTCGCCGCGCAGTCTTAAAGTAGGAATGCCTACGATGAGTCCTGCGATGGCGGCAGCGATTGCGCCGACTATGATTACGAGAAGGAAGACTATGGCAGCCGCAACGCCCGCTCCGACCGCTCCTGCGAGTGATTGCTCTAACCCTTGCGTGTAATAGACAGTCATGAAGGTGGACGAGTACGCGCCCACAGCCATGAAGCCCACGTGCCCTATTGAGAACTGTCCAGTGAACCCGTTAATCAGGTTGAGCGAAACGGCGAGGATAACGTTGATGCCCGCCAGCTTCCACAGATCAACCTGATAAAGTGGAACGCCGATGCCGAACAGTCCCTCCTTGCTCATAGCCAGATTCAGGGCGTAGAGCACAAGGCCGATTACGACAGCGACGAGGAGTCGTTTGAGAAACTTCATAAGAACAGTGATGAGTACTGAGCACTGAGGGCTGAGTAGAAAACCTTCTTCACTCAGTCCTCAGTACTCATCACTCAGTACTTCTTTCAAACCTTTTCCTGCACGGTCGAACCCAACAGGCCCGACGGGCGAAGTAAGAGAACCAGAATCAGAATTGCAAATGCAACTGCGTCGCGGTACGTAGAGGCTATGCCGACGTTCGCGCCGTAGCCTACGACCATCGTTTCGGCAACGCCAATGAGCAGACCGCCGAGCACCGCTCCGGGAATGTTGCCTATGCCGCCGAGGACTGCCGCGACGAAAGCCTTGAGGCCAGTCGTTATTCCCATCAAAGGATCAATCGTTGGACTATACTGCGCTGTCAAGACACCAGCGGCTGCGGCCAGTGCAGAACCCAGAGCGAAAGTGAATGTGATGATGGCATCCGTGTTGATGCCCATCAGCTTCGACGAGTTTAGATTAAAAGAGACGGCGCGCATCGCCGTGCCAACCCTCGTCTTGTAGATAATCCACTGCAAGAGCAGCATCAGTGCGATTGAGACTACGAAGATCAAAATCTGTGACTTCGAGATCGCAGCATTGCCGAAGAGTTGATAGGTCCTGTCGTTCAGAAGCTGCGGAAAACCGCGTCCCATTCCGCCGTAGCGTGCTACGAAAAGGTTTTCAATCAGGAGCGAGACGCCGATTGCCGTAATCAGCGTCGTCATGCGCGAGTATTTTCTCACGGGGCGATAGGCGAAACGCTCTATAGCCATTCCGACGAGCGCGGCTGTAATCATCGCGCCGACGAGCACTATGAGTAGAGCGCCCCATGATGCTCCGGCCAAGCCCAGATTCGCGGCGATGAAGTATGCGAGGCCGTAGCCAGCGAAAGCTCCGACCATGTAGATGTCGCCATGCGCGAAGTTAATCAGGCGCAGGATGCCATAGACCATCGTGTAGCCTAGCGCGATGAGCGCGTAGATGGCTCCGATGTTTAGACCATTGATGAGTTGCTGAACGAAAGTATCCATTGAAAAATAGTTTTGAGTTTTCAGTTTTGAGTTAAAAGCGGAAACTCATAATTCAAAATTCATAACTCAAACTCCTTTTTGTTTCCTTTCGCAGATCAAAAAGGCTCTACTGGTTCGCGTTGGTCGCGCCTGCGTTCGCGTTTCCGCCCGAAGTGTTCGCTGTGGGCGAGCTACTCGCGGAAGGCTGCGCGCTCGCCGCTGGCGATGCGCTCGCAGCAGGTGACGCGCTGCCTTCTGGCGATGGACTTGTAGTCCCGCCGCCAGTGTCGGGTTGAATCGTCTCTTTATAGACGAACTTGTGATTTTCAAGTTCGAGGACGACGGCAGGTTTGACGGCGTTGCGGTCGCTATTGATGCTGATTACGCCCGTGATGCCTTTGAAGTTCGTGGTCTGCGCAATCGCATCGCGCAGCTTCTGGCAATCAGTTCCTCCTGCGCGTTTGATTGAATCTGCCAAGACCATCATGGCGTCGTAGGCCAGAGCAGCAATAGCGTCGGGCGCTGTGCCGTTGAATTTCGCTTTGTATCTTTTGACGAAATCCTGAATAACGGGCGTTGGGTCGTCAACCGAGTAGTGGTTCGAGATGTAGTCGCCGTTCAGAGCGTCGCCGCCCAAGTCCCAGAGTTGCGGCGAGTCCCAACCGTCGCCGCCAAGAAGCGGAGCTTTGATGCCGAGTTGCTTTGTCTGCTTTGCTATGACGCCGACCTCTTGATAATAGCCGGGCACATAGATGACATCAGGGTTGGCCGAGCGAATCTGCGTCAACTGTCCTGTGAAATCGCGGTCGCGTTGCGCGTAAGCCTGCTCTGCAACTATCTCGCCGCCGAGTTTTGTGAAACCCTGTTTGAAGAACTGTATTAGACCTTTGCTGTAGTCGGAGTTTGAGTCGAAGAGAATCGCGGCGCGCTTTGCTTTCAGAGTGTTCGCCGCAAACTTCGCCATTACTTCGCCCTGAAACGGGTCTATGAAGCAGACGCGGAAAATGTAGTCGCCGACCTGAGTCACCTTCGGGTTCGTTGAAGAAGGCGAGATCATTGGAACTTTCGCTTCTTGCGCGGCGGGCGCGGCTGCGATTGAGTTTGAAGATGCTACTTCGCCTAAGAGAGCGCGCACCTGATCCTGATTGACAAGCTTCTGCACAACCGTCGCGGCTTTACCCGGCTCGCCTTGATCGTCCTCTATGACGAGTTGAATCTGGCGACCGTTGATTCCTCCGGCGGCGTTGATTTCGTCTGCGGCCATCTGCACGCCGTTTTTAGTCGACTGACCGAAGCTGGATGTCTGACCCGAAAGGTCTCCGTAAACGCCGACCTTTATAGCGCCGCCGGGATCGGGGCAGTTGCCGCCTCTGCGCGCACAACCCGTAGCCATAAGCAATGCTGCTATCAATCCAAGAGCGATTAAAGTGCGTCTCATATTCACCTCGCTGAAGCGTTAAGTTTTGATGAAACCCGGGTACGAAAAATCGAAGCAGTGCGCTTGGTGCGATGATTCTTTAGACCACACTGCTCTCAAGTAGCAAGCCTGTCTTAAAGCGCAAACGCGTGCGCAGATTGCCTGAGCTTCGAGCACACAACACCAGATGTCCCTAGACTGTTGGTAGAGCATAATAGCGGCGAGTCGCGTGTAGAAGCAAACTCTCAGCCGCGCGTTTTTGAAATAGAACGAGGCGCATTATACCTGTTTGAAGCCGCGTGTCGAGTAATTATTGTGTTCATGCGCGATAAAGAATTCAAGGAACGCTCCTTGCTCTAATCTTCTCAAACCAGATTTCCAGACGTGAAATCGTACACTTCAAAGGAAGATGAATTATGAGTGATATTGAAAAAGATAACGCAGGGGAAACGGTCTCAACCGCAGGCGAGGCCGCGACAGGTGCAGTTCGTGAGAGGCAGAATCGCATGTTGACTGCGCTCTTCAGAGACAGAGACGACGCCGAACGCGCTTACGGTTCTTTGAACAGCCGCGGATACACGCGCGATGACATCAGTCTTCTAATGTCGGATGAGACGCGGCAGAAATATTTCCCATCGGAAGAGACGCAGCAGACAGAGATGGGAAGCAAGGCGCTTGAGGGCTTAGGCATAGGCTCTGCCGTAGGCGGCACGGTCGGCGCAATCATCGCGGCGATTGCGGCAATTGGAACGAACGTCGTGCTGCCGGGATTAGGGCTTACAATCGTCGGACCGATTGCTGCGGCTTTCGCGGGCGCGGGCGCTGGCGGATTGACGGGCGGATTGGTAGGCGCGTTCGTCGGCGCAGGCATCCCTGAAGAGCGCGGCGTGGTTTATGAATCCGGCTTGAAGGAGGGCGGCATCGTCTTAGGCGTCAACCCACGCACGGATGAAGACGCGGAAAATCTTGAGAACGAGTGGAAGCAGAATCGCGCTGAGCATGTCTATCATTAAGCGAGCGGTTTCAATTTTTGCAGAGGATGAGGGCAGCTTTTCAGAGCTGCCCTTTTCTTTCGCATACCTGATATAGTTCGGCTGAAATTCCCACACCTTAAATGCGGCAGGTCGGAACATGAAAGAGAATGACGAGAGAGACGAAGGCTTCGCGCCCGCGCTCGGCGACATGAGCACAGAGGATTTTCGTCGCATAGGCCACGAGGTCATTGACTGGATAGGCGATTACCTTGAGAACATAGAAGAGTATCCTGTGCTGGCGCAGGTTCAACCCGGCGAACTCATTTCTAAGCTCCCGCCGTCGCCTCCAGATGAAGGCGAAGACATGGACGCAATCCTGCGCGATGTTGACCGTCTGATACCACGCGCCCTGACGCACTGGAATCATCCTTCATTCTTCGCCTACTTCGCCACCTCCTCGTCCGCGCCCGGCATCTTCGGCGAACTCTTCTCCGCAGCCTTCGATGTCAAGGCCATGCTCTGGCGCACAAGCCCAGCCGCGATTGAGCTTGAGCAGGTCGCGCTCGATTGGCTGAGACAGATGATGGGTTTGGACGAAGGGTTGGACGGCATCATCTACGACACGGCATCGGTCGCATCAATGCACGCGATTGCCGCAGCGCGTGAGAATCTTAATTTGCAAATACGCGAAGACGGAATGAGTGGACGCACGGACTTGCCGCTCCTGCGCGTCTATGTTTCCGAGCAGGTGCATTCCTCAATCGAGAAGGCGGCCATCACGCTCGGTTTAGGCCAACGCGCCGTCTCGAAAATTCCGACCGATGATGAGTTTCGCATGGACGCTCGCGCACTGGCGCAAGCTATTGAAGAAGACAAACAGAACGGCGTCGTTCCCTGCTGCGTCGTAGCAACGGTCGGCACAACTTCCACATCAAGCATTGATCCAGTTCCTGCAATCGCAGACATCTGCGCAGAGCAGAACGTCTGGCTGCACGTTGACACGGCCTACGCTGGTCCTGCCGCCATCTTGCCGGAGATGCGTAATATCTTAGACGGTACGGAGCGCGCAGATTCTGTCGTAGTCAATCCGCACAAGTGGTTGTTTACGCCCTTCGATCTTTCGGTCCTATACTGCCGACACATGGATGTCTTGCGCCGCGCTTTTACGCTAGTGCCCGAATACCTGAAGACTAGCGATGCGGAAACGGTCCGCAACGGCATGGACTACGGCATACAGCTTGGTCGTCGTTTCCGCGCACTAAAACTCTGGATGATTATTCGCTACTTCGGGCGTCTTGGACTTGCCGCGCGCATACGCGAGCACTGTCGCCTGGCACAACTCTTCGCGCGATGGGTTGATGAATCTCCGAACTGGGAACGCCTCGCGCCCACGCCCTTCAGTCTGGTCTGCTTTCGCGCTTACCCTCGCGTTGAAGGCGAATCGGAAGACGCGCGGCATGTACATCTCGATTCACTCAACGAAGCGATCATGAACAACGTCAACGCGACGGGCGAAATTTTTCTCTCGCACACACGCCTGCACGATCTCTTCACGCTGCGCCTCGCCATCGGCAACATTCGCACGACCGAAGCGCACGTCAGTCGCGCGTGGGAACTCCTGAATGAAGAGTTGATCCGCCTCTTATAATCATTATCAGGCGCTTAGGGCGTTCAAAGTGTAATTGCCAAGTTGTAGATAAAAATATAAGGAGGCCGCCGAGCATTGCTACAATGCCTATTAACTAGACCCGGATCATAAAGAGGCTTTACGCTGGTATTGGAGTGCTAAAAAAATTGTCCGAGTCAGAGCAGGAGAAAGAGGAAATCTAATAGATATGCTGACACACATTGTCATCTGGAAATATCGCGCGGACGTTGAGCAGGCTGTTCGTGACGAGCACGTTGCGCGCCTGCGTCGTTTGGCTTCAATCATCCCAGGGGTTTTGAGGCTTAACGTAGGCTTCGATGTTCTAAGCCTGCCGCGCTCATACGACACTGGCCTCGTAGCAACCTTCCGCGACCGCGCCGCGCTCGAAGCATACACGGTTCATCCAGAGCACATAATGGTCGCAGACATGGGGCGCAACATCAGCGAGCACATAGCGTCCGTTGATTTTCTTGACGAAGATTAAAAGCTGATGAAGTGGAAGTTGAAAAAGCCAAGCTGGAAGACTATGAAGCGTTGGAAGAAAGTCGCGCTCATCGCGCTCGCTCTCTTCCTGCTCTTTCAAATTCCCTTCATCTACCGACGCATACGCTTAGGCCAACTCTCTCGCGCGATTCAACAGATGAACTCCGAGCGCGTCGTGAATCAAACAGAGAGCGCATATACGGATTACAAGGGCGTCATACATGTTCACTCAAGTCTTGGCGGCCACAGCACTGGCAATCTCTCTGACATCATTCAGGCGGCAAGCAGAAACAATCTCAGCTTCGTAGTGATGACCGAGCATCCATCGGATTTGATGGACACGTCGGCGCAGACGCTCAAGGGATTTCACGCGGGCGTCCTCTTCATCAACGGCAACGAGGTCTCTACGGCAAGCCATGATCGTTTTCTGCTTGTGCCCGGAAGCGCAGACGCCGCCACTGCAAACACAATCGGCTCTGAGCAGGTGCTCAACACTCAGAAGACTCGCGGCGGGTTGTCTTTTATAGCTTACCCGCAGGAGTTTCAAAGTTGGGACGCAAACGATTATGACGGGATAGAGGTCTATAATCTCTTCACGAACACGAAGAAGATAAACTACTTCGTAACCTTCTTCGATGGCTTGTGGTCCTACTGGAACTATCCTGATTTGATGTTCGCGCGCTTCTACGAGAAACCGAGCGATGATCTGAAGCGATGGGATGAGTTGATAAGAACGAAGAACCGCCGTGTCGTCGCAATCGCAGGAAACGACGCTCACGCTAACGTTGGTTTTCGCGTAGGCGACCTGACGGGCAAGGAGCTAATCGGTCTTCATCTTGATCCTTATGAGAGAAGCTTTCATCTGGTCCGCAATCATGTTCTGATTGAAAAGGAGAAGCCTTTAGCATCCGACACTCTTCTCGCTGCGCTTGCGAGCGGCCACTGTTACATAGCCTTTGACATCTTCGGCGATTCCTCCGGCTTCACCTTCACAGCCGAGAACAGTCAAGATAAGCGAATCATGGGCGACGAGATTGAGCTTCTTGACGGAGTTCGATTTGTCATTACTACGCCTGTCAACGCTCGCGTCCTACTGATTAAAGACGGTCAAGTGATACGCGATGAAGATGGGACATCAAGGAAGGAATACGCCGTCACAGAGCGCGGCGCGTATCGCGTCGAAGTTTATCTAACGCAACTCGGCAGTCTTGTGAAAGACAAGCCCTGGATTATCTCTAATCCGATTTACATTAGATGAAGAGAGCTTTCGTGCAATCAATCGAATTCGACTCGCTTGGTAGATTGTTCATCCCCTACGCGACCTGCGACTATCTCCGCTTTGAAATAGTTCTCGCCGCGCATGGGAGCGCCGGCCATGCGCCTTAGCATAGCTATCTGCCCTACGTGTGTGAGAGCGTCGGCAATAGGCGCTTGAAATAGTTTCTCGACGGGTACGCCGAGTGGCTGGTCAGACGCTAGATAAGAATCAAACTTCTCAAGTTCAGAGAAGAAGCGCGCGACCTGTTCTTCCCAGGGCAGAGGCTTTGTGTTCTGTCCACTGTCTTTACCTGTCGCAATGTTATGTCCCCAGTCAAGCAGGTCGCAGATGTGCGCCAGTATCTCTACGGGCGTGCGCGTCTTTTCATTCGTGCGAAACGTGGCGAAGCCTTCGGGCGCGTTAGCGATGGCTTTACCGCTACGATAGGCAAGCGTTGCCAATGTGTGGCGCAGCATCTGTCGTTTCAAATCTGTGACCGAGTTCCCGGCTTCATCCATAGCTTTTATACACTCCCTTTAATCTATTCGTCCTTTAGACACGACAACGCCCCACACAGTTTCAAAAACCCTGTGGGGCGCGCGCATGTTGGAAAGCTCCAACACTTTTATGGGACGCGGTGCTTAAGTTCACCGCTTCGACTATAGAGAGCCTAAGTGTTTGACCCTTCTCTCGCTTTGCAATCCCAAGTGTTAGGAACCGCGCGAGTACAGCCTCCCTCAACTTGTATCAGTGACTTGAATTTTATGCGCGAGCCGTTGTTATGTCAATATTCATCTTGACCGCAGCGGAAACATACGGCAGAAAAAGCAATGATAAAAGCATGGAAATCAGCTTTTCGGTCTAACGCTTCAGGTTTGACTTCTGCGCGGACGGTAAAATTTTTTACCCAGCTTGTGCCCGCATAGTATATCGTCAGCGCTTGCTCGTTGCTGTATATTAAGTGGAGAAAATTATGATCCCCCAGAGTGAAAAGAGATGGCTCGAAGAGTGGCTAGCCTCAATTCTAAAGCCTCAGACAATTCTAAACCTTTCAACGCGCGCGCTCTTTCTTCAATCAAAGAGAGATTGGAGGAATTGTAGTTGACGCTCACACAATATCGTCCCGTGCGCGAAGCGGAGATGCCTGAAGCGGTAGAGATATTTCTAGCGTCCGTCGCGGACATGTACAGGCGACACAACATCACGCAGCCCGCGCCGCCGCGCCCGCTCGTTGAAAAGTTTTACGATCACATACGCCGCACAGGTATCTTTCATGTCGCAGAAGTTGACGGGAAAATCACAGCCATCTGTCACGCGATTGTGCGCGATCATTTATGGTTTCTCTCAGGCTTCTGGGCGTTGCCCCGTTTGCAGGGTCAAGGCATAGGCCGCACGCTTCTTGAGCGCGTCTGGGATGAAGGCTCGCGCGCCGGGGCTAAAATCTTTTTCACGTGGTCGTCCGTTGACGTTCGTGCGATGGCGACTTACATGAAGTTTGGAATGCTGCCGGGTTATCAGATACTCAATTTCGTAGGAGCTTTTCAGAGTTCGAGCGAAGCGTTGAGAGGTTACGAGACGCAGCCGCTTGACATTGAAACCGCTATGAACATTGATGAGCAGGTGCGCGGGACTCGCCGCGAGTGTGACCATCAATTTTCAATCGCTGAATTCAAAGCCGAAGGAAGACAGCTTGTGCGCGAGGAGCGCGCCGTAGGCTACTACTATTTCAGCAACGGAACTATAGGGTCTGCCGCGTGGCTCAAAGAAGAAGATGCCGAAGCTCTTCTTGAATCGGCTTGCCGCGAGGTTTCAAAGCAGGCGGAGCAGATTCGTCTTATGATTCCGGGCGTGAACCACTCTGCGATTCGTTTCGCTCTTCGTGCGGGATTAAAGCTCGTAAGCTACTCGCACCTTTTGACCACAGAACCATTCGGTCAGATGGAAAAGTATCTGCCCTCCGGCCCATCACTATTTTGAGAGAAAGAATAAAAGCTTTAACTACAGAGACCAGAGAGGCACAGAGAAGCAATAGAAATGGGATTGATGAAAGAGATAAATTTAATCGTCTTTCTTTCATGTTTTCTCTGTGTCTCTGTGCCTCTGTGGTTAATCCTTACGAGGATACAATGAGAAAGATTCACTATCACCTTGTTGATGTTTTCACTGACAGAATTTTCGGAGGCAATCAGCTTGCTGTCATCACGAACGGGCGCGGGCTGTCTTCCGAACTGATGCAGTCAATCGCCAAAGAGTTCAACCTGTCGGAAACTACTTTCGTCCTGCCGCCAAAAGATTCGTCGAACGATTACAAGGTACGCATCTTTACGCCTTACGCGGAGCTTCCAATGGCGGGGCATCCTACGGTCGGCACAGCTTTCATCTTGGCGCGCGAGCACATGATTGAGCTTGGAGGCGAGCGCGTGATGATAAAGCTGGAAGAGGGCGTTGGGCTGATTCCCGTTGACATCAATTTCAAAGACGGCCAGCCCGATCTGATCTGGATGCAGCAGCCGCTTCCAAAATTCGGACCACGATTTGAAGATGCGAGCGTGATGGCAGAGATGCTGTCTCTTCAACTTTCAGCAATTGAAACTGACCTGCCGATAGAAGTCGTCTCGTGCGGTCTTCCCTTTCTTTTCGTGCCGTTGAAAGATTTGGAGGCAATTCGTTCTATCAGATTTCGTCTGGACGTTTGGGAGAAAGCTCTGAAAGATTTTGCATCCGGGCAGGTATTCGTCTTCACGAAAGAGACTGAACGTGAAGGCTCAAGCGTTCACTCGCGCATGTTCGCGCCCGGCCTTGGCGTTCAGGAAGACCCCGCGACGGGCAGCGCAAACGGTCCGCTCGGCTGCTATCTGGTGCGCCACGAAGTTTTCCCTGCATCTGAGAGAATGGAATTTACTAGCGAGCAAGGTTTCGAGATGGGGCGTCCGAGCATTCTTAAAATAGTCATAGAGCATGATAAGGGAGAGATTACTCGCGTGCGCGTCGGCGGCCAATGCCGTTTCGTGGGCGAAGGCTATCTAGAGGTCGGATAAGATTCTTTGCGCAAGTTGAAAAGCTGCATCGCGTTCTAGGCTTGTGCTGGAAGTTTTTCGAGGCCAGCGAAGTGTGAACCATTGAACTCTCCCTTCTAAGTCGAGCGTGAGCGAATCTGATGCTGATGAAGATGACACACAGAACGGAGACTCTGTGAAGAATGGTCTGCAATTTCGTTTGAGCGAGGGCGCGGGGCAGCCTGAGCGTAAAGGTGATGTGAACGTCGCTCCGGCTGCGCGGCTCTCCGAGGGCGAGGTTCAGAATGTCTTGAAACGCCTGCCGCCAGTGAAAGCCGAAACTGGAGACGATCAGGAGTTTGCCATGCGCGACCGCTCGCTTCCTCCGCCGCGCACTGGAAAGACGATCAACGTTTCGTTCCCTTCATCCGAAACTGCGCCAACACCTGAGACGAAAGCTGCCGGACCATTGGAAGTCCTGCGCTTCGCCCCGGAAGGCGATGTGCCGGTTGCTCCGCAGTTGAGCATAACGTTCTCGCAGCCTATGGTTGCAGTGACTTCAAACGACGACCTTGCGGCGCAGGATGTTCCCGTGAAATTGACGCCGCAGCCAGCAGGCAAATGGCGCTGGGCTGGAACGAAGACGCTGCTCTTTGCGCCGGACGTTCGCTTCCCGATGGCTACTGACTACACGGCTACAGTCGCAGCCAGAACGAGGTCTGCAAATGGAGGAGCTTTTCCAACAACCAGGACATGGAAATTCTCAACGCCTACGCCGACAGTAAAATCCAGTTATCCATCCTCAAACACGCCCGTCGCGCGCGATGCTCTGATGTTCGTAGAGTTCGACCAGCGCATAGACCCTGCTTCGGTGCTCAGCACTATAAAGGTTCAAGGCAACAGCAGCGCACTGAAAATCCGTCTAGCAACGCAGGAAGAGATTGATGCCGACAAGAATGTCCGAGAGCTTGTGAAATCGGCGGAGAAAGGGCGCTGGCTCGCTTTCCGCGCAGTAGGTTCAAATGGCGACACACGCCTTGCGCTGCCCGCTGATGCAGGCATTACTGCCAGCATCGGACCGGGCACGCCTTCAGCCGAAGGACCACGCACGACCGCTTCGGCGCAATCATTTAGTTTCCGCACCTACGGACTGTTTCGCGTCACGGACCACAAGTGCGGCTACGACTATCAACAGAAAAAGTGCTCGCCCTTCGATCCGTGGATTATCACTTTCACGAATCCTGTTGATGCTACAGCCTTCGACCAGTCGCAGATTCGCGTTGAGCCTGAAGTTCCGGGACTGAAGACTGCCATCTACGGTCAGACGCTTTACATCGAAGGAGTAAAGCGTGGTCGCACTACTTACAAAGTTACGATTGACCATTCACTGAAAGACCAGTTCAATCAGACGCTCGGCTCTGACCAGAGCTTTACTTTCAACGTAGGGCCAGCGCCGCCATCTCTTGTCTCGCAAGGCAAAGCCTTTGTCGTGCTTGATCCGTCTGGACCGCCAGCCTTCTCTGTCTATAGCGTTAACCACCCGACGCTTCGTGTGAGACTCTACAAAGTCGGTCCAGAAGATTACGACAAGTTCGTTCGCTACATGCGCTTTGTCTATGACTACTACGAAGACACAAAGGTGAAACAGACCACTCCGCCCGGCGAACTCATCTCGTCAAGAACGGTCGAGGTCAAGGGCAAGCCTGACGAGATGACGGAGACTCGTCTTGATCTGAGTCCTGCGCTTAATCAAGGTCTGGGTCACGTCGTAGTCATAGTCGAAGCCGGAGCAGGCGCGAAGAAGCGCGACAGGCAATCTGTAGAGGCTTGGGTTCAATCAACCAACATAGGTCTCTCTGCTTTCGTTGACAACACGGACCTCTACGCATGGGCTACATCTTTGAAAGATGCGAAGCCTATGAGCGATGTCGAGATGACGATTCAGCCTCTTGGCGTCACGGGCAAAACGGGGATGTTCGGTCTTGCGCAACTCTCTTTGAATGCGAATACCAAGGATGTTTCAAGCCTGCTCGTTGCGCGCGAGGGTCGAGACGTTGCCATCCTGCCTGAGCATGATGATTGGTGGAACAGCGGGACAAGCTGGTACAAGCGGGACGCTGTTGATTCTCTTCGCTGGTTCGTCTTCGACGACCGCAAGATGTATCGTCCGGGCGAAGAGGTCCACATAAAGGGTTGGATTCGTCGTATAGGCGGCGCAAAGCTTGGCGACGTTGGAATGCCCGGCGAGAGCGCAGGTCGCACCATCTCTTACACCTTGAAGGATTCGCAGGGCAACGAGATTACCAAAGGCACTACGCAGATAAACGCGCTCGGCGGATTTGACACGAAGTTCAAACTACCGGGCACAATGAATCTAGGCTACGCATATCTTGAGTTGACTGCAACGCAAGCGACTCTCACGGGTAGCACGCAGCAGCATTACTTTCAGGTCCAGGAATTTCGTCGCCCAGAGTTTGAAGTGAGCGCGCAAGCCGCGACCGAAGGTCCATACTTTGTCAAAGGCCACGCTGAAACTTCCGTCACTGCTTCTTACTACGCAGGCGGCGGTCTGCCAAACGCCGATGTGCGCTGGACCGTAACATCAAGCCCAACAGTTTACACGCCTCCCAATCGCAATGATTTCACATTCGGCGAATGGATTCCCTGGTGGCGCTCCTGGAACAGCCCGAGCCAAAGCCACACGGAGACCTTCATGGGTCATACGGATGCGGCTGGCAAGCATCGCCTGCATATTGATTTCGATTCCGTGAACCCGCCGCGCGCGTCATCAGTCACGGCTCAGGCGAGTGTGACGGATGTTAATCGCCAGCAGTGGGCATCTTCCACAACGCTGCTCGTTCATCCTGCTGATTTGTACGTCGGCTTAAAATCGGACCGCACATTCGTTCAACAGGGCGAGCCTCTGGTTGTTCAGGCGATTGTCACGGACATTGACGGCCATGCGGTTGCGAATCGTGAAATAAAGATGCGCGCCGTTTTGATGGACTGGGTCTTTGAGAAGGGAGAGTGGAAGCAGAAGGAGACGAACGCGCAAGATTGTACTGTGAAGTCAACCACAGACGTTGTGCGCTGCACCTTCACGCCGAAGATGGGCGGCATGTATCACGTGACCGCGCGCATTCAGGATGACCATGAGCGCCCGAACGAATCCGGTCTGACGCTCTGGGTCGCTGGTGGAAAGAATCCGCCGAAGCGCGATGTTGAGCAAGAAGCGGTTGACATGATACCGGACCGCAAGGAGTACAAGGCTGGCGACACGGCGGAGATTCTCATTCAGTCGCCTTTCTATCCGGCTGAGGGTGTGATGACGCTCAGGCGTTCTGGAATTTTGAAGACGGAGCGCTTCAACATGGATGGACCATCTTACACTCTTCGCGTTCCGATTGAGGATGCCTACACGCCGAATCTTTTCGTGCAGGTTGATCTGGCTGGCGCGGCGAAACGGACGGACGACAAGGGGCAGGTTGACGACAAGCTGCCGAAGCGTCCTGCGTTTGCGAAAGGCGAGTTGAATCTTTCAATTCCTCCGCTCTCGCGCAAGCTCACAGTTACGGCAACTCCGCGCGACAAGGCGCTTGAGCCTGGCACGGAGACTAGCGTTGGCGTTGACGTGAAAGATGCTACCGGCAAGCCTGTCGCGGGAAGCGAGATTGCGCTCGTCGTGGTTGATGAATCAATCCTCTCTCTGACAGGCTATCGCATAGACGACCCGCTCAACACCTTCTACTCGCAGCGCGGTGCGGACGCGACTGATTACCACCTGCGCAAAGACGTGCTGCTCGGCAATCCTGCGGACGTGCTGAAGCAGATGCAGGCGGCAGGAACTACAAACACCACTGCGGCTGAGACTATGACCGTTAGGGGCGGAGCGATGAGCGACAGGCCAGTGCCCGCTCCGCCAAGAGCTGCGGCTAGAAAGATGTCTGTGAACGGAGCGTTGATGGACGAGGAAGACAGGGTCAGTCAAGCTGAGAACCCGGCGATTCGGCTGCGCGAGAATTTCAATGCGCTCGCTGTCTTCGCTCCTTCAGTCCCGACTGATGCGAACGGGCACGCGCAAGTGTCTGTGAAAGTTCCTGACAACCTGACGCGCTATCGTGTGATGGCAGTCTCGGTCGCAGGAGGCAAGCAGTTCGGCGAAGGCGAATCAACCATCACGGCGCGTATGCCTCTGATGGCACGCCCCTCTGCGCCGCGATTTCTTAACTTCGGAGACCGCTTTGAACTGCCCATAGTCGTGCAGAATCAAACGGACTCGCCAATGAAAGTTGACGTTGCAGTTCGCGCGACGAACGCGGAACTGACGGACGGCTCAGGTCGTCGCGTCACAGTTCCTGCGAATGATCGTGTTGAGGTTCGTCTGCCCGCTGCGGCGAATCACGCTGGAACTGCGCGCTTTCAAGTTGGCATTGCTTCCGGCAAATGGGCAGACGCGGCGGAGATTCAACTTCCAGTCTGGACGCCTGCGACCACAGAAGCATTTGCGACCTATGGCGAGGTTGACGATTCAACGCCCGTCGTTCAACCCGTTCAAGCTCCTACGAATGTCTTCAAGCAGTTCGGCGGGCTTGAGATCACAACATCCTCTACGCAGCTTCAAGCGTTGACGGACGCTGTGCTCTATCTCATGGCTTATCCATACGAATGCTCCGAGCAACTATCTTCGCGCATACTCGCCGTAGCTGCGCTCAAGGATGTGCTCACGGCTTTCAAGGCCAAAGATATGCCCACGCC
>QHXM01000021.1 GCA_003222945.1 Acidobacteriota bacterium
GTAGGGCGCGGCCTGTTCGGCTGGCGAGAGTTCGCGGCCTCCTTCGCGCAGTTTGTGGCGCTCGAAAAATCCGGCCAGTCGCTTGCGCAGGTCAGGGTCTAAGTTCGCCTGGTCTCGTCTCAACTGCGCACGAAAGACCGAAGGCTCTTCGCCTTCAGGAGTCGGGTCGAAACCCGCCGCATCGAGCGCAGCCATCACTATAATCAATCGAGCATCAGGCTTGATTTGAACTCCAAAGTTTGAGAGGTCTAGTGCTGTGGCTGCGGCTTGCGGCGGGGACTTTCGCGTCTGCTGCGACGCAGGCTTTGCAGGCGTCGGCGTCGGCGTGGGCGTCGCCGTCGTCTTCTTCGCACCTTGCGCCTGCGCGATAATGTTCAAAAGCGCAAGCGCTAATACAACTGGTAAAACTCTTTTCATAAAAGCAGAATTCAGAATACAGAATCCAGGAGTCAGAATGGGATAAAGCGGAAGCCAGTTTCTCTTTTATTCTGAATTCTGGCTTCTGTATTCTGTATTCTGCCTTTCTTTAATTCTCTGCCTGGTACGCAGAAGATGTAATGTTAATGGATAGGCGACGAGCGAACAAATGACGGAGAGCAGAATGCCGCCTATGGCGTAAGGGATCAAAACTTCGCCGCTCGTCTTGAAAAGTTTGCCCCACCACTCAGCAGTCAGCAGATGCGGATTTTTCAGAAGCTCAAAGCTCTCGCCGGGAAGCGCAAGCGGCCTTCCCGTAACAAGCGCGCCCACTGCGTAAGAGGCAAGAATTATCGGCACGAGCGTCAGAAAAGGATTGTTCACGAACGTTCCAGTGTAGATGGCAATCTTGTTGAAGCGGAAGGCGAAGGCGAGCACGGTCGCCATGATCGTGTGAAGCCCAAGAAAAGGTGAGAAGGCAATGAAGACGCCTATTGAGAAGGCGAGTGCCGTCCGCTCCGGCGGATCATCAATCGCGAGCAGACGGCGGACGGCGGCGCGAAACATAAGTAAGTTCCAGGTTTCAAGTTCCAGGTTCCAAGTCAATGCTTACTTCTTAACTTGAAACCTGGAACTTGGAACTTGAAACTTATTTGTAGCTGCTGAGCGCGTCCGATTCGTTTTCGTAAACATCGAAGACGGTCAGGAGTTTGGTGATGCCTAGCAGGTCTTTTAGTTTGGTCGTTAAGTTGAGAAGCTTTAGCTGCCCGTTCTCTTTGTTAATGGCCGTGTAGCTTGAGACAAGCTCGCCTATGCCGCTCGAATCTATGTAGCCGACCTTGCCCAGATTCAAGAGAATCTTCTTCTTATTCTCTTCGAGCAGCCTGCGGATTGCTGTTCTGAGAGCAACAGAGCCTTCGCCTATGGTCACCTTCCCATCCATGTCCAGGATGGTTACGTCTCCCGCCTGACGTTCTTTGATACTAAGTTCAGCCATTGCAGAATCTCCCGTAAATGAATTTTGGATTTTAGATTTTAGATTTTGGATTTAGAGCGATCAGCCGTCAGCTTTCTTGTCCCGGCTGAAAATTGAAAACTAATTGCTGACAGCTTTCAATCCAAAATCCAAAATCTAAAATCCAAAATCTCTACACTCTTTTTACCATGCGGACCACAGTGCCGCCTTCCGGGTGATGCGACCATTCGACTTCGTCCATGAAGGTTCGCATAAAAAGCATCCCTCGCCCGTTAGCCTTCAAAAGGTTCTGCGAGTCTGTAGGGTCAGGAACTTCGCCCGGGTCGAAGCCTTCACCTTCATCGTGCACGGTTATTTCAATCAGATGCTCGGAACTCTTTAATCTAACTTCAACGGTCTTCGCTTCGTCCTGACAATTGCCATGAATGATTGCGTTCGTTACGGCCTCGCGCACTGCCAGATCAATTCCGAAAGCCGCATCTGCTTCAAGCCCGGCACGCTCTATGAACTGTGCCGCAGCCGAGGCGGCATCTTTGATGGCCTCTATGCGGCTCGGCAAAATCAGTTCGGTCGTCTCCTCGGTCAATGAGGCGCGGCCTTTCCCATGTGCCGTCCGGGTACGGCTCATTACAAGATACGAAAAGCGAACCGGAAGACTTGAGGGTGTAACACGCCCCTTGCCCGCCTGTCAAGACAATGGTCAGTTGTCCATTGTCAGTAGTCCGTCGTCCGTTGTTCTTTCCGACAAAGTTGAGTGGTTGGTTTCCAAGGCTATCAGCTTGTTAAAGAGCAAACCAATGACCAGTGACAACGGACAACTGACGACTTTCGTTATATGATTCACGCCATGAGAATTGAGCCTGCGCGAAAGATAAGCGGAGAGTTGAGATTGCCGGGCGACAAGTCCATTTCGCACCGCGCGGCAATCCTCGCGGCGCTGGCGAGCAACAGAACGCAGATCGCCAACTTTTCTACGAGCGAGGATTGCCGGGCGACTCTCAGGTCTCTTGCGCAACTGGGTGTCGAGATTGAGCGTGACGGGACGAGCGTAGCTATCGAGGGCGTCGGTCTTGATGGTTTGCGTCAGCCGAGCGCGCCGCTCGATTGCGGCAACAGCGGCTCAACGATGCGTATGCTCGCGGGCGTGTTGGCGGGACAGGATTTCGTTTCGATGTTGACAGGCGATGAATCGCTTCGCTCGCGCCCTATGAAGAGAATCATAGAGCCGCTTGAGATGATGGGCGCGCGCATCTCGTCTGAATCTGGTTACGCGCCTTTGCGAATCGAAGGCCGCCGTCCGCTCAAAGCCATCAGCTATGAGATGAAGATTGCGAGCGCGCAGGTAAAGTCCTGCATACTGCTCGCAGGTCTTAACGTTCGCGGGCGCACAGAAGTGATAGAGAGAAAGGGCGCGACGCGCGACCACACGGAGCGTATGCTGCGCTCGCTTGGTTTCAAGGTTCAAACAAAAACCATAGAGCGCAATAGCGTCGAAGTGGAAGCAATCTCGGTCGAAAGTCGCGCTCAATTCAGCGCTCATAGTGGAACTATTCCTGGCGACATCTCATCTGCGGCATTCTTCATCGCTGCTGCTGCGCTGCTGCCCGGCTCGAAGTTAAAGATCAATCAAGTCGGACTCAATCCGACGCGCAAGCAGATTCTCACAGTTCTTCGCTCGCTAGGAGTTGACGTGCGTCTGGAATCGGTAAAACCGGATGGCAGTTGGGAGCGGCAGGATTTCGACGAGCCGTTCGGAGACATAATCGTCAATGGCAGCATCGGTCTTGCGCCCGCTGTGGATGGACAGTCAAACGTCTTGCGCGGCGATTTAATCCCCCAGTTGATTGACGAGCTTCCCGTGCTCGCGGTTCTGGGCACGCAGGTTCTAGGCGGCTTCTCGATTCGAGATGCAAAGGAGCTTCGCGTCAAAGAATCGGACCGCATACGCGCAGTGGTCGAGAATCTTCGTGCGATGGGTGTTGAAGTTGAAGAGCACGAAGACGGGTTGACTATCCCTCGGCGCACGCGACTTCGCGGTGCAAAACTAGACGCGCACGGTGACCACCGCATCGCAATGGCCTTCGCGGTCGCCGCGCTCATAGCCGAAGGCGCGTCGGAGATTACGGGCGCAGAGTCAGTCGCCGTCTCCTTCCCTGAGTTTTTCGATCTGCTCGAATCGGTTATTGAAAGATGAGTGCTCGCCCTATCCTTATTACAGGTTTCATGGCAGCAGGCAAGACGACTGTCGCTGCTTCTCTGGTGCGAAGACTCTCTTGCTCAATGATTGATCTTGACGAATTCATAAGAGCGCGCAAGGGGCGAACGCCGCAGGAGATAATTGACGAAGACGGCGTAGAGCGGTTTCGTGAGATTGAGAGAGAGGCTTTGCGTGATGCACTTGAAACTGAGCATACTCGCGTCATAGCGCTGGGCGGCGGCGCTTGGACGATTCCCACAAACCGCGC
The DNA here is from genome assembly GCA_003222945.1 of Acidobacteriota bacterium. Classification (GTDB taxonomy): domain Bacteria; phylum Acidobacteriota; class Blastocatellia; order Pyrinomonadales; family Pyrinomonadaceae; genus QHXM01. The sequence goes on from QHXM01000021.1 coordinate 3,859, forward strand.
GCTCATAAAAGAACACAATGGCTTCACCGTCTGGCTCGACGCGCCTTTCGAGTTATGCTGGCGACGGCTTGAGTCGGAGGGCAACACGCGCCCATTCGCGCGAGACTTCAATGATGCTCTAAAGCTTTACGACGAGCGCCGGGCCGTTTACGAGCAGGCGGAGTTTCATATAAAAGTGGAAGATAAAGACCCTGAGACAATCGCGGAAGAGATTGCGGAAGCGCTCGCTTAATATCAGCAAGAGAGCTTCAGGAAAATTTCATCCAACGAAAGATGACAGAACGAGGC
>QHXM01000022.1 GCA_003222945.1 Acidobacteriota bacterium
TCGCCCGAAGAGTTCGTCAAGGAATCCGGCGCTGACATACTGCGACTGTGGACGACTTCATCCGACTATCGTGAGGACATGCGCTGCTCAACAGAAATCCTTCAGCGCGTCGCAGAAGGTTACAGAAAGCTTCGCAACACCGCGCGATTTGCTCTGGGCAACTTGGACGGCTTCGATCCCGCGCGCGATAGCGTCGCGGAAGAAGAAATGCTTGAGATAGATCACTGGGCGCTGGCGAAACTAGACGAAATCGTCTCGCAGGTCAACGAGGCTTATAAGACCTATGAGTTTCACACGGTCTATCATGCGCTCTACAACTTCTGCATTGTGACGCTTTCGGCTCGCTATTTCGACATCATTAAGGATCGGCTCTACACGGCTGCGTCGCGCAGTCATGCAAGACGTTCGGCGCAGACCGTGCTTTACAGAATCGCGGACGCTCTGGCGCGTATGCTCGCTCCGATTCTCATTTTCACGTCTGACGAAATTTGGGAGAACTTACCGCAGGTACGCGATGAGGAGCCGCGCCTAGCGTCGGTTCATCTGGCAGAACTCCCTGTCGCGACGGAAATGAAGATGACGGGACTTCTGGTAGTATGGGCGCAAATCTTCATGTACCGTGATCTGGTTTTGGCCGAACTTGAAAAGGCGCGTACTTCAAAGCTGATTGGTAGTTCGCTTGAAGCTCGCGTAGAACTTTCGGCTGGTAGTTATGCTTACAATGTACTTGATCGCTATCGGGAGCAGTTGCGATATATCTTTATAGTTTCAGAGGTGCTGCTTTCTCCAGCCGGAGAAGATATTGATCCTGAGCATATCATCATCGCTGTGAGCCGTGCGGAAGGTGCGAAGTGCGAGCGATGTTGGAACTATTCAACTCGCGTCGGCGAGTCCGCGCGTTACCCGACTGTGTGCGAGCGTTGCGTTGAGGCTCTTAACGAAATCGAGCGGGAGGAAGCGGCATGAACAAACAGCGCTTGGGCTGGCGCATAGGTTATCTCTTCGCGGCCTTCGGCATCTATATGACGGATCAGGCGTCGAAGGCCTGGGCTTTGCGCGCGCTTCGCCTCGGCGAATCAAAGACGCTCGTGAGCGGCTTTCTCGATCTGACCTATGCGGAGAATCCGGGCATAGCCTTCGGGCAGTTGCAAGAAGGTGGCTCTTTCACGCGCTGGTTCTTCGTAGTGCTAGCGGTCGCGGCTGGAATTGCCGTTCTCATTTATTTCTTTCGCACAACGCGCAACGATGACAGAATCTTGGGCGCGTGCGCGCTACTGCTCGCGGGCATTTCGGGCAATTTAACTGACCGCGCGCGTCTGGGCCACGTCATAGATTTTATCCTGGTTCATTACAGATCGTTTCAGTGGCCCGTCTTCAACGTCGCAGACATGAGCATCTGCGCCGGAGCGTTTCTGCTTATCTATGATATGTTCCGTAAAAGCAGAATCCAGAAGTCAGAAGTCAGGAGTCAGAATGGATAAGGCCGAGAGCCGCTTCTTGTTTCTCTTTTATTCTGGATTCTGAATTCTGGATTCTGTATTCTGCTTTTCATTCTGACTCCTGCTTTTCAACTATGTATCCTGAGTTATTTCGCATCGGTAACTTCCCCATAAACACTTACGGCGTGTTGCTGGCGCTTGCGTTTCTATCTGCGCTTCTGGTTGCAGCAAAACTAGCGGCGCGCGATGGGCTGCCGCGCGAGCGTGTTTACGATCTTGGATTGTGGATGTTGCTCGCAGCAATCGTAGGCTCTAAGGTTCTGATGCTCTTCACAGAGCCGGAATACAGAGAGAACCCGCTTCGTCTTGTCTCGCTAGATTTCCTGCGCTCAGGCGGAGTCTTTTACGGGGGCTTCGTCGCCGCCATACTCGCAGGATATTTTCTGATTCGACGTTACAAGTTGCCCTGGTGGAAGACTGCCGACGCTTTCGCGCCCGGCGTCGCGCTCGGCAGCGCAATCGGGCGTCAGGGCTGCTTTGCCGCAGGGTGTTGTTGGGGAAAGCCTACGACGCTGCCTTGGGGTGTTGAGTTCACTGAAGCCGGACACGAAGTGACGGGCGTGCCGCTGGGCGTGCATCTACATCCGACGCAGCTTTACGAATCCTTCGGCGCGCTTCTGATATTCTTCTTCCTGCTATGGCTTCATCGTCGCAAGCATTTCAGCGGTCAGGTGATTCTCTTTTACGCCGTGCTCTACGCCTTGATGCGCTTTACGATTGAGATTTTCCGCGATGACCCGCGCGGAGATATTCTCGGATTGACGACTCTGACAGGACTCTCAACATCGCAGATGTTAAGCATCATCATAGGCACTTGGGGTCTGGTCGTTCTGATACTTCGCTGGCGGCGCGCAACTCATGATGAAGAGAAAGTCTCTTCAACGCCCGACACGGCTCGCGCTTGAAATGGTGAACTCTTCAGCGATGAATGAAGAAGCGGCGGAGTCATCAACCCTCGCGTTCACAGTCTCTGCCGACGATGCGAACACTCGTCTTGATTCTTATCTCGCCGCACGAATTTCAGATTGGAGTCGCGCAAGGCTTCAGAGATTGATTGAAGACGGAGACGTGCTCGTTCATGGTCGCACCGCGAAAGCGTCTTACAAGCTGCGCGCCGGTGACGAAATCGAGGTCGAACTCACGCCAGCCTCTTCCGCTGAATTCACGCCGGAAGACATTCCTATTGAAATCATCTATGAAGACGACGATCTGATTGTCGTCAACAAGCCCGCTAGCTTGGTCGTACACCCTGCGGCGGGCATCTCTTCCGGCACACTCGCAAATGCGCTGGCCTTCCACTTTCATCAACTCTCAACTCGCGGCGGCGCAATTCGTCCCGGCATTGTTCATCGCTTGGATAAAGATACCTCCGGCTTGATCGTCGTCGCCAAGACCGAAGCCGCGCATGAGAATCTGGCGGATCAGTTTCGCGGTCGTGAAGTTTTCAAATCCTACGTCGCGCTCGTTCATGGTCGCGTGAAGCACGGGGTCGTTGGCGATGCGATTTACGGAGGCGGGCGAGACAAGACTGTGCAGGACGCGCGACTTCGTGCGCGTATTGGCGTGCTCAATCGCCAATTTCTACATGCCGAGCAACTTGCCTTTAGTCATCCGCGCACAAGAGAGCAGATGCGGTTCAACGCGCCGCTTCCAAAGGAGCTTGCAGAGTTTCTTGGTGATTTGAAATAACGTTGCAATCGAAAGGAGACCGCGTTCTCATTCCCACACGGCTTGCGTCCGGTTGGGCGGCTATAACAATCGTCCGAATGTTCGGTTCGATTTTGGCTGAAGTTGCTGTACTATTAGCTGTTTCAAAGGGCAACGACTTTTCGCCCGCCGAGCATCAAAAACAGCGAGCGTTTCGGCTCTCAGTTGATGCTTCTTATCAATTTCACTCGAACTCGTTAGATTAGTTATGCGACCTGTCATACATCGTTTTCTGTTCACTGCGGCGCTCGCGCTCTTCCTGTTCGCCATCGCGCAGCCCCGTGCACTCTCTCAGCAGAAGCCCCGACCGACTCCTACGCCTGACGCGCAGGATCAGGTCGGCAAGGAAGTTATCACCATCAATGAGGTGCGTCTGCCCGTGACCGTCATTGATAAGAACAAGCAGCCCGTGACGGGTTTGACTAAAAACGACTTTCTTATCTTTGAAGATAAGAAGCAGCAGGAGATTAGAGGCTTCTCAGACGAGAAAAGCAGTCTGCCCATCTACGTCGTCGTTTTGATGGATACTTCGGGTTCTGTCGCCGGAAAGCTCAAATTCGAGCAGGAGGCGGCAAAGAATTTTATCTACACAGTCACACAAACTCGTAAAGATCGCGTAGCCTTTGCCACCTTCGATCAGGATATAAAGCTGCATCAGGATTTCACTGGTAAGCTTGACGATCTGGATAAGGCCATTGACAAAGTAGGCAAGCCCGGCAACCGCACTCTCTTTTACGATGCCATCTGGCAGTTCTGTGACGAGAAGCTGCGCGGCGCTCCGGGTCGCCACGTAATCGTCGTCATCACGGACGGCGACGATAACAACTACAGCAACGCTACACTCAAAGATGCGATTGATATAGCGCAGCGCACCGAAACGACTATCTTCGCCGTCTCCACAAAGGCAGGACTCTCAGGCTCCGCGCCCGGCGTCGAGATGGGAACGGTCCAGACGAGCGTTGACCGGGAGCTTCAGAAGCTATGCGAAGAGACCGGCGGCTCAGCGTTTTTCACGGGCGACGTGCTTGAGCTTGAACGCGCGTTTGGGAGAATCTCAAAAGAGTTGCGCTCAAGCTACATTCTTACTTACACGCCGACCAACAATAAGTACGACGGCAGCGAGCGCCACATAGAGGTCAAGCTCGCGGACAATCGCAATGGTGTGAAGGTAAAGACCAGAAAAGGATACAGGGCAATAGCTGATAACCTTAAAAAGTAGGTTCGTGAATCGTGAATCGTGAATAGACGAACGGTTCGACGATTTACGATTCACGATTCACGATTCACGCGCATGATGTTTTATAAAAATAGAGTCGCACAGTTTCTCTCCTTCAGCCTCGTCGCTTCATTGCTGCTCGGCGGTCTGCTCTCTGTCGGGGCACGCGCGCAGCAGCAGCAAGAGCCTTCAACGAATCGTCCGCGTCGCACGGACCAGTCTCCGCAGACGACTCCAGGCCCTAAGCCTTCGCCGAAGAAGGATGACGACGTGACGCTTCAGAGCGATGAAGTTGTAAGAGTTGAGACCAACCTTACGAACATTCTCTTCACGGCTGTTGATAAGCAGAAGCGTTTCATAACTTCGCTCAAGCAGGAAGATATACATGTGACCGAAGACGGGCAGCCGCAGGAGATTTTCACTTTCACGCGGCAGACAGACCTCCCGCTCTCAATTGCGATTCTGGTTGACACGAGCGGATCAGAAGAGAGGACTTTACCCATCGAGAAGTCCGCCGCAAGCTCGTTCGTTGATGCAGTCCTTCGTCCTGACAAGGACGAGGCAGCAGTTGTCTCTTTTACCGGGGAAGCAACTCTCGAACTGGGTTTGACAGGCAGTGCCTCTCGTGTTCGCCGCGCCCTTGATCAAGTTCAATTCGTGCCGCCTTCAGGATATGTAGGTGGCGGTGTAGTCGTCGGGACGCCGCCAATCTCGGGAACTAATCAAGGCATCGCTGGCTCTACAGCAATCTGGGATGCCATCTGGGTCACGTCCGATGAAATTCTAGCGCAGACTTCCGACAAGACTCGCCGCGCAATCATTCTTCTTACAGATGGTCAGGACACCTCAAGCCACAAGCACATGGACGACGCGATTGACCGCGCCTTGAAATCCGATGCCGTAATCTATGCCATTGGCATCGGTGACGAATATTACGACGGAGTCAACAAGAGTGCGCTTCGTAAAATTTCAGAGCGCACGGGCGGTCGCGCCTTCTTTCCCAACAACGAATTGGACCTGCGCGCAGCCTTTGAAGAGATTCAATTGGAGCTTCGCTCGCAATACCTGGTTGCCTACTCGCCCACCAACAAGAGCAAGGACGGCTCATTCCGTCATGTGCAGATAGAGGTGGTCAACCCGGAACTTCGCAAACAGAACCTGCGGCTCACCTATCGCCAAGGCTACTTCGCCAAAAGCGGGAAATGATGAAAAGCAGAAGTCAGAAGACAGAACTCAGAATGGGTAAGCCTGCGACCTCTTCTTTCTTTTATTCTGACTTCTGACTTCTGACTTCTGTCTTTCTAGTGACAACCTCTTTCACGCTCTGCTATACTCCAATCATCCGGCGTCCGTCCGCTTTCGGATGCCGAGCTAAGCGCAGAGGCTCTTGAATTTTAAGTGCGACTGCAAATTCCCAGCTAAATAAAGTCCAGAAGGCCGCACCTCATAGAACGCTCCCACAAGGTAACTGTTGCCATGAAGTTTAGGCGATCTATCTATCTTGAGCGGCTTATGTCTCAATACCCGAAGATGATGAGTGAACAGATGCGCCCAACCGTCGTCGTCATCAATGATGATCCGAAGGTTCTTGAGCTTCTAACCGAGATCCTCGAAAAAGAGGGTTACAGGGTCTTCACCGCTTTTAACGGTAACGACGCTCTTGAGCTTGCCTTCTCGGTCGAACCCGACATTGTGATTAGCGATGTCGTCATGCCTTTGATGGACGGGCTGGAGCTTTGTCGTCGTCTGAAAGAAGACCCGCGCACCAGATACGTGCCCGTGCTGCTTGCAAGCGCCGTCCGCACAGGAAAGCGCAGCAGCCTGAATGCTCTGACCGCTGGCGCTGATGATTACCTTGAGATGCCCTTCCGCAGACAGGAGCTTCTGGTAAAGGTCGCGCGCCTGACGGAGCGCCATCGCATTGAGCGCAGTTACAGAGAGCTTGTGGAAGAGGCCGCAGACATAATCTACACGCGCGACATGGATGGCCGCATCACAAGCATTAATGAAGCTGGCGCGCGTTTTTTCGAACGACCCTCTTCCGAACTCGTCGGCGCAAAGATGAGCGAGCTTTTTGGCGAAGAGGCGGCCTCTCAAATCATCTCGCAAACTTCGGAAGGCGTAAGCGACAAGCCCCTGCGCTGGGTGCATGAAGTGAGAAACGCGCAAGGCGACCCACGTTACCTTGAAGGCGTGATGACGCTTGTGGTGGATGCTGAAGGCAAGCCCGCGAGCGTGCGAAGCGTTGTGCGCGACATCACCGATAGAAAACTTGCGGAAGATGCTCTGCGCGAATCCGAAGAGCGCTTCAAGGCTTTCATGGACAATAGCCCTGCCGTCGCCTTCATAAAGGATGAAGAAGGGCGCTTCACCTACATCAACCGACCTTACGAGCGCTTCTTTAACCTTAAGCTCGATGACGTTCTGGGCAAGACCACGTATGATTTGTGGTCCGCCGATGTTGCGGACAAGCTTCGTACCTCGCGGGCATAGCGATTGACATAACTGAGCGCAAGCACGCCGAAGAGGCTCTTAAAGAGAGTGAAGAACGCTACCACAATCTCTTCGAGAACATCCCCATCGGCATCTATCGAACGACACCCGATGGCCGCATCCTTATGGCGAACAGCGCTCTTGTGCGTATGCTCGGCTACTCTTCTTTTGAAGAACTCTCGGCCTGGAATCTGGAGCACGAGCAGGAATACGTCGGCTACCCGCGCGATGAAGTCAAAGAGAAATTAGCCCGCGACGGCTTCATCAAAGGTTTAGAGGTTAGCTGGAAGCGGCGCGACGGCTCTCTTATTTACCTGTGCGAAAACTCTAAGGCGATTCGCGGCGAAGACGGTCAAATTCTTTTCTACGAAGGAACGCTCGAAGACATTACGGAACGCAAGCGCGCGGAAGAGGCGCGTGCGCGCAGCGAAGAGCGCTACCGAGAGCTATTCGAGAACGCCAACGACATAATCTACACGCACGACCTTCAGGGCAACTTCACATCGCTCAACAAGACTGGCGAGAAAATCACCGGCTACGCGCGCGAAGAGGCTCTGAAGATGAACGTCGCAGATGTCGTCGTGCCAGAACAGTTGGAACGAGCGCGCAACATGATAAGGCGCAAGGCCAATGAAGATGTCTCTACGGTTTATGAATTAGAGATCATCTCAAAGGATGGCCGCCGCGTGCCGCTTGAATTGAGCACTAGATTGATCTATGAGGGTGGAACGCCCGTCGGCGTGCAGGGCATTGGGCGCGACGTGACGGAGCGCAAGCGAGTCGAAGCGGAACTGCAAGCTTCCGAAGCCGAACTGCGCGCCCTCTTTGCGGCCATGCCCGATGTTATTCTGGTCCTTGACGGCGAAGGGCGCTATCGTAAAGTTGCTCCGACAAACCCTAGACTGCTCTATAAACCTCCAGCCGAGCTTGTAGGCAAGACGCTTCACGAACTCTTTCCGCTCGCCGAAGCCGATAACTTTCTGGGCTACATCCGAAAGGCTCTCAGAACGCAACAGCCCGTCAACATCGAATACAACATGACGATCGAAGGCACGGAGGTCTGGTTTGAAGGAACTGTCTCGCCCATGCCCGGCGACTCCGTCATCTGGGTCGCGCGCGATATAACGGAGCGCAAGCACACGCAAGAGGCTCTTGAATTGCAGGTGGAGCGCGAGGCCGTTGTCAATCGCATCTCAAGCGCAGTCCGCCGCTCGCTCGACGTGCCGGAAGTCTTCCAAACGGCTGTGCAGGAACTCGGTTCTTACATGAGCGTTGACCGGTGCGCCGTCTTCATGAAGGACGAAGAGGCCGGGCGCGTTCGCATGATTGCAGAATATCACTCTCACGGCGTGCGGCCTGCCGAGCGCGACTTTCCTCTCTCCAAACTTAGAGACCTGATTGACGGCGTTGACCGCGAAGGCGCGCTCACTTTCGACGATGTTGCCCGCGACGAGCGAATACGCGATCTTTACAACGAGTACCTTCGCACGGCTGGCGTTCGCTCTATAATGTACGTCGGAATAAAATCTGGCGACGAGATGCCCGCGGTCTTTGCCTTCTCGACCATCAGAAGCTTGCGACGCTGGCGCGATGAAGAGATTGCGCTCGCGCGGGCGGTCGCGGACCAGACAGGAATAGCGATTCGCCAGGCAGAGCTTTATCAGAAAGCCGAAGCAACTTCCGCGCGAGAGACCCTAATCAATCGCCTGAGTCTAGCGATTCGCGCCTCCCTGAGCCTGCCGGAAGTTTTGAGCACTGCGACGCGTGAGCTTGGACGCGCGCTCTCGGCCTCGCGCGTGCATCTATACATGTACGACCCGTCCGCCCCGCACGCACGCGCAGAGCACGAGTACGTCGCGCCGCATTCGACAAGCATCAAGCATCTTGAAGTGAGCTTCGACGGACCGATTGGGCAACGCCTCCTGCGCTCGCCCCGTCCGATAGTCATTGATGACGCGCTCAACTACAAAGAAGGTCAGGCGGATTTCAACTCGCACGTTCGCACGCACGCGGCAATCACTCGGCTGCGCTCGCAGATCATCTATCCTCTGATCGTCAACGGTCGCTTCCGAGGCTCGCTCGGCATTCACCAGACGGATCGCGTGCGTCGCTGGACCGAAGACGAAGTGGCGCTCGTAGAGGCGGTCGCCACACAACTCGCCACAGGCATTGCGCAGGCTGAGCTTTTCGAGATGACTGGCCGTGCGAAGAAGGAATGGGAGACGACCTTCAACGCTATGTCGGACGGCATCTTCATCTTCGACAACGCGGGTCAACTGGTGCGCGTCAATCGCGCGGGCGCGGCTATGGAAGACACCTGGCCGCACCTTATGCTTGGCCGACGCTGCTGCGACATCTTACGCACAAGCGAAGGCAACACCTGCATCGTTGAGAAGACCCTTCATGAAGGCAGAAGCATAACGGTCGAGGTAGTGCCCGAACGTTTCAATCGTCCGCTTCTGGTAACCGCCGAACCGATTATAGAAAAAGGGAGCAAGACGGTCGGCGCTGTCTGCACCGCGCGCGATCTCTCGGAACTTAGAAAGGTCGAAGCCAAAGCGCGCGAGCAGCAGTCGCTCTTGATGAACATTCTTGAGAGCGCGCGTGAATCAATCTACGCCGTTGACACAGAGGGTCGCTTCCAGTGGTGCAACAACGCGACCATCTCTGCGACCGGATATAAGTCCGAAGAGTTGATAGGCCATTCCTTCCTGGACATAACTTTCGAGGCGGACCGCGAAGCTGCCATTGACTGTTTCAAGCGCACGCTCGAAGGCCGACCTCAGACCTACGAAGCGCGATTCTTCTCGCCCGACGGCACTCTTCGCTACGCGCTCTTCGATACAGCGCCGCTCGTCGTTGATGGTTACACGACGGGCGTGCTGGGCATCGCGCGCGACATCACGGAACAAAAACAGGAGCGCCAGCGCGCGGCGCAGGCCGACAAACTGCGCGCACTCGGACAACTCGCATCAGGCGTCGCGCACGATTTCAACAACGCGCTCACGGCCATACTTGGACGCGCACAGTTGATGCGTCGTCAGGTTGACGACAAGGCGCTCGTGCATAATCTGGATGTGATTCAGACCGCTGCGGAAGATGCAGCCGCGACCGTTCGGCGTATTCAGACATTTGCGCGGCAATCGCCCTCGAAAGAGTTTGAGCCGTTAGACGTAAGTCTTCTGCTCGGTGACGCGATAGAGATTACGCGCACGCGCTGGGAGAACGAAGCGCGCCTACGCGGGCTTCGCTACGACGTGGAGCTTCACGCAAACTG
>QHXM01000023.1 GCA_003222945.1 Acidobacteriota bacterium
GAGCAACCGCACATCAAAGCTATAACTGACTGGGTCAAAGCAGGCGGCGTGCTTGTCCTGATGGGGAACGATGTGGGCAACGCAGAGTTCGATCATTTCAATCAACTAGCCAAACAGTTCGGCATTCAGTTCAATAAGGACAGCCGTAATCGCGTCGAGGGGAACAAGTTTGAGATGGGCAGGATAGTTGCCCCCGACTCTCACCCCATATTCAAGACGGCGAAGAATCTTTACCTGAAAGAGATCAGCACGCTTGCTCTCACTCCGCCCGCAAAGCCCATACTTGAAGACAAGGGCGATGTGATTATGGCCGTATCGAAATTAGGAAAAGGAGCGGTCTTCGCTGTCGGCGACCCCTGGCTCTATAACGAGTATGTGGATGGAAGAAAGCTTCCGCCTGAGTATGATAACTATAAAGCCGCAAGAGACCTAGCCAGATGGTTGATTGAACAGATTCCGTCAAAGAGAAGATGAGCGCCCTTGTTACGTCTTGCAGATAAAAGATTCTAAACAGGACTCCGCGTTTAAGTATGTCGGCGATGAAGAAGCTACGATGGGGACTGATTGGTTGCGGTGACATAGCGCGTAAGCGCGCCGCTCCGGCTCTCGTTGATCTTCCTGCTTGCGAGCTTGTGGCCGTGAGCCGCGCGAACTTCGACAAAGCAGAATCTTTCGCAAGAGAGTTCGGGGCGAAGAGGTGGTACAAGGATTGGCAGGAGCTAGTAGCTGACGAAGAGGTTGATGCTGTTTATATAGCCACTCCTGTTTATCTACATGCCGAACAGACAGTGGCTTCTGCCGAAGCAGGAAAGCACGTGCTTTGCGAAAAGCCAATGGCGATGAGCACGCTTGAGTGCGATCTGATGATCGCGGCGTGTGAGGCGAATCATGTGCGGCTCGGCGTAGCCTACTACCGCCATCATTATCCTGCGATTGATCGCATCAAGGAGATTTTAAGAACGGGCGAAATTGGGCGGGCGATCATAGCGCAGGTTAATGCCTTTGAGAGATTCGCGCCTGATGAAGCGCACCCGCGCCGCTGGCTCTTAGAAAAAGATTTCTCCGGCGGTGGGCCTATGATGGATTTCGGCTGTCATCGCATAGAAGTTCTGATTAACCTCTTCGGCCATGTGAAAGAGATTAAAACTCTCGCCGGTAACGTTCTGTTTGATCGTGAAGTCGAGGACACGAGCACGGCTCTTCTTCAATTTGAAGATGGACCGCAGGCTACACTGTCCGTCACTCACGCAGCCTTTGAGCCGCAAGACACTTTAGATATTTTTTGTAGCTGCGGTTCAATCCAGGTCGATGCATTGAATGAAGGAGAGATCAAAGTTAGAACGAAAGAGAGCGAGCGCGTCGAAGTTCATACGCCGCACGCGAACCTGCATCAGCCGCTCATTGCAGATTTCGTAGAGGCCGTGTTGAATAATCGCACTCCGCAGGTTGACGGCCACTTAGGTCGTGAGATTGCGAAGATAAACGAAGAGATTTACAGAAACGATGAACGCGGAATGAAAAGCAGAAGCTAAAAGCTTTTCAGTTCATCATTCATCGTTCCGACTTCCGCGTTAATGAGAGGATGGGTCTTACTATGTTGATAAAGATGAGGCAGATTTTGTTGGCGATAGTTTTCATAAGCGCTCTGTCAGTTTGTGCTTCTGCGCAAACGTCTTCGAGCGGCATGGCGCAGCAGCGCGAGCCTAGTAAACCGCTGCGACCTTTCGTCGTGCTCAACAATCAATCGCTCGCTGATCTTGAAAAAAAACTACAGTCGGACAATAAGGTTGAGGATTTAATCGGCGGCGAGGGGATGCAGTTGCGAGTTGCAGTGCAGCACGACAAGAGCAGGCCGAAGGCTGATGCCGAACTCCACGACGCATCGGACGATGTTTACTACGTGCTCGAAGGCAAAGCCGCGCTCACACTCGGAGGGCGACTGGATGCGCCGCGCGAAGTAGAGCCTGGAGAATGGCGAAGCGCGCGAATCATTGACGGCCAAACATTCGAGATAAGCAAAGGCGATCTGATAGTCGTTCCGCGAGGCACGCCGCACCAGCGCACGGGAAAAGATTTTTCCATGATCCTGATTAAGATTTACGCTGAGCCGATTCACGTCCCCGAAAAGAAACGCGCAGGCAAAAGGCAATAATAAAGAGTCGGAGGCCGAAGACCTCCCTGAGTGCCTCCGACTTAATTGGTCATACCTTAAATAATAAAAATCAAAATTGGTCAGCGAGGCGCTTGACAACATTCCCAACATAGTAGAGAATTAGCCTCCCCCAAAACAAGCAGATAAGCTGGAAATATCAATACGATTAAAGCCACCTTTCTGACAGGGAGAAGCGTCAATCAAACCTCCTATTGATTCCGTTATGGAAGACGGTGAGCAGGGCTTGTGCCTTCCTTGCACTAATACTGAGGTCTTTGGCGCAAACGTTTTAGATCAGAGACTAGCTGACAGGATAAAGCTTCGGAAGCGAAGAACACGTCTTCGCCCCCTTATCCTGTATTCACACGAGCTCCTAAAGCTTCTCTTTTTACAGGGCCAGTGTGAGCGACGAAACTTCTAGACAATTATTGATTGGTCAGACCTGTGTCGTCACCTGACGATTCAGATAGAATTGCTCAACTTCGAGCAGTTTGCGCGCCGTGAGCTTTGAAAGTGAAAGACAATATTAACCGGGCGCACAGTTGGCCTTTCTCGGCTACTAATCCAGACAGCACTGCTTCAAGTGCTGCTAACGAAATTATTTTGAAAGGAAAGACCCATGTGTAAGCAGATATTTCGCCAAGGTATCCTGCCAGCGCTGTTGCTTCTATCTCTGTTTGTGACGGCCAGCGCGCAGGAGTTCCGCGGCTCTGTTACGGGCAAGGTTACAGACCCGAACGGTGCAGCGATACCCGGAGCTACGGTCACTATTAAGAACATAGAGACCAACAGCGATACGACCACTACGACAAACGACGAGGGCACTTACAACTTCCCTCTTTTACAACCAGGAAAATATACGCTGACCGTCGCGCAACAGGGATTCAACACAGCCGTGCGTGAAGGGATAGAAATTAAGGTCGCAGACAAACTGACTTTGGATGTGCCTATGGCTATAGGCGTGGCTGCAACGGTCACGACCGTAACCACAACGCCCGTGCTTGAAACCGGATCGGTCAGCACCGGGACAGTCATCACCACAAGGCAGGTCACCGAGTTGCCTTTGTCGGAAGGAACGCCCTATCAGTTGGCTACACTAGCGCCCGGCGTTTCCTACACAGGCAATCCGCAGTTTACTGCGCCCATCTCGAACGGCAACCTTGCGGCCTTTCGCTCGAACGGTGCGCCCGCGCAGAACCAGATTACGCTGGACGGCTCGCCCAACTACGCGTTCGACGCTGGCGTTGGATTCTCGCCGCCTTCGGACGCTACGCAGGAATTCAAAATCCAGACCAACACATTCGACGCTCAGCAGGGCTACTCTGCCGGAGCGACCGTCAACGTTGTGGTCAAAAGCGGCACGAACGATCCGCACGGCTCGCTCTATTACTTTGACCGTAACCGTAGCCGCACGGCCAACAACTTCTTCTCGAACCGTGCCGGTCAGGGTCGCCCTATAAGGACGTATCATCGCTTCGGCGGCGTGATTGATGGTCCTGTCTATATTCCGAAAGTTTACAACGGGCGCGACAAGACCTTCTCATCTTTCGGTTGCCCGACGAGTGGCGCTGTTACGGCTGCCTTCCCCAACTGCAACATCATCCCGGCATCGCTCTTCAACCCTGTAGCCAGAGCGCTGATGGCCTACTACCCGCTGCCGAACGTTGCGGGCACGGGAGCAAACGGCACGCAGAACAACTATTTCTCAAATGTCATTCGACATGAGAAGTACAGGGCATGGCTTACGCGCATTGACCACAAGATCAGTGATAGGCAGTCGATCTTCGGCAAGTATTACCACAGCTTCAATCCTGAAGATCGTTACAACTGGGCTGCGGATGCGCAGAACAGCTACGTCAACGGCGTATCGATTACGCAGGGGTTTGAGTTCAGGACCAACGACGGAGGCAACATTGATTACACGAACACTCTGTCTTCAACAACGGTTCTGGACATTCGCGCAAGTTACAATCGCTTCGAGCAGCGCCGCGCCCCTGCTCTAACTCTTGACCCTGCAAGCTTGGGCATCTCTGCTCAATCGCTCGCAGCATTCGGCGGCTATCAATACTTCCCAATGATCGAGATGAGGAATCTGGACGCCACGCGCCCGATTCGCTCTGACCTCGGCTCTATGCGTTCGGACTGGAATTTGGGCAGGCTTCGCCCCTACATGATGGCATCGCTCCAACCCACGCTGACCAAGCTTTATGGTAATCACACAGTTAAGCTTGGCTATGATTTCCGCAACGTCCGCGAGAACTTCATCAGTAACGGTTACCAGGGCGGTCGCCTCTTCTTCGACGGCACGTTTACAAGCCCTGCTTCCAACTCTTCGAGCACGTTGCGCAACGCTTTCGGGCGCGACATCGCGGCGTTTCTCTTAGGCATTCCGACCACTGGCTCCGGCTCAACCGCAAGCCAGATTGATAACCCTATAACTTACTCCGTGCAGTCCAACTATCACGGCTTCTTCGTGCAGGACGACTGGCGATTGACGCCTAAGATCACGTTGAACCTGGGCGTGCGCTATGAATTGGAAGGAGCGTTGACGGAGCGCTACAACCGCATTCAGCGCGGATTCGATCTGAACACTGTGAGTCCGATTGATGCGGCTGCGCGTGCTGCTTACACTACATCCTTTAACGCGAACCCAAATAATTTTCTTCTGACGCCCTCTCAGTTCCGCGTGCTCGGCGGATACACTTTCGCCGACAGCGGCGACCGCACAGCGTGGGATGCTGACAAGAGAAACATACAGCCTCGCGTTGGCGTCTCTTACGCTATGAACGAGAAGACCGTCTGGCGCGCAGGCTTCGGCATCTTCATGGCCCCGCACCAGATCGAGGCTCAGTCGAATCCGTTGCAAGCTGGCTTCGCTGGCTCGACTCCCTTCGTGCCTTCAAACAACAACGGACTGAACTTCGTTGCGACTCTGACAAATCCATTCCCGAACGGCGTTCTGCCAGCACCGGGCGCAAGTCAGGGTCTGCTGACAAGTACAGGTATTGACGTAGGCTCATCGAGCGCACCTGTCTTTCCTGTGGATCGCAAGAACGCTAAGTTCGCGCGCATCATCCTTGGATTGCAAAGAGAGTTGCCGGGACATTTCGTGTTTGAAGCCAACTTCGTTCAGGCGTGGGGCTACGACATGGGGGTTGCGAGAAACTTCAATTACGTTCCGCGCAACTTCCTTGGAACTGATATCGCCTCCGACACGGCAGCAAACACGCTGCTTTCGGCAACGATACCAAATCCGTTCAGGAACTTGCTGCCGACGACGAGTCCCTTCAATAGCGCGACGACCATTACTCGTGCGCAGAGTCTTCTGCAATATCCGCAGTTCACAAATCTTTGGATAGAGCAGTACAACGGCACGAACCGGTACACGGCGCTTCAGCTACAGGTGTCGCAGCGGTTCTCCAAGGGTTTGACCATGACGGCAAGCTACACACGTTCGCGTCTTCGTGAGAGACAGGATTATCTGAACCCGTCCGACGCACAGTTGGAGGATCGCATCTCGTCTGACGACAGGCCGAACCGCTTTACGTTCTCAAGCGTCTATGAACTGCCCGTCGGTCGAGGCCGCTCCTTCGGCAAAGACATGAACCGTCTTGCCGATCTGGTCATCGGCGGCTGGCAGATCAATGGCACTTACGAATGGCAGAGCGGTGAGCCTTTAACTCTCAGCCCGACTCAGGTCTGGTACTACGAAGGCGACTTCAACCAGCTTGTCAGTCACGTGGGCGAGAACATAGGCGGGCAGAAGTACGGCATTGACGTTTCAGCGTTCACTGTCCCGCTCGTCAACGGTCAGGGCATAGTCCGTCTGAACAACTTCAACACGGGTCTTCGCAACGTGCCGACCACACTCGACACAATGCGCAACCAGCCCTTCTCGAACGTCAACCTTTCGATCTCCAAGAACATCAGGATTGGCGAGAACAAGAAGTTGCAGTTCCGTGCTGAAGCCATCAATGCCTTGAACCATCCCTATTTCGGAAACGGAATAGGACTTGATCCGAGCAACACTGGAACTTTTGGCCTTGTGACCACGCAGCGCAACAACCCGCGTGACATTCAACTCGGCATGAAGTTCGTGTTCTAAAGACTCTGGCTTGGATTGGTAACTTTCCGGCCAGCAACCAAGCTTGAGCCGTTCAGGTGTAGAATCTGAACGGCTCAAGCCGAAATCACCCGACCATAGATCATCAAGGTTTTTTCAAATCGGGAAAGTTGAAATGAAAAGGGCGCGTTCGTTTGCTTTCAATCTATCTCTCCGGTCGAAAATCACTTTCACATTTCTCATACTCTTACTTTTCGGCGGAAGCGCATTCGGGAAAGAGCCGATCACTATTTACCTGGCTGGCGATTCCACTATGGCTGAGAAGCAGCCCGATAAGCGACCCGAAACCGGCTGGGGCGAGATGCTGCAAAAGCATTTTGACGAGAACAAAGTCAGAATCGAGAACCACGCGCAGAACGGCAGAAGCACCAAGAGTTTCATCGCGGAGAATCGCTGGCAAGCGATTGTT
>QHXM01000137.1 GCA_003222945.1 Acidobacteriota bacterium
CGTGTCGCCACCGCTGAGCTTTACACTCACAGTAGCAGGCGCGCCAGCAGTGACCTGATTCGTCGGGCATGAGATGGAGATTGTCGGGCATGGAGGGTAACTATCTACGCAGCGGGCTAACGTGTTCGAGGAGGCGGCATACAACATCGATGTAACGAGCGCAACACCTAATGCTATTTTCGTGAGTCTCAAGCTTTCCGCGTTAAGTCTGTCTGCTTTACGAAACATTCGATGCTCCAGTCCGCGAGGAGATGCGTTTCCGTTGAAAGCTGGCTTAACAGTCGATGAAGCGCCCCTAAAATACGTTACTCGCCGCAGCGTGGTCAACGATTAACTATTCAACCGGCTCATAACCTCTCCGCATTTCTCCTTCTGAAAATTTCGGGTTATCATGTGAGTTTGCCGAAGCCTTGAAATCTCCCACTGTGCGACTCGGCTCATGCTCAGAACTATGATTGAAGAAGCAATAGAAGTGCGCGGGGCGCGCGTAAACAATCTCAAGAATATCTCTTTCTCAATCCCCGTCGGGCGCATGACGGTCGTCACGGGCGTCTCAGGCTCAGGGAAATCCTCGCTTGCCTTCGACACTATTTACGCGGAAGGCCAGCGCCGCTACGTCGAATCGCTCTCGGCTTACGCACGACAGTTTCTTGAGCGCATGGACAAGCCGGACGTTGACGAGGTGCGCGGCATTGCGCCCGCCATAGCCATTCGCCAGAAGAACTCCACGCGCAACCCGCGCTCGACCGTAGGCACGCAGACGGAAGTTTACGATTACCTGCGCCTCCTGTATGCGCGAGCGGGCACGACCTACTGCCGCGTCTGCGGGCGCGAAGTCAATAGAGATTCGCCAGAATCCGCCGCCGTAGAAGTCCTTGACACGCTCGCAGAAGGCACAAGGTTTTATGTTCTCTTCCCGGCGGAAGCTGGCCTGCGCGCAGAGACAAACGGTAACGCTAATGGCAAGAAGAAGGAGACTGGAAGAAAACGTAAAGCTGAGCCGAAGACGCAGGCGCTCACGCGCCAATTGGTCACAGCGCACGTGATGAGTTTGATGCAGCGCGGCTTCACAAGGCTCTACGATGCTGTGGCGCGACAGACGATTGATCTTAGCTCGCCGGATGATTACACGCGCGCGGACTTCGATAACATTTACGTTCTCATTGATCGCCTTGTCGCACGCGCGGATGTGCGCGAGCGTCTGGTTGATTCTCTTGAGACCTGCTTTCAAGAAGGACACGGCATAGCTCTAATCGAAACGGTTGAAGATGAAGCGCGGCGACTTCGCTTCTCAGAGCGTTTCGAGTGCAAGTATGACGGCACAATCTATGCTCAGCCTGAGCCGCGACTGTTCAGCTTCAACAATCCTTTTGGCGCGTGCCCTACCTGTCAGGGGTTTGGGAACACTATAGGATTAGATTTGGATTTGGTGATTCCGAATCCTATGTTGACGCTGAGCGAGGGCGCGGTTGAGCCTTGGACGAAGCCGCAGTTTGAGTGGGCAAGGACGGAGCTAAGACGCTTCTGCAAGTCTGAGCGGATTCCAATGGACGTGCCTTTCTTGGAACTCTCGCGTGCGGACCAGCGAGCGATCATAGAAGGCAAGGGGAATTGGAGCGGCGTGCGCGGTTTCTTCGGGTGGTTGGAGACTAAAAAGTACAAGCTGCACGTACGCGTCTTTCTCTCGAAATATCGAGGCTACACGCTGTGTCCAGATTGCGGCGGAGGGCGTTTAAGACAAGAGGCGCGTGATGTTCGCGTCGGTGGAAAGACTTTGCCTGAAGTCTGCGCGCTTTCGATTAAAGATTCCGCAGCCTTCTTCGACCAGTTAGAGCTTTCGACGGAGCAGGCGGCCATTTCTGAGCGCGTGCTGTTTGAAGTAAGACGCCGACTGCGTTTTCTGGTTGATGTAGGCTTAGATTACCTGACGCTTGACCGCCTGGCTTCCACATTATCTGGCGGTGAAGCGCAGCGCATTCAGCTTGCGACCAATCTAGGCTCATCGCTAGTAGGCGCGCTCTACGTTCTGGACGAACCTTCAATCGGTCTTCACCCGCGCGACAGCGAGCGATTGATTCGTCTGCTTCACAACCTGCGCGACATAGGAAACACTGTGCTGGTCGTTGAGCACGATGCCGAAATGATGCGCGCGGCGGACCACATTCTTGACATTGGTCCTGCGGCTGGCGAACTCGGCGGGCAGGTGATTTATGAAGGGGATTTTGAGAATCTGCTCTCAGACAAATCTTCTCTGACGGCGCGCTACCTTCGCGGCGAGGCTGAGATTAAATCGCCTAAGCAGAGACGCGCGCCGCAGAAACGTCGGCTAAGCGTGCACAGCGCATCCGAGCACAACCTGAAAAACATTGAGGTTGACATTCCGCTCGACATGCTCGTCTGTGTGACGGGCGTGTCAGGCTCTGGTAAATCAACTCTGATTCACGATTGCATCTACGCAGGTTTGAAGAAGCAGCGCGGCGATTGGCAGGGGCACGTCGGCGCGTTTCAGAAATTGGATGGCGGACAGTTCGTTGACGACGTAATACTTGTTGACCAGTCGCCTATAGGCCGCACGCCGCGCTCGAATCCTGTCACCTACATCAAAGTCTATGACGCCATACGCGAAGCCTTCGCTTCCACGCGCGAGGCGCAGTCGCACGGCTTTGACCCTTCATTCTTCTCCTTCAACGTGCCGGGCGGGCGCTGCGAAGTCTGTCAAGGGGATGGCACGGTCACTGTCGAGATGCAGTTCTTGGCCGATGTCGAATTGGTTTGCGAAGAGTGCAAGGGCACACGCTTCAAGCCGCAGATTCTGGACGTTCGCTATCGAGGCAAGAACGTCAACGACGTACTCTCAATGACCGTGCGCGAGGCCATGACCTTCTTCCGCGATGTCACGAAGATAACGAACAAGCTGCGCGTGCTCGATGATGTGGGCTTAGGCTACCTGCGTCTAGGCCAATCCGCTACAACACTCTCAGGCGGCGAAGCGCAGCGCGTCAAACTCGCCGCGCATCTATCTAAACGCACGGGCGCGAAAACCCTATACATCTTCGACGAGCCTACGACAGGTCTTCACTTTGACGACATCAACAAACTGCTCGCAGCCTTCCGCGCGCTCCTTGAAGCTGGCGGCTCATTGCTCGTCATCGAACACAACCTAGATGTCATAAAGACCGCAGACTACATCATTGATCTTGGTCCTGAAGGCGGCGACCGTGGCGGCCACGTCGTTGCGACAGGCACGCCCGAAGCGATCATGAAAGCTAAGGACTCTCACACGGGAAGATATTTACGCGAGCATCTGTCGCGTTCAAACGGGCATGGTTAACGAGAACGATTACCCGCTCGCTCACTAAAACATATAAATCCGAAGAGTAACTCCTGCTGATTTCGTGCAGAGGTTGTATTCGATTAGCTGGCGGATGTTGAGTGTGATCGCCACCATTGTTTGAATGCGGCCAAAGCTGCGGTCTGTCCTTGCGTTTTGCTCTGTTCGATAAATTCCGTCAGTGCGTCGGAGGTCAGTGAGGGGAAGGCCAGACTTGCTGCCACTTCCAGGTAAACCTGATCTGCGCGTTTGTAGATGTAGGCACGCTCGCCATCGTAACGCCAGATTTCCTGCACGCCGACCGCGGCGTAGATGTTGAATTTGCTCAAGGACTCGTTGGTCGTGTCAATTTCAACCACGACATCTGGCGGCGGGTCAACTTCCAGATCAATCGTCCGTTTCCCTATGATGCGCTGAGCATTCTGAACGTAGAAGCAAGTATCCGGCTCAGCACCTTTCGCCTTACGCTTCTGCCTGAATGTCGCAGAGCCTCTGGTCTCAACTGTGATGCCCGACTCGTCGGAGATAGCGCGAACTAGACTGTATATGAAATCTTTGTATTCTTCATGTTCAGGTAGAGGACTCATAATCTCCAACTTCCCATCGTCGTAACTAACGCGCACGCCCGGCCAGTCCGTCAGATCGGAGAGCAGAGTTTCATACTCTTCCCAACTGACCGATGGCAACCGCAAGGTCGCGCCTGCCGGTAGATGCTCGATGGCGTCCATGTAATCAACAATCTCGGTGCTCATGCTCTCTATGTTTTCAAAATTAACGACACAGAGTCAAGCAAGTTTCGCGTTTTGAATTCGCATTCACGTGAGAAAGGCGGATTCTTCTTTATTTACGATTTCAGCTTGACACGGTAGAGCATAAACCTGCCTATGCGCTCGCCAGCCTCGCGCGTGTACCAGCGATCAAGGTTGGTGAAATCGAATTTGTCATCAATGCTTGTGACGACGTAGGAGAGCGTCGGGTGAGAGGCGCGCTCGCGGTCGAAGGCTGCTATGTAGTCGGAGTAGTTGCGAATCTCTGCGCTGACTTCTGCTTCGGTGATCGGCCTTATATTAATCGTCAGGTTCTTGTTGGCGCGCTCCCATCCGAATAGTGCGAGCAGGACCTGAAAGTCGTTGTGCGCCAGATCATCAAACTCACGCGCCGTTGTCCCTTCGTAATAGAGTTGTTGAAAGAGACGCTCCTTGTTCTCTTCCAGCGTCACGCCTGAAAAGACGTGCATGTGGCGGGTCCAGAGTACGCCAAGGGGCGCGTAGGTCGGAAGGCTCTCGTTCAGAAAATCGTCCGATGAGAAGACTATCGGAAAAGTATTGGTCCCGGCGGGCAGGCTATGCGCGAGTTCTTTCAGCCGTAGGATTACGGGCACGGCCTCGTCCCTCGTGCGATTGTGCTCTGAAAGTATATCTCGCGGTGCACGCATTTCGAGATACCCCCAGCCGAAGCTTGCGAGCGCAACGCAGGCAAGAGCAAGTGCGGGAATTGCGCGTCCGCTCTTTGCGCGTCCTCCGCGCCAGAGCAGAGTGAAGGTTAATACAACTGCAACGAGCGAGACGTAGTTTATGATGAACTGTTCATAGTGAATCGGTTGAAGCGAGCGGCCTGTTACGATCTGCTGGTTGAAGACTACGAAAGGCGTGAGCGCCAGAGCCGCTGTGAAAAGCGTTGCGCTCGACTGCCACTTGACGAGCGTGCGCTGCGCTCCCAGCGCGAGAGCGATGAAAGCAGCGATTCCTATCAACTCTGGAGAGCGAAAAAGGTCCGGCGCGTGCGTCAGCGCGAGCGCCTGCGCTTTGTCCATCGTTGACGCGCGATGCGATAGAAGTATGAAGTAGGGCAGAAGCGCCGCAGCCGCGAAGATTCCTATGACGCCGAAATCCTTAAGCGTTTGAAGCCGCCTTTCAGGGCGCGCAATCAGCAGTAGAAGCGCTAAGGCGGCGAGCATCACGATGGCAGCGGTCCACAGGTAGAAATATGAGAAGACGAGCAGCGCAAACGTTAAGCCTGTCAGGACAGCCGACAATCTTCTCTTGCGACTATCTTCTACCGTCAATATGCGCCACAAGAATGTGCAAAAGATGAAGAAGAACGGCAATGACACGGCGGGAAGATAGCGTCGCAGAAAAGGGAAGTTGTCGTAAGCTGGTCCGAATCCGAACAGGTATTGAATCTCTCCCTGCGCTGAGGCGAGTGTGCCCAGACAGAGCACGAAGAGAATCGCCGTAGCCGCAAGATATTCTTCGCCTGTGACCTCCCAGATGAGACGGAAAATCGTAAGCCCTGAAGCGAAGGCTGCGATAACCAGCAACAGTATGAAGGTCGTTGATGTTGATAATCCGAATAGACGAGCCGGAATTGCAACCATGTAGGCCGGAGCGAATTGGATTGAGAATAGTGATTCCGGCTGCGGACTATTCGGCTCATCATCTCGCCCCGTGTATGGATCATTGCGGCGCGGGCGTCCGTCAACGAGCGCATTGATATAAGCAGAGTAGGCCAGAGTTTTAGACTGACTGAACGAGCGCGCCAATTGTAAACTATTCAGCCCTGCACTTGTAAACCTGATGCCTTTCGGCTTACAACTTAGACGAAAGGAATTTTCTGATATGAGTCTGAAAGAGAGAATTATTGGGGACATGACAGCCGCTATGAAAGCTAAAGATGCTGCGCGGCTCTCAACGCTTCGCATGGTCAAGGCATCGGTAATGAACCGCGAGATAGAGAAGGGCGGCGAGTTGACGGATGAAGAGATGACAAAAGCTCTGCAATCTCTTGTGAAGCAGCGGCGCGATTCCATAGAGCAGTACGAGAAGGCTGGCCGTCAGGAGTTGGCAGATAAGGAGCGAGCCGAGATTGAGGTCATAGAGAACTATCTGCCGCAGGGCGCGTCGCGCGAAGAGATAGAGCAGGCTGTAACGGAAGCGATCAAGGAGACAAACGCATCATCAATGCGCGACATGGGCGCTGTGATGAAGACCGCGCAGGCGCGTCTCGCTGGCCTGAGCGCGGATGGAAGAACTATTAGCGATATTGTAAAAGCGAAACTCAGCAGCTAAAAGAAGCGCGCATGACTCGAAAGGGAGAACACGCATGGCAGATGACGAAGAGATAACATTGAAAGCGCAGAGCAGTCTTCAAGAATATGAAGATGCAGTTCAAAACCTGGACGCGAACTTTGCAGAGGTCGGGCGCAAGTGCATCGCCGCGCTCGACGAGTTTATAAACTACTGGAGCAATCGCCCTGAGCATCAGGAAGCGGATTCTTCCGATAAAAAGAACGACATGAAAGAATTCGTCGAAAGACAGTTGGAGTGGGCGCAGTATGAGAAGGAGAGAGTGCAGGCGCAACTTCAAAAATAATCGGCAAGAGGTTTCATTCCGCGTCAATGACTATCGCAGGTGACGACCAGAATGAAAATTGTTAAAGCGAACTACAATCGGGCAGCCTCCTTCGCGAAAGCAATATCAGCCCGCCTCATGCGACGCAAGGCGATCATTTCCATCCGATCATAGCTATACTGGCCCCGCTCTTCTGGATTTACGACGACGCGGCGGCGCTGCTCGTCGGGCAGGCCCTGATCGTCGCCCTATCAATCATCCCGATCTTTCTGTTTACTGAACGGCGGCTAGGCAAGCACGCGGCGTGGCTGCTCACCATCTCCTACTCAATTTTCTGGGCCATACAGCGGACCATAGACTTTGATTTTCATGAAATAGCCTTCGCCATTCCTCTCATAGCCTTTGCTATCTACTTCATTGACGTGCGGAAGGCGAAAGGTTACTTCACCTGCTTTATTCTGCTTCTGCTGACCAAGGAGAGTATGCCCGCCCTGGTAGCGTTCTTTGGCATCTACCTTCTCTTACAGAAGCGTTACAGAGACGGCATCATCGCCCTGGCTCTGGGAGCGCTGACATTTCCGCTCATCATAAACGTGGTCATCCCTTTCTTCTCTGGACACCCGCACCGCTACTGGACTTATGATACGTTCGGTGGAACTTTGTCGAGCGCCTTCAAGACTATGATTACAAGGCCCGGCCTGACCTTGAGGGTGTTGGTTACGCCCGCCGTTAAGCGACGGACTATCTGGCTTATCTTCTCTCCTTTCCTCGCGCTCCCACTGCTTTCGCCGCTCATAGTCTTGTTCGTCCCCATTTTCGCCGAGCGTTTTCTCTCAGACAGGGATATCTTCTGGGATCCCACTTTTCACTACAACGCGACGATTGCCCCTCTCGTCGCAATGGCCGCCGCCGATGCGCTAAGTAGATTGGCGAAGCTGGTCAAAGGGGAGCGCGCGCGCAGGGCCTTCATACTTGTGCCGTGTCTGGTCATTCTTTTAATCAATCTTTATATGCAGCCTGAACTCCCGATCTGGCGGTTGACCGCACCCTCTTACTGGCGTTTGACAGATGAGGACAGGGACGGCTACGCGGCCATGTCTGTGATACCTAAGGATGCCACCGTCTCTGCGCAAGTCGCTATCGCCACACATCTGATGCACAGGCGCACCTGTTATGTCATCACATCTATTATGACGCCTCCCGAGAACAAGTACATCATCACGAGCAGCCGCGTCCCGACTAATAGTTTCAGCAACTATCAGCCGCTGGAGGATTACTTGTCCCTGCAGCAGAAGAAGGGTTACGTCAAGATATTCGAGCGTAACGGCTGGGTCGTGCTCAAGCGTCCTGACATAATGACGGACTCTCCGCCCGTGCTCGTCGCCTTAGAGGGTTCAAACCGCGCGGCGGCTCTCAACAGCATAACGCTCAAGGGAGAGCCGTTCTCGGTCAGGACAAAGTATCCGCTTAATACCGACGGGCGCACGCGCATAACCCTTCTGGTGTTCAACGTCGAGGCGGAGTACGGGCAGAAACCTCACGACCTTGAGGCGATGGCCGAAGACTCGCGAGGGAGAGTCTATAGAATGGAAGCGGAAGCTGCGGACCCGGTTGAGGGTCCCGCCGGGTTGGTGCAGGTGAACGTGAAGCTACCCGACGAGTTGGAAGGCGCGGGCGATGTTTGGGTCAGCGTCAAGGCGCACGGCCTGGTGAGCAACAAGGCTCTGATAAATCTACAGCCCGAACGGCAATAACCTCTAGACAACTGAAGCAGGAAGTCGCATAATCTTGCGGCTAGTCTTAGCCCCCGCCCCTTTGAAGGAGTCAATGAGCGATGGTCGGATTATCTGGTTTAGAAAAATTCTCGCATCTTGAAGACAAAATTTACCGCACCATCGAACTGACGAAAACGCTTCGTCAGGAGAAGGAAGGACTGGAACGCGAGATCGCATCCATCAGGCGCGAGCTTGGCAGCCTGCTCAACGAAAAAGAGCGGCTCGAAAATCAGGTCGAGCGCCTGCTGTCGGAGCGCGACACGATTCGCATGAAGGTCGAAGCGATGCTTGATGCTATCGCCGCGCTCGATCCAGAAATGGCGGAGGCGGTGCGGCAATGAGCGAGAACGGAAATAACAAGATGAGTCTGGCGAAAGGCAATATGGACGCAGCAACAACACCCACCATCCGCGTGGAAATCTACAACCAGACCTACAACATTCGCTCCGACGGCGACAGCGAATACATAGCGCAGTTGGCCGAGTTCGTTGACGCGCGTATGCGCGAGATCTCTTCGGGGACGCTCACGGTTGACTCCCTGAAGGTCGCAATCCTCGCCGCGCTCCACATAGCGGACGAACTTCATCGCCTGAAACGCCTGCACGAACAGGCCGACTCTCAACTCGCCTCTCGCAGCGCCGAGTGCGCCGAAATGCTTGATCGTCTCTTGAAAGTCCGCAGCAACGTCGAGCAGCAGCAGACGAGCACGACGGGCAACATTGCTTTCACTTAGCCTGATTTTATGTGCGGGAGTGCCGTCCGCACGTACAGCATCACCGACGGCATAAGCAAAAGTCTCGCCCGCATTGACAGAATCGCCAAAAAGCTGCACACAACTGCCATACGCACGTACAAAAGTCCCATACAGAACTACAGGAGTCCCAAAAAAGAGTACGCGACTGCCATACAGATGTACAGAAGTGCCATACAGACACGCAGAACTCCCATACAGACGTACAGAACTCTCAAAAAGGCGTACAGAAGTCCAAAAAATCTGCGCGGAAGTGCCATACAGACGCACGGAACTACCAAATAGATAGTCAGAAGTGCAAAAAAGGGTGACAGCATCTCCGATTTTCGGTGGAAAAGTGTTGTCTGCGTCTGTTGGAAGGGCAATGTTTGAGAAACTGTTTGAAAAATCCTTTGCACCTTTGGCGGAAAAAGTGGAATTTTCACGCAACTTCTGACATCCGACTCTAACTATGTTAATATCCCTCTCGGCTGAGGGATTCATTCTGCGGTTCTCGTAACCGAGTTAAGTTAATTGAGCCAACGCCGATTGAATCGGGAGACCGATGCCGTTCTTAAGCCAGTGCTGTCCTTCAGAGTTAAGGATTTGCCAGAGGCTGCGGCTTAACAATAGGTCACCCACCTGTTAAGTGCAGGTTCAATTACGGCTTCGGGGCGGCCCTCGCGGATTTCCCTCTGCCACTTAAGATCAGTGAAAAGTGAATAGTGAAAAGTGAATAGTGGAAAGCCGTTCTTAACTATTCACTTTTCACTATTCACTTTTAGTTTATGAAAGTTCTAATCATTGGAGATGTCGTTGCACGGCCCGGTCGCCTTGCTGTCATGGAGCGCATAGAGGATTTGCGCGAGCAGTACGAGATTGACCTGGCGTTGATGAATGCTGAGAACGTTGCGGGCGGGTTTTCAATCACGCCGCCTCTGGCCGATCAACTCTTCCGCGCAGGCATTGACGTGATGACTTCGGGCAATCACATCTTCGATAAGCGCGAGGTCATTCCTTACATGGAGAAACAGCCGCGCCTGCTTCGCCCCGCGAACTATCCGCCGAATTCACCCGGAAGCGGAATGTGGATTGGTGAAGTCAAAGGCGTGCGCGTAGCTGTTCTAAACTTGATTGGCCGCGTCTTCATGGGGCCTGCGGATGATCCGTTTCGCGCAGCAGAAGAGTTGGTCTCTTCAATCCCTTCGGATGTAAGGGTGCGAATCGTTGACATGCACGCCGAGGCGACTTCCGAAAAAGTTGCTATGGGATGGTACTTGGATGGTCGCGTCTCTGCCGTCTATGGCACGCACACGCACGTGCAGACTGCGGACGAGCGAATCCTGCCCGAAGGCACTGCTTACATAACAGACGTTGGGATGACGGGAAGCTATGCTGGCGTCATAGGCATGAAAACAGAAGACGTAATCACACGCTTTACGTCCGCAATCTATAAACGAGCGGACCACGCCGCAGGAATGGTGCGAATCTGCGCCGTCGTCATCAGCATTGACGAGACGACAGGCAAAGCACGTGAAATCTCTCGACTCTCACTCCCGCACGAACAGTGAAAGAAGTAGGCAGTAAAAGTGTAACTGCCTTTCCCTTTTACTGCCTACTGCCTACTATTCCGGCGGAATCTCTTCAGGAACGCGCTCGCCCGGAGGCTGCGTGTAATGAATGGCTGATTCGGGGACGGTTGCCAGGAGTTGTGTGTAGCCTGTGGGGAATGAGCGGACGCGGCCTTTGCCGTCCGTGACGACGTGGCCCGTCTCGCCTTCGGCTATTATCTTGCCGTCTGTGATGCGGACTATCTCGTAGCCGAAGCGAAGCGAGCGGCGGCGAAGCTCCGTGATGTGCGTGCGGACCAGAAGTTCATCGTCGTAGTAGGCCGGAGCTTTGTAGCGACAATAGCTTTCGGCGACGACGAGCCAGGCGTCCTCGTTCTCCTCCATGTCGCGGTAAGAGAAGCCGCGAGCGCGGCAGAACTCAGTGCGTCCAATCTCGAACCAGACAAGATAGTTCGCGTGATAGACCACACCCATCTTGTCGGTTTCTGAATAGCGCACGCGCACTAAAGTCTCGTGCCACTCTTCAAACGATGCATCTTCTTCGTGCAGGTTAGTCATCTGAATCAGGTGCGCTCGCCTTCGGACTCCGGGAATGTCTCCCTGTAAAGGTTCTCTGTTATAATCCGACATGCCCAGCGTATGCGCGCGACTATAAAAGCGAAAGGTAGAAGATGTCAAAGAAAATCAGACTTCGGACGGCTGCAATCTTAGCCGTCATTTTAATTCTGGCGACGTTTGCGCCCGACGTGCGTGTAACTAAGGCGCAGTCTCAGAGCACGGCTGTCGTCACTAATGAAGCAAAAAAGGCCGCAGTTCAGGAAGCCACTGAATCGGTCCTGAAAGAGACGAGCGAACTCAGGCAATTGCCGATCCTGCGCGCAGTAAAAAGCGACACGCAGTCGCGCACAGATATTGAGCACTATCTGGTCAAGAATCTGGACGAAGAGACCACGCCAGCAGAGATGCACGCGACCGAAGTCTCGTTGAAAAAGCTCGGTCTTGTGCCAAAGGATTTTCAGTTTCGACCTTTCATCATCAAGTTGCTGACAGAGCAGGTCGCTGGCTACTACGATCCCAAACAGCAGGAGTTTTTCTTGGCCGATTGGATTGACCTTGACGGCCAGAAGGCTGTGATGGCGCACGAACTGACACACGCACTTCAGGACCAACATTTCAACCTGCACCGCTTCGAGAAATGGCCGAAGGGCGACTCGGACGCCGAACTCGCGGCGCACGCGCTCATAGAAGGCGACGCACAGGTCACTATGAGCCTCTATGTAGCACGAAGCCCGCTCAGAATCATCGCTCTCATGAAATCAATGGGGTCTAGCCAGTCTGTAACAGAAGAGATTGACCGAGCGCCGCGCGCCCTACGCGAATCTCTGCTCTTTCCTTACGAACAGGGAATGCAGTGGGTCACACAACTCTACAGACGCGATGGCTGGTCGCTGGTCTCAAAGGCTTTCACAGAGTTGCCGCAATCAACCGAGCAGATTCTTCACGTTGATAAATATTACGCGCACGAAGCGCCCGTTAAAATCACGCAGCCTGATATTTCATCTGCGCTAGGGCCTGGATGGAAGCGCATTGATACGGACGTGAACGGCGAATGGAGCTACTATCTGATCCTGGACGAGTTTCTGAAATCGGATCAGGAGTCCAGCCGCGCCGCAGCCGGATGGGGCGGAGACCGCTACAGCGTCTATGAAGAGGCGAAGAGTGGAGGCGTCTTCATCACTCAGCTTTCGGCTTGGGACACGGAGCAGGACGCAGTTGAATTCTTCAACGCATACGCAAAGCGCACGGAGTTGCGTTACAAATCTGCCGAAGCACTGCCTGTGAAAACGGAAGATGAAAAGGCGTGGCGCACAGACGAGGGCAACGTAATTATGCAACGGCGGGGCCAGCGCGTTCTGATTCTTGAAGGCATACCGGAAGGTAAAGACGCGCGCACCTTGACTGCAAAACTCTGGTCATAAAATTCATGCCAGAAGAGGCTCGGAATCTTTCAATACGCCCGGCGTCGCCCGAGGAAGCAAGCTTGCTGAGCGACTTGGCGCTTCGGTCCAAAGCGCATTGGGGATACATGCCGGAATTTCTGGAAGCCTGCCGCGCGGAGTTGACCCTATCGTCTGATTACATTGCAAGCTCTCCCGTCTTCGTGCTTGAAGAGGAGAAGCGGCCTGTCGGGTTTTATGGTTTGCGCGAACGCGTTGACGATATTGAGTTGGTCTATCTGTTCATCGAACCCGCTGCGATGAATCGAGGCTACGGCAAGCGGCTGTGGAAACACCTTGTTGAGACAGCCGCGAAGTTAAGTCCTAAAAAAATCTCGATTGAGAGCGACCCTTACGCCGAAAGCTTCTACAAACGAATGGGCGCTGAGGCCGTCGGATTCGTCTTATCATCGGTGCAGGCTGACCGCAAGTTGCCTCTTCTTGAATTCCACTTGTCTTAGTTTCCAAATATCATTGACCTCGCCCTCATGCGCGCGTTGTATTGCGTTACCAGACTGTGATATTTTGTGCCCATATCAAAAGCTTTAGAACTGAACAGGTAAGCGGGATGCGGAGTCGTGCGCGAGCGCCTTTATCGAAAGAGAGGCGAACGCAGCCGGTCTCTATTCATAATGAAGTCTGAACTGCGACCGGCTCAAAAGGAACTCAGAATGCGTCTGCGCGAACTAGCGGCAGACTTGCAAAGGCTAGAAGCGAAAGTTCGTCAAGGCGGCGGTCCAGAAAAGATTGAACGCCAGCACCAGCAGGGAAAGTTGACGGCGCGCGAGCGCATCGAACTGCTCTTTGACAAAGAGACATTCAGGCAAGAGATAGGTCTGCTTGTAGCTTACGACGAATACAAAGGACAAGCTCCCGCAGCCGGAGTCGTGACGATGATTGGGCGCGTCGGCGGGCGTGAAGTGGTCGTCGTTGCAAACGACGCGACCGTCAAAGCTGGCTCGTGGTGGCCTGAGACGATTAAAAAAATCTTAAGAGCGCAGGAGATTAGTATGCGCTCGCACGTGCCTATTATCTACTTGGTTGATTCGGCGGGCGTGAACTTGCCATATCAGGGCGGAGTCTTTCCAGGTCAATACGGCGCGGCGCGAATCTTCTATTACAACTCGATCATGCGCCGCTACTTGAAGATTCCGCAGATTGCAGCCGTCATGGGGCCTTGCATTGCTGGCGGAGCATATCTGCCCGCGCTCTCCGACATAATCATCATGGTCGAAGGCACTTCGTTCATGGGACTCGGCGGCGCAAATCTTGTCAAAGGCGCGACGGGGCAGATGATTGACAACGAATCTCTCGGCGGGGCGCGCACGCACAACGCCATTTCAGGCGTCGCGCATTACCGTGTCGAGTCGGACCAGGCTTGTGTGGAAAAGATTAGGGAGTTCGTCATGGAGCTTCCAGTCAAACAGACAAGCGCGGTCTCCGTCACGGAAAGCGCGGAAGCGGCGCGCCTGTCGAGGGAACTTTACGACATCTTGCCGGAAGATCATCGCCAGCCTTACGACATGCGCGAGGTGCTCGATTGCCTCTTAGACGGCGGACACCTGGAAGAGTTTCAAGCAGACTACGCCAAAGAGATGATCTGCGGCCACGCTCGATTGCGCGGCATTAGAGTCGGCATCATCACTAACAGTCGCGGAATGATTCGTCCAGAAGCGGGCGGCGCTCCGCGTTTCGGTGGCATCGTTTACACCGAATCCGCAGAAAAGGTCGCCTACTTCATAGAGACCTGCAATCGTCATCAAACTCCACTGCTTTTCATACAGGATGTCTCAGGTTTTATGGTCGGCTCGGAAGCGGAGCATTCAGGCATCATCAGAGCGGGCGCGCGTTTCGTCGAAGCTATGGCGACAGCGGTTGTGCCGAAAGTTGTCCTGACCATTAATCACGCATCGGGCGCAGGCTACTACGCTATGGCAGGTCAAGGTTTTGATCCCGACTTTATCTTCAGTTGGCCGACCGGGAGAATGGGCGTGATGGAAGGCGAGTCTGCCGTGCAGGCTGTTTTCGGAACGCAGTTGGAGAAATTGAAGCAAGAGGGCAAGCAGCCCGACGAAGAGTTGAAGATGGAGATGGAGCGCGTGCGCGAAAATTACGAGCAGCAGTTGGACGCTAAATTCGCAGCCGCGCGCGGATTCGTTGACGCTGTGATTCTGCCCGAAGACACGCGCGACGCGCTTGAGTTGGCGCTGCACTTGAGCTTGAACTACGGCGGACCACACATCGGTCAGTTCGTTCTGCCGCCGTCTCTGGTCTGAAAGCGAGCGTAAAAGTTTCGCTTGCGAAAATTTTTATCGCAACGAAAGCTTGCGTGCTTCGTGCCGTCGCTGCTTGTCAACTGATTATAAACTTTCCCCTTAGCTTGATAGCCTGGAACTTTAGTGAGCGGCGACTGCCATCTTACTTTGAGCGGCAGTCGCCAGAAGTTTTCTAATAGAGCGCAGACATGCTTTTCTTTAAGCGCATAATGCAGGAAGAGGAGGAAAACCGTGCGTAGCAACAACAATGTAAGACTCGTTAATCGTTTACTCGTGTTCGTCGCAACGTTAGCTCTCATTGGGGCTGACCTCGTAGTGTTCGGTCAGAACTCAAATTCGAGCACGATGCAGAACGACAACACATCAATGCAGAACAGCAACATGTCGGGCACGAACATGAATTCGGGCAGGCGTCGCGGCGGTCGTCGCAGGGGCAACGCAAATGCAAATGGGGCTGCGGCAACGACAGAGAACACGAACGCTGCCGCGCCGCAAGAAAACACCAACACGTCAGGCAGCACGACGACGCGCAGCGGTCGTCGCAGGCGTGGTCGCAGGAGCGGCAATGCCCCGATACCTGCGGGCGAGACTTCAACCGATCTTCAGAACGCTGAGGCGGAGCGTACTGTCGGTAGGCCCGAAGACCTGTCGGGCACTTACACAGGCAATCTGACTATGACGGGCGGGTTCGAGGCGTCCGGTCCGGCGACCATTACGATCAGCGGCAACGATGTCACAATCGAAAGTCAGGGAACGACGCACAAGGGACGCATCACAGCCGTCAACACTCGCAGCTACACGGGCGCGACGCTCTACTTCCCGGACCTGAAGGATGCGACGACAAATACGCCTCTGGGCGTTTCGGTTCGTGCGCGCCACAGTGGAAACAGCCTGACGCTGACGCCTCTGCCGGACAATCGCAACACCCTGTCGTTCACATCAGGCGGCGGAAGACGCATGGGCGGCAGTCCTCGTCGCGGTCGTCGTCGTGCTGCGGCAGCGCAGACTGAAACGACTGCGACACCGGCGGAAGCGGCTCAGCCAACAGAGACGACTACGCCTGCCCCGCGCGGTCGTCGTCGCGGTCGCCGTAGCGGTGGCAGTAACACTAACGCCAATGCGAACACCATGAATGCCAACACGCCAAGCGATGTCACAGGGAATATGAATACGCCGACAGCGCCAACAGGTAATACAAACACAGGCGGTCGTCGCGGTGGTCGTCGTCGCGGCGGAAACTCGAACACTGGCGGCAACATGAACATGAGCAACGGCAACACGTCGTCGCCGCGATAGGTGAAGCCAGACTCAAAGCTCCAAGAGGAGCGAGATGTTTATGGCCGTAGCTGAATAACAAAGAGTATCAAGCTCTGTAGGAGCGGCATGTAAAGTCATGTATAACGTTTCGCTTCCTTTAGGAGCTTGATACTCTTTTAATGCGCTCAGGTTCTATGAACATCTCGCACCTCCTGGAGCTTGCCTTCTCTCCTGCCGGGTTGATGTTGCTTTAGCTTCTGGCTCTCGGAATTCTGGATTCTGTTTTTCATGAAAGAGAAGATTCGCATCGCAAGCGGTCAGGGTTTCTGGGGCGACCTTTTGGACGCGCCCGTGCGTCAGGTCGAGGGCGGACCGATTGATTACCTGATGCTCGACTATCTGGCCGAAGTCACAATGTCCATCATGCAGAAGCAGCGCGCGCGTGACCCGATGATGGGATACGCGCGCGACTTCGTTCCCCTTATGAAACAAATCTTGCCCGCCTGCGTCGAGCGAACTATTCGCGTGACTGCGAACGCAGGCGGCGTCAACGTTGAAGGCTGCGCCAATGCCGTCCGCGAAGTTGCGCGTGAGCTTGGCTTGAGCGGAAAGTTTCGCATAGGTCTTGTCACAGGCGACGACATAATGCCGCGCATTGACGAACTGCTTGAGCGCGGCATTGAGCTTCGCAACATGGACACAGGTGAACCTCTATCGTCTGTGCGTGAAAGGATTCAGAGCGCGAATGTTTATCTAGGCGCGTGGCCTATGGTCGAAGCCTTGAACAGAGGTGCGCAGATAGTCATCACGGGGCGCGCAACCGATACAGGATTAACACTCGCTCCAATCATTCACGAATTCGGCTGGCGCGCGGACGATTGGGACAAGCTCGCCGGAGGAACAATC
Source organism: Acidobacteriota bacterium (assembly GCA_003222945.1). Lineage (GTDB taxonomy): Bacteria > Acidobacteriota > Blastocatellia > Pyrinomonadales > Pyrinomonadaceae > QHXM01. The sequence goes on from QHXM01000137.1 coordinate 17,195, forward strand.
GCAGGCCACATCATAGAATGCGGCGCGCAGGCTTCCGGCGGAAACTGTCAATACGACTGGCGCAACATTCCTGACCTTGCCAACGTTGGCTTCCCCATTGCCGAAGCCTACCCAGACGGCACTTTCTTCATCACCAAACACGAAGGCACGGGCGGGCGCGTCAACGTTCCAGCCGTCAAGGAGCAACTGCTCTACGAGATGGGCGACCCGCACTCCTACATCACGCCCGACTGCATAGCCGATTTCACAACGGTTCATCTGGAAGACGCAGGACCGGACCGCGTTCGCGTCTTCGGCATAAAGGGGCGACCCGCTACGGACACTCTGAAAGTTTCAATCAGCTACTCCGCAGGCTTCAAGGCCGTCGGCACGCTCGTCTATTCCTGGCCCGACGCTTACGAGAAGGCTCAAGCCGCAGACAGAACCCTTCGCGCACGTCTCGAACGCTTGGGCTTACACTTCGATCAAATCCTCACAGAGTTCGTCGGAGCAAACGCCACGCACGGACCACTCGCCGGAGAGCCTTCGCCCGATCTGGCAGAAGTTCAACTCCGCGTCGGCGTGCGCGGGCAGGACCGAAAAGCAGTCGAACGTTTCACCAAAGAGATTGCGCCGCTTATCTTGACAGGTCCGCCGGGCGTCACAGGTTTCGCAGGAGGAAGACCGAAGGTTGAAGAGATCGTCGCCTACTGGCCCGCGCTGATTCCGAAGACTGAGATAGCACCGAGAGTCGAAGTTTCGGAAGCTTGAGAAGCTGGGAGCGCACGCATCCTTGCGTGCAAGATTGCGAAGCAATCTAACGAATTGTTCGCGCCTATTGGCGCTCAATGCAGGCAGGGATGCCTGCGCTCCCGGCAATAGCCTTCGCGTAGTTAAAACATTGAAAGCTGAAGGCCGAGCTATTACTATTCAAGCGAATCATGCGTATTCAATTAACAAAACTCGCTCACGCGCGCTCAGGCGATAAAGGCGACACGGCGAACGTCGGCCTCATCGCGCTGCGCGAGGACTTTTATCCTCTGCTCGTGCGCGAAGTGACGGCTGAGCGTGTGAAGCAACATTTCAGAGGCATCTGCAAAGGCGAAGTCGAACGCTACGAGTTGCCGAATCTCTCTGCGCTAAACTTTCTTCTGCATGAAAGTCTTGGCGGCGGCGGCACGCTCTCCTTGATGACAGACGCGCAGGGCAAGACGTTTTCGACCGCGCTCCTGCGAATGGAGATTGATGTTGATGAAGATGAGGCTCAAACGCTTGGACTAAAATCATGAGTGATGCGCTCGTAAATCTTGATTCTTCCATACGGCACGGTTACGCGCAGATTGGCGGCGTGCGGCTTCATTACGCTGAGCGCGGGAGCGGCGGGCGTCTCGTCATACTGCTGCACGGATTTCCTGAGTGCTGGTATTCGTGGCGTCACCAGTTGATGGCTTTGGGCGAGCGTTACACTGTCGTTGCGCCGGACATGCGCGGCTATAACTTGAGCGACAAGCCCGCGCGCGTTGAGGATTACAAGATTGATCTGCTAGTTGATGACGTGCTCGGGCTTGTTCATCATTTTGGCGAGCAGACGGCTGCGATAGTTGGACATGATTGGGGCGCAGGCGTTGCTTGGGCTGTTGCCCAAAAACATCCTGAGTATGTTAGGAAGCTTGTGGCGATGCAAGTCCCGCCGATGGCTGTGTGGCGGCGCAACATGACTTTGCAGCAGGCTTTGAGAAGCTGGTACATGCTCTTCTTCCAAATCCCGCGCCTGCCCGAATGGTGGATGAGCAGGAACAATTACGCTGTGGTCGAGGACATCTTCAAGAAAACGGTCGCGCGCCCGGGCGCTTTCACGGACGCGGACATTGCAGTTTACAAAAAAGCTCTGAGCGAGCCGGGCGCGTTGACTGCTTCAATCAA
>QHXM01000024.1 GCA_003222945.1 Acidobacteriota bacterium
CGCCACGATTGATAGGCGTTGCCGCCATCTCTATTCCGTTTCAACTCATCACGCTCGTCGGTCTGAACATCTTCCTGGCGGTCGGTCGCATAGAGCGTTTCAATCTTCTGGACCTCGCGGGGCAGACGTTCGTTCTCGTAAACGCGATTGTCGCGCTCGTCATCCTTAACACTGGACTGTGGACGCTCGTATCTTTGAATACGGGCGCGAGCGTTCTCATCGGCGTCATCATCGCAACGCTTGTCGTAGCTTACGGCTCGAAGTTGAAAGCAGGATTGAAATGGCGTCCCAGTCTCAAACTCTTCGGGCGCATGATTCGCTATGGAATAAAATTTCACATCTCAATACTTGCGGGCGCGCTTCTTTTTCGCGCCGACCTGTTCGTTGTAAATTTTTATAGAGGCAGGGTGGAGGCCGGAGTCTATAGCGTTGCTTCGCAAGTGGCTATGATGTTGATGCTGATGCCCGGCGTGATAGCAACGCTACTCTTCCCGCGCGTCGTCGCGAGAAGGGACGAGACGAGCGAGTTGACCTGTGTTGTCACGAGGCATACGACCTTCATAATGCTGCTCATCTGTCTCATGGCTGCGCCGCTGAGTCTATTATTACCTTTACTCTACGGCACTGCGTTTGCGGACGTGAGCGTGCAGTTGTTGATTCTGTTGCCGGGCGTCTATCTGATAGGTCTTGAATCGGTGCTGGTTCAGCATTTCAACGCGATGGGGCTGCCGCGAGCGATTCCACTATTCTGGGTTGCGACGCTCTTAATCAACGTCGCGCTCGTCTTCGGACTCGTGCCACTGTTCGGAGCGCGCGGCGCGGCGCTCGCGTCCACCCTAAGCTATGCTTTAATCTTCACGCTCGTCGCAATCTATTTCCGCGCACGCACACATCGTCCTCTTTCCGAAGCATTCTTGCTGCGCCGTGTGGAGTTGCTTGAGCTATTTAACTCTGTCCGTCGAAAAATCTATTCAAGATGAGCTTGATTGCCGGTGCGCTATAGCGTCTTTCGCATTCTGCCGTGCTGGCCTCAGCCGTCTTGAGACTAATAGCGTTCGCGTCTGCCGCCATAACCCTGTGGCGATCCAGTAGAGTGATACGGCAACCAGTATTGAGAGGAAATAGTGTATGCCCAAGACATATCGAGGTTCTACGTGTAGCGGTGAATGTATGACCAGATAATAAACGGGAACAGTGAGCACGACGGCTAAGACCTGACCTCGTAGCGACAGAGCCAGCAATATAATAGCGAATAAAGCTAAAGGGAGCAGCCACGCGGTTTTGAAAAATTTCTGAGCGCTTTTTAGCAACATACGGGGATAGCGCGTCCACAGATATAAAGACGGCCCAATCCGGAATAGCTCTCCTCCACCGAGATTTACAATCGGGCGTGCCTGTTCTGTGTTGGCGTTCGCCATCACTATATGGACTTGATTCGCGTTGCCGCTCACGAAAGGTAGCAGGGCAAAAGTCATGGAATCTTTCATGGGCGCGGTCTGTTCCAGAGAGTCTGGAATAATTGCCGAAGCGAGCGTAGCGCCATCGTCCACCCTCTCGACCTTGATAACCATGCGGCCCTGTTCGCTCTTGATAGGTAGCCTGAGCAGATAATCCGTCCTCTTTTCTATTTGGATGGGCGCGGAGACAAACTGTTTCCCCTGCTGTGACTCATCGCCCATGATTCGCAGAGCTTGATTGTCCTCTGTCATTGAAAGCTCTGCCTTCGTTGATGCGGAAGCACGATTTGACATTAACTCTGATGCATCGCTTGACCAGACGCGCTCCGTTTTGTTTGTAATCTCAATCGAGTTTGTAACAGAAGGCTCGACCGATACTACTGGCACATCCTCGTCTTCGATCATCAATGCGGCACGGCGCATCATGACGCCTAGAAACCAGAGTTTGTTTGAGCGAATCACGCACCATGCACGTGCGTAGCGACTGCGTTCGCGCTCGATACCGTCGGGGCTGAAAAGGTCATTGACGTAATCAGGGCGGTTGAATAGCTCTGCCTCGTGTCGCACGACATCGTCATCTTTAGCCTCCAGTCCAAAACGTCTCTCTGAATCATAGTCGGCAACGCCCTCAGCTAGAATCACTCCGCCGCCAAGCGATAAAGGAATGAAGCTATGGAAGACAAGAGCGTTGCGGATGGTGATGGGCGAAATCACAAGCAAGGCTGCGCCCACTAAAGCGAGGCAATAGCTCAACCATTTCCCCCGCTCAAACAGCACAAGAACTATAAGAGATAGAAAAGGCGCGAGCAGTAGTGCATCGGCTCTTAACCAGCATGAAACGCCGACGGACGCGCCCGCTGCTATCAGCATGATAATGCGCCGACGATTGACGGCTCGAACAATCAGATAGAATGCGATCAGAATCGGGACAACAGAAAGAGAATCAGGTAGAAGTAGTAAAGAGTGATAGGCGAACTGCGGAGATAGTGCGACCAGTAGAGCAGCAATAATCGCCACCCCGTTTGGCAATAGTTCGGATGCTATAAGAAATATAAGCAGGCTTGCGCAGGCGTCACAGAAGATTTGAAAAAGACGAAGCGCCGCATCCGAATTACCCGACAGTTTGTAGATTAATGCCATCAGAAGCGGGTAGCCGGGCGGATGCGCCAGGACGATTGTGTCGCTTGCCGTAGCAGAGCCGCGTAAGAAAGATGCCAGGTCGCCGTTGATTAATAACTGCGCGCTCTCTTTATAACGCGCCGTCAATCTCCACATTGTTTTATCAAGGTCAAGCCGATTGTTTTGCCATTGAAGAAGCCTTACGCCTACGGTGATGAAGAATATTGACAAACAGATTATGACAATGCTTTTGCGCGTGAGCCTATGAGCCTGTGGATCGTTCGATTGAACCAATAAAGGCCCAAGACGCTTAAGTCTGGAAGTGAGCGGTTTCATATAACCCGTTGATCCCTAGTAATATAATCCGAGGAGAAGCGGGACATAGCGCTCTGCTGGCAAAGCATCAATTATTGTTACATAACAGCCGCGATATGAGAATCATACTGCTCACCTTAAGCGGTGAACCGGGGCGCGCGAAACAGTCTCTTGGCGAAAGTTATCCGCAGGCGTTGATAGAAGAGTTGCCGCGCGCAGAGATCGAAAGAGGAAGCATGAAGCAGAGACTCTTTGCCTTGCGCGCGCTTCGTCCAGACATCTTTGCCGTTGCGACCGAGAAGCTTGCGTGGCAGCGCGGGCAGAATGCCTTTCTGCTTTTCGGCGCACTCGCAGGAGCGGAGCGCACAATCATAATGGACTCGCACGGCGGGCGTCGTGAAGAGACGCGAGCGCGCAGTCTAGTCTCTTCGCCCGCTAGATTGGCACGCGAGGCTGCGATAAGCGCAGCAGCGTTGCGGCGCGCAAGCCATCAGTTGCGGCAATTGGAAAATGCCGTAAAGCGCGGCGAGCATCTCAAAATTCATTTGAAGAAGAGCGCGATTGATGCTTTAGAGATAGTTTACCTGCGTCCTACGCCCGGACCGGGCACGCAGGCGGGCGGCGCTTCCAGCCACATCAACGGGTTTATCAATGCCGCGCTCGAACTCGGCGCGCGCATTTCGGTCATCAGCAACGATCAGATTGCCGGGCTTGATGAACGTAAGACTCCGCTCAAGATAATCTGGCCTAAACCGATTGGCACGACGCGCGCAGCTTTCGACATCTACAACAACCTGCTCTTCACACACGATGCAGTCGAAGAGATTCAAGCCAGGAATCCTGCATTCATCTATCAACGCTACAGTCGCTTCAGTTGGGCTGGTGTCGAAGCGAGTTTGAAAACGGGCTTGCCGCTCTTTCTCGAATACAACGGCTCGGAGGTCTGGGTCGGTCGCTACTGGGATCATGTCGGACGGCTCGGCCTTCTCGAACGCTACGAGCGCCTTAACCTCAAAGCAGCCGCGCGCATCTTCGTTGTCTCTGAAGTCGAGCGTCGAAACCTCCTGCGCGCGGGCGTCGAAGATGAAAAGATCGTGGTCAACCCGAACGGCGTTGACGCGGAGCGCTTTAGACCAAA
>QHXM01000138.1 GCA_003222945.1 Acidobacteriota bacterium
TACGCTGGATGCGGACGGGCAGCACCGGCCCGAACAGTTGCAAGCCATCTTTGAAGAGTTTGTCAGAGGCAATTGGGACATGCTCATAGGCTCGCGCCGCTTAGGCAGGCGTGATTCAGAGGGAGTGCCTTTAGGCAGACGCATAGGCACTTCTCTCTTCTCTCTGCTGGTCAGACTAACTACGGGCAAGAGGATTCATGATACGAGTTCGGGACTAAAGGTTATCGGGAGTGCCGTCTTCGAGCCTCTGACCTACTGGCATTTCGTTGACTTTCATGCCGAAGCAATCGTCTATCTTTTACGACAGGGCTATAGCGTCGGCGAGTTTCCCATCACGGTCGAAAGGCGCACCGGAGGCCGATCAATGTATTCTACCGTGAGCCACTTCAAGTACCCTTTGAAAACCTCTCTTATGGTCTTACTGGGAATGGTGCAGGCAAGTTTGACTCGGAGGGAGAGATGACTGTTCAGGGAATTCTGGTCTTAAACCTGATCGCAATTGCGCTGCTGGTGTGGATCGGAAATCTAATACGGCGCGGACGCTTATACGTGGGCTACGGCGTTATCTTCATAGCCGTTACACTCTGCGTCATAATCGTACTGGATGTTCCGCGCTTATTAACTCTCGTCATCAAAATGGTGGGAGCAGTCTTTCCAGTCTCTGCGCTCGTCATGCTGGCGCTCGGCTTCATTGTCTTCATGCTGATCTACATCCTTGCTCAACTTACAATGCTCTCGAACCGCCTCACGATTCTGGTGCAGACGCTCGCTATTGAGCGGGCTGAAGCGCAGGCCAAACTTAGTGTCGGGCTAGAGAGAGAAGCAACTTCAGCGAGGGAGGAGCGCGGGCACGCCAGCAAATAGAGAGCGAATGATGTCTGCGTCAAAATCCAAAGACCCACAGAGTATGAACGAAGATTCCAAGCAAAGAGAATACTGGAACTCAACGGTTAATAAACGTTCCTACAGACATCCTATCGTCGAGTTTTTCGCCAAACAGCGGCTCGAATATCTTAGACCTATCCTGAAACTTTCAGCCGAAGACCGTTTACTTGACATAGGATGCGGCGATGGTTTCTCCACCTTTTACGCTTCGCGCGACACCGCAAACCTCTTCGGCGTTGATCGTTCCACTCTGATGCTTGAGCATCACCCCACGCGCTCGCGCGTCGCCTGCGCGGACGCTTACGCCCTGCCGTTTCGGAACAACTCCTTTGATGCTGTTTGGAGTTGGGAACTGCTTCACCACATGCTTCAGCCCGAACTCGCCATTAGAGAGATGCAGCGCGTCTCCAGCAAGTACGTCGTAATCTTTGAGCCGAACAGATACAATCTTGCGCTCTTTCTATACGGACTCTTTAAGAGAGAGGAGCGACTGCTGCTGCGCTCGACAAAAAGATTTTTAAGAAGAATGGTTGATACCGAGGGCTGGGAAATCTGCCTGCTGGAAAACTGCGGCGCGATACTGCCAAACGCCACGCCGCACTTTCTCTTCAAACTGCTCCGGCATCTGCCTTTTCGCCTGCCCCTCCTGTGCGGCATCTCAATCCTCTTGGTCGCCAAGAGAGTTGAAGCCTCCGGGAGGTTAGAGTAATTTCAAAAAGAGCGGTATGCCGAATTCACAAACAGCGCCTGGAAGCGAGTGTCTCCTGTGCGGAAACCTGGCTGGCAATCAGATACTCTTCGAGTTGACTCGCCCCATAATCAGGTGCGCAGCGTGCGGCCTCGTCTATGCTTCTCCCATCGTCGGTGAAGGCGGCGATCACGATTACACGGAGTCCTATTATCGCCAGGGCGTTTACGCAGATTATTTAAGTGACCGCGAGGCGATTCGCCGGAATGCTGGCCGCGCACTGAAAGATCTGGAACGGCTCGCGCCCGGCGGTCGCACGCTTCTGGATGTAGGTTGCGCCACAGGCTTTTTTTTAGAGGCCGCGAGAGATAAAGGTTGGAAAGTGCGCGGGCTTGAAATCTCGGAGTATGCGTCAGAGTATGCGCGTGAAGAGTTGCGCCTTGATGTTGAGTCAGCTTCGATTACGACTCTCACAAGAGACTATCCAAAGTTCGACGTGATTACTCTATGGGATACGATAGAACATCTAGATCGCCCTGACGTTGCGCTCGCGAATGCCCGCCTCATGATGCGGGACAAAGGAGTGCTTGTGCTGAGCACAGGAGATTACGGAAGCCTTCTTCGCCGCGTGTCGGGCAAAAGGTGGCGACTCTTCGCAGACCCCACGCACAATTTCTTCTTTGATGAGCGCACGATAAAAAGATTATTATCTCAGATGGGTTATGAAATCATTCGTCTGATGCGGAGAGGCAAATGGGTCAGCCTCTCTATGATTTTGCACCAATCGGGCTTGCCGCCCGCTGTAAGAGACAGAGGTCTGCTGATAGCAAGAAGATGGAATCCGTCGCTCTACGTTAATCTGCGAGATGTGATGACGGTCTTTGCCAGACCTGTTCGTACGAGTTAAGAGGGATTGAAAAACTTATCTTCGGACGATTCTCGCATCAATTCGGCGAAACTTAAAACTGGGCAAGGCGCGCGTTTTATGAGTATGACGACTGTCGGCGTGATTGGCTGCGGCTATTGGGGGCCGAACCTTCTGCGCAACTTTTCAGAGCAGGAGAACGCTCGATTGCGCTGGATGTGCGATGTGGACTCTAAGCGTTTGGAGACGCTTGCGCGTCGTTATCCTGCGACAAAGGTTTCGACCGATTACCATCAGCTACTGGCAGACGCGGAGCTTGATGCAGTCGTTATAGCAACGCCCGTCAGCACGCACTTCAACTTCGCCCGTGATGCGCTTCTTGCTGGCAAGCACGTGCTGGTGGAAAAACCTTTCACGACAAATGTACGTGAGGCAGAAGAGTTGATAGAGCTTGCGGAAGCCGCGCGATTGACGTTGATGGTTGACCACACCTTTATCTACACGGGCGCTGTCCAGAAGATTAAAGAGATTGTAAGCGCTGGTGAACTTGGCGATCTACTCTATTTCGACTCGGTCAGAATCAACCTGGGGCTTTTCCAGCGAGACATAAACGTCGTGTGGGATTTAGCGCCGCACGATCTTGCGATAATGGATTTTATAATTGACCGGCAGCCTTTGACCTTGACCGCGACGGGCAGTTGCCACGTAGAACGCGGCATAGAGAACATAGCCTACGTCATGCTCAACTTCCCGGATGAGTTCATAGCGCACTTTCATTTCAACTGGCTCTCGCCCGTAAAATTCCGCCGCGCGCTGATTGCAGGAAGTCGCAAGATGGTCGTCTATGATGACATCGAGCCTACGGAAAAGATTCGCGTCTATGACAAGGGCGTGATGGTGACTCGCACTGAAGAGGCTGAGAATAAAGAGGATGCCTACCGCACGCTCGTAAGTTACCGGACCGGCGACGTGTGGGTCCCCAAACTTGATTCGACCGAAGCCCTGCACTACGTGACCAGTGAATTCTTAAACGCTATAACAGAGAAGCGTCGTCCGCTGACCGATGGCTATTCTGGCCTGCGCGTCGTACAGCTTCTTCAGGCGGCGCAGCAATCCATCAGCCAGAACGGTCGTCCCATAAAACTTGACTAAGAGCAGAATACAGGAGTCAGAGTTCAGAAGGGGATAAGGACGGAAAATATTCCTGGCTGGATGAAAGGTGTAGCCACATCCGATTCACATACATTCTCATTCACACACGGCTTTGAGCCGGGTGATTAGCTGTAGGCCATAATAGCATTAACCGTTTCAACGGTTTCATTATTGCGATACAGACGGAAACCGTTGAAACGGTTAGGAGAATTAAAGAGGCGCTCTCTTCACCCGGACGCAAGCCGTGTGTGAATGAGAGAGAACAGATTCCATTTGTTCTCTCTCTTTTATTCTGACTTCTGACTGCTGAATTCTGTATCCTGCCTTTAAGAGAATGAAGGTCCCTTTACTGGATTTACAGGCGCAGTATGAGACTTTGCGCGACGAGTTGCGCGAGGCTGTTCTTCGTGTGATGGATTCGCAGCAGTTCATACTTGGTCCTGATGTCAACGCGCTCGAAGAGGAGATCGAAAGTTACACGGGAGCGAAACATGCCATTGCCTGCGCTTCAGGCTCTGATGCTCTGCTCCTTGCTTTGATGGCGCTTGGCGTAAAGGCTGGCGATGAAGTCATCACCACGCCTTACAGCTTCTTTGCGACTGCGGCGGCGATAGCAAGAGTCGGCGCACACCCCATCTTCGTTGACATTGACCCTGCGACCTACAACATCGCTGCCGAAAAGATAGAAGCAGCAATCACCGAGCGCACGCGCGCAATCCTTCCCGTTCACCTCTTCGGCCAATGCGCCGAGATGAGTGCGATAGCGCAGATCGGCGAGCGATATGGAATTCCCATCATTGAAGACGCCGCGCAGGCAATCGGTGCTATGGATGAAGGACGACAGGCAGGGACAGTGGGCGCAATCGGCTGCTTCAGCTTTTATCCTTCAAAGAATTTGGGCGCGGCTGGCGACGCTGGCATGATGACTACGAACGATGACGAGATTGCAAGGCGCTTGCGCACTCTGCGCGTTCACGGAAGCGAGACGAAGTATCATCACGCTATGATCGGAGTCAACAGCCGGTTGGATTCGCTTCAAGCCGCAGTGCTGCGCGTTAAATTGCCTCATCTGGATAGTTGGTCCGACGCGCGGCGCGCAAACGCCCGGCGCTACGATCAACTCTTCCGCGACGCAGGCTTGCTGGAAGAAATTGGCCTTCCTTCAGTCCGCCCGAATGTTCGACACATCTTCAACCAGTACGTCATTCGCATAGAAGAGGAGCGGCGAGATGCGCTGCGCGAGCACCTCAGACAAAACGACATAGGCACGGATGTTTACTATCCAGTGCCGCTTCACCTGCAAGAATGTTTCAGTTATTTAGGCTATAGAGAGGGTGATTCCCCGGAAGCCGAGCGGGCGGCGCGCGAGACGATTGCGCTTCCTATCTATCCAGAGTTGACTGTAGAGCAGCAGAGCTACGTGGTCGAATCAATTCTCAGGTTCATTGAGCGGGATAACTTGAAGAGATAGGAGCAGTAGGCCAGGTGCAGTTGGCCTGGAAGAACGAGCGGCTCGCTTTCTTTCCTGCTCCTGCCCATGCCTACTGCTCCTGCCCTCTGCCCCTGTCTTTTCTTTCGGTAGCCTTCGTTAAAAGTTCCATGTCGGCGTGAACCATCTCTTTGACGAGTTCAGTAAAAGTATAGCGCGGATGCCAACCCAAACGCTCTCGCGCTTTACGCGCATCGCCCATCAGCAGGTCAACTTCCGCCGGACGATAATATTTCTCGTCAACCCTGACATACTCTTTCCAATCCAGACCCACTTCATCAAACGCAAGCTCACAAAAATCTCTGACCGAATGCGTCTCGCCGGTTGCGACTACATATTCATCCGGCTCGTCCTGCTGCAACATCAAATGCATAGCCCGCACATAGTCCGAGGCGTGCCCCCAATCACGGCGGGCATCTAAATTTCCAAGTCGCAATTCGCTCGTCACCCCCAACTTGATTCGTGCGACGGTCGAACTGATTTTTCGTGTGACGAACTCGAAACCGCGACGCGGCCCTTCGTGATTGAAAAGGATGCCGTTCACACAGTACATACTGTAAGCCTCGCGGTAGTTTCTTGTGAGTTCAAATCCTGCGACCTTGCTTATGCCGTAAGGCGAACGCGGGTGAAAGCGCGTCCGTTCATTTTGCGGCGACTCTTCAACCTTGCCGAACATCTCGGATGAGCCTGCGAAGTAGAAGCGGCAGCGAGGCTGCGTCTCGCGCAGAGCGGCAAGAATGTAATGCGTGCCGTTGATGTTCGTATTCATCGTCGAAAAGCCGTCGCTGAAACTCTCCGCGACAAAACTTTGCGCCGCCAGATGGTAGCACTCATCAAATTCGCAGCGGCTCGTAACATGAAAGATTGACGGATAGCTTTCAAGGCTCGCGGGATGAAGATGTATGCTCTCAATCAGGTGCGCTATGCGATTAAAGCGGCGCTCAGGGTCTTCTAGCGCAACGCGACGCACAAGCCCGTGCACCTCGTAGCCCAGCGCAAGCAGATGCTCGGCCAGATAGCTTCCATCCTGTCCTGTTATGCCTGTTATCAGAGCTTTCTTACTCAACTTTTGGACCTTCTCTTCTATGCAATAGGGCGCGCGAGGCGCACAGGAACTTAACGCGGTCTTTCGTAAGGTTAGTCGAAAGACCGAAAAAGCTGCGCGTGCTGAATTTCACATAGCGCCCCAGCGCACCTTGTTGACTAATGAAGCGTCTTCCGTTTTCTGCGCAGTTTCATGTCGGGCAAGCTCAAGGTCTTGCTCGATCATCAAATGCACTAGTTGTTTGAAATCAACCTTCGGCTCCCAGCCAAGTCGTGCCCGCGCCTTGCTCGCATCGCCAAGAAGAAGATCAACTTCTGCGGGGCGATAGTAGCGCGGGTCTGTCTCTACATACTCTTTCCAATCGAGATCGAGCAGGCCGAACGCTTCATCTAAAAACTCTCTGACCGAATGAGTCTCGCCTGTCGCTATGACGTAATCATCCGGCTCGTCTGCCTGTAGCATCATGTACATTGCCTCTACATAATCACCCGCATAGCCCCAGTCGCGCCGTGCATCCAGATTGCCTAAGTAGAGTTTCTTCTGAAATCCCAGCTTGATTCTAGTAGCCGCGCGGGTAATCTTGCGCGAGACGAAAGTCTCCCCGCGCCTTTCAGATTCGTGATTGAACAGGATTCCGTTGCAGGCGAAGAGATCGTAACTTTCGCGGTAGTTGACAGTGATGTAGTAGGCGTAAGCTTTGGCGCAGGCGTAGGGCGAGCGCGGATAAAATGGAGTCTTTTCAGTTTGCGGCGTCTCAAGGCTGAATCTGTCGAAGGATTGTGTTCAGAGAAGACGAGTCGTTCAGGTCGCCGTAAACAAGTCGCAGGCGAGTGCCGGGTTCGTGCGGGTCCTGGTACAGATGGTCTATCCTGTCCGTGTTGAATGAAGAGGAGCGGCGAATGATGCCATAGACTTCGTAGCCTTTATCCAACAGCAGTTCAGTCAGAAAAGAACCGTCCTGTCCCGTGATGCCTGTTATCAGTGCGCGTTTGGTCATAATATTGAAGGCAGTGATGATTGTAAGAACGCACGAGCGTTCAGCAGAGCAAAGATTTCTGATACGATAACGAAGAGATGGATTTTCAGCAAGGGCGGTGGATTCGATTGCGAAACATGAAAAGAGAGGAAGCAGGAGCATGAGCAGTAGGCCGAGAAGACCGAGCGGCCTTCTTTCTTTCCTGCTCCTGCACCTGCCTACTGCTCCTATCCTTCTAAACTTATAAAAATTATGTCCACAAAATATGTCTCATCGGATACGCTCACTGGCACTGTCAAAGGTCCGGGCGAGTTGCCTCACGAGTTTCTATTCATCACGGCTGACAACGCGCGCACGCGCATAGGCGAATTTGTCTATTACGTTGCGCGCGATGGCGACCTTGACCGCCACATCATAGGCAACATAACGTCGCGCCGATTGGTGCGCAACCTGCCGGATGCGTTTCTCTCAGACCCGGAGATTTCGCCATCGGTCGTCTCATCTCTAATCGGTCTCAGTTCCGACTGCGGCGAACTCTACGAGATAACGGTTGAGACAATCGGCTACTTTAGCCCCACGCTCGGCGATTTCGTCAACCCGCGCATCCCGCCCAATCCGGGCGACCCTGTCTTCCTCGCTTCGTCCGAAACTCTGGCGAATGTGCTTAGCCCTCGTCGCATGGGTGACGTAGGCTCTGCTCACGTCGGAAGCCTTCTGACAAGAAGCGAAGGTGAAGTGCCCGTAGTGCTCTCAATCAAGGATGTGGTCTCAACGCACCTTGCAATCCTCGCTTCGACCGGCGCGGGCAAGTCTTACACGGCGGGCGTGCTCGTCGAAGAGTTGATGCGTTCGCACAACCGCGCGGCAGTTCTGATAGTTGACCCGCACGGCGAGTACGACACTCTGCGATCTATCGAATGCGACGCGCGCTTTGCGAGTGACGACGGCTACAAACCGGAAGTTAAAATCTACACGCACGACCGCATAAAGGTGCGCGTCTCGACCTTGACGGAAGCAGACATCAAATATCTTTTGCCCGAAGGCACATCGGACAAGATGCTGCATTATCTCTCGCAGGCTTACAGAAAGTTAACTGCGGGCGAGCGCGGCGAGCGAGGTCTGTGGGGCTATCAGGATTTGCGCGACGGCGTGACGGCAGAGAAGTACGGCGAAGACGACGGGCGTGGGAGTGGAGGCAACGTTGGCTCGATTGACGCGCTGCTGTGGCGGCTAGACAATCGCTTTGATCGTCCCGATTCAATCTTTTCGGACCACGAGCACATTCCTCTCGATGAACTCTTTAAGCCGGGACGCTGCACCGTTCTTCAACTTTCAGACATAGAGCAGAACGAGCAGCAGGTCGTCGTGGCAACGCTTCTGCGCCGCGTCAACAAAGCTCGCATGGCGACCGTGCGTGAAGAGGCTTTGCAGGGCACGGACAGCTTCCTTCCCTATCCTGTCTTCGCGCTTCTGGAAGAGGCGCATCGCTTCGCACCAGCAGGCCAGACTGTTGTTTCAACGAACATACTCAAACAGATACTCTCTGAAGGCCGCAAGTTCGGCGTAGGCATTGGCCTCATCACACAGCGACCGGGAAAGCTCGACCAGGACGTGCTCTCGCAGTGCATGACGCAGATCATCATGCGTATAGTCAATCCTATTGACCAGGACACGGTCGCAAAGAGCGTGGAAGGCGCAGGCCGACAACTCCTTGATGAACTGCCCGCATTAACCAAGGGTCAGGCCGTAATCTCCGGCGTAGGCGTCAACACGCCCGTCATGTGCCGTGTGCGCTCACGCATCACACGACACGGCGGCGAGACATTTGACGCGCCCCAAGAGTGGGCTGAATGGCACTCAACAAGAGAGCGCGATCATCGTCAGCAGGACAACGCCGTGCTTGTAAAAGAAGAGAAGAAGGCAGAGAAGATTCGCGGCATTAGAATCTGATAGCTTATGAAGCTTAAACAGCGCTCGCTTGAGAATATCGTCCTGATTGTCGGGGCGTGCGTTTTCTTCTGGCTTTTGCTGTTGCCGAAACCTGGTCCTGAGTGGGTCTATTACGACACCATTAAATACGGCTCTACGACTTTGAAGGGACAGATAGCTTTCTCGGACTTTGTTCAGGAGGCCGTCGGCTTTCGTGCAATCTACAATAAGACGGACCCCTACCCTGTCTTAGGCCCGGAGCTTAAGAAGAGTCTGGATATTGACTGGGGCGTTGTGCACGGGAGCACACATCCGCCCACATCTTTTCTGCTGGCTGCTCCTGTAGCCTTCTTCTCATGGCCTGTTGCGTCGGCGCTTTGGGCCTGGCTCATGCTGTGTTTGATCGTCTTAAGCTTTCACTTCTACGGGCTGTCCTGGAAATTATCTTTGGGGCTGATGCCTCTGACGATGCTCTGGCCTCCCGCTTCGGCTTCGCTCGGACAGATAACTATCGTCTGGATGTTCGGTCTTGCTATGGCCTACTACTTCAGAGAGAAGCGACTCTTCTGGAGCGGCGCAAGCGTAGGGTTAGCGTCATTGACAAAATATTTCCCCGGACTCTTGATGATTATCTTTCTCTTGAAAAGAAAATGGACGGCTATCCTAGGCTTCATCTCCGTCTGGGTTCTGGCTCTATCGTTAATCACTCTATTGAATCCCGCGACCCTACCCAGATACTTTGAAGAACAGGTCATCACTAAACGACTTTATGATTCAAACCCGAGCGCCGTCCCAATGACGACCACTTCGGTTGTCATCGAGCGGACCGATAACGCGGCGCCGCTAGTTATCAGCTACCGTTACGGCGGACCATTCGGACTCGTACTGCTCGTCTTACTCTTCTCTACGATCATCTTCGTAAACAGGCATTATTTTTACGAGTGGAAAATCTGTCCTTCAACGAGGCTTTGGATGTTGCTAGCCTACTTTTCTGCGGCCTGTCTTCCGATCTTCTGGATATATTCTCTGATGCCGCTTCTGCCTGTGATAGGATTTTTTCTTTTCGAGAGAAAGATTTTGACGACTATATTTGCGCTCTACTCGATCCTGATTCCATCCATTTACATACGCGGCGGCGAAGAGTCCGCGATTCCAATCGCAAGCGTCAGTATATTCCTGGGGCTGGCCTTTATCTTAGACCGCTTGCCGTTAAAAATATTTCAGAGGAAGTGGGGAGAGAATCTTCTCGTAGCCGATTGAACGGATTTTGAAACGTGAGCCTATTCACCGGGCGCTGGAAGCTCATATTCAGGCAGAACTTTCTACACCTATTCAAAAGTATGCCGCCTGCCGCGAGCCGTTATCTGCCTGGAGCGAGCCATCGGCAACAGTTCTGGAACGATTCGCTCCCAGTTGCCAGCCGTTCGCTCCTGGGAGCGAACCGTTGCCGGACGGGAGCGAATCGTCGGCGACAGTTCTGGAATCATTCGCTCCCTGTCGGCAACGGGATTTTCCGATGCGTTTGAGATTATTCGCTTACATAGTCGCGCTCCTTTGTCTCAGTCTTACCTTCGCAACATCTGCTCCGGCCAGCGAACGAACAGATGCTCTTGCCCGTCTCGCCGTCTCTGAAAATCGGTCTGAGGCGGCCTCCGCCATCACGGAACTGCGCGAGATGGGACCAGAAGGCTTAAGAATTCTATTCGATGCTTACGCGGACGAAATCTCGCGCGCTCGCGCAGGTCTTACAGTAAATGAAGAAGCGTGGCAGCGTTTGAGCGCGGCGCTCGACTCAGTTAGCCAGCAGCGCAACAGCTATGCTTCGGGTCTTTACTGGTACACGGATTTTGAGAAGGCTAAAGCTGCTGCAAAGCAGAGCGGCAAGCCCATTCTCTCTTTGCGTCTTCTGGGAAATCTGAACGATGAGTTTAGCTGCGCCAACAGTCGCTTCTTCCGCACGGTGCTCTACAGTAACCTGGATGTCTCAAAGTATCTGCGAGAGCATTTCATACTCCATTGGAAATCGGTCCGCCCAGCCCCGCGCGTCACGATTGACTTCGGCGACGGGCGCAAACTCGAACGCACCATCACGGGCAACAGCATACATTACGTCCTGTACGCGGACGGCCTGCTCGTGGACGGACTGCCGGGATTGTACGGCCCTACGGCCTTCATGCAAGAACTCGCACAATCGGAAGCGGTCTCCAGGCAGGTCGCGGGGAAAAATGCAACCGACCGGCAGACTATCCTGCGCGCATATCACAACGCGCGCATTCAGGCCATAACAAACGATTGGGTCTCGGACGTTGCGAAAGCTGGAGGCCGCGTGCCGGAAGATGTCCTGGATAGAATAGAGAAGAGGAAGGCCAACCCGAACGCGATCTTCATAGCTCCGGTTGCCATCACCAAGATGGTCACAGAGGTAAACATACTTAAGGCGATCACGGCAGACGCCACCGCGCTCGAAGCCGCTACGGACCTGACCGCCTGGAACAAGATTGCAGACTTTCACAACGCAGATTCGCGCATAGACAAAGGCAGCATCGCGCTCATCACTCGCCAGAATCAATCCGTGCGCGATGACGCGGGCCTGCTCGCGCGCACGGTCCAGAATCTTGAACATTACATGGCGCTCGACACGGTCCGCAACGAGTACATGCTGCATACTAAGCTTCACGCATGGTTCGTAGCGGGTCAGGCGGGCACGGACGTTGACAGCTTGAACGAGAAAGTCTATGCCGAGCTTTTCCAGACGCCGCGCACAGACCCCTGGCTCGGCCTCTACTCTCCAGACATCTACACGGGATTGGATAACGGCGGGGTCAGCAAGAACTAAGAGTGCAGAACAGATTTGTAGGGGCAGGGCGGCTTGTCCCTGCCCCTACAAATTTTCTCTTAAGCGTTAGGTTTCGCGCGTACTACCCAGATGCTTCGGCGCTCATTCGTGCGAGCTATGTAACTGACGAAGAGTTGATCGCCAAGGGTTGCTGCTGATGGAAGCTCGCCGCTGCTGGAAATCATCTGTGCGGAATCAACGCTCCTTTCAGAAGCCAAAAGCGCTCTCATCACGCGAGCAGAAGTTCCGTCGTCGCTCTCCCAGACAACCCGAAGACGGTTTCCATCGCCCGCTATAAGCGCTGGACCGGAAACAGGGCACGCGGCTATTGCCCACCGGTCATCTGAGACTATGACGGGAGATTGAAACGTCCTTCCTCCATCTTCGGATGCTGCGACGGCGATGTGACGAAACTCGCCCGGCAAGACCTGACGCCAGCCGACGAAGACGCGACCATCAGCGCCAACGGCCACAGCAGTCTTGCAGCACGGGCAGGCATCTTTCGCAATTTTTATATTCTGAGAGAAGGAACGCCCGCCGTTCGTTGAAGATGCGAAGAAGACCTCGCGGTTTGCATCCATGTGCTCCATCTTCTGCATCCCTTTCATCTGACTTTCAGAGGGCTGTGGCTTCTGAACATTCCTCTCATCAAGCCACGCGACCAGGACGCGACCATCTGAGCCAACAGCCAACGAGTGCATTCCATGAACAACCTGCTTCCCGTCATCATTCACTTTCACGGGCGCATCGAACGTTCTTCCTCCGTCGCGCGACGCAGAGATGTATAGATCGTTGCCGTGACCTTGCGGACCACCAATGCGCGCAGTCCATCCGACATAAACAGTTCCGTCCGGTGCAACCTTCACAGTCGGCGGGTCGCCGCGCCAACTTGTTGCCGCGCCCGGTTGCGGGTTGACGCGCACGGGCGCGCTCTTCATCTCACCGCCTCCGTCCAGTTGCGCGAGCATCACATCTGCTTCCGCTTCACGATGCTCAACCCACGCGACGTAAGCCGTGCCGTCGCGCGCAGTCGCAACCGCTGGTTCAGCCGCATCCACGTTCTCTGCGGAGACTCGAACAGGCTTAAGAGCATCTGGCGTCTGCGCCGTAGTGTTCTCCGTCTTCTTAGCCTGCTGCGCGCAGCCCGCAAGAAACATCAATAAAAGATAGAAAATGCTCAGTTTTAGACTCTTCATTATTACTTCCCGAATGAATTTCAGAAGATATTGACATAGCAAGCTCTGATTACGTCATACACTCACGAGTGTACGCCATACGCTCTTGAGTGTACGTCATACACTGATGAGTGTACGCCATACGCTCTTGAGTGTACGTCATACACTGATGAGTGTACGGCATACACTTGTCAGTGCGCGTCATACACTCGTGAGTGTACGCCATGCGCAGGCGAGTGTACGACGTACACTCATCAGTGTACGCCATACGCTCGTGAGCGTGCGACGCACGCTCACGAGTGTGCGCCATAATCACCTACGGCGATGGCCTTCTTTCCTTCTTGTCAGTACCACCTGCTGCAAGCGGGTGGGTGAGACTCAAACGATGAATACTGAACGATGAACGCGGAAGTAAATACACTTGGTCTTTAAGTTCAGCGTTCATCATTTTAGCGTCACCCACCCGCTTGCAGCAGGTGGTACTGACCCGTATGCTTTCATTCAATTGCTATCAGCTATAGGGTCTGAAGATTCTCTTCAAAAACTTAATCTCAGGCCGAACTGAATCTGGCGCGGGTCGCCAGCCGCAGTCGGAAGCCCGAAACCCGGAAGAGGCGTCGCGCCCGTCCCGAACGTATTGTTCGGAAGCTGTAGGTTCGCGCGATTTGTGACGTTGAACCCCTCGGCGATTACTTCTAACCCAGTGTGCTCGCTGAATCGAAATTTTCTACTCAAGCGAAGATCAAGCGAGGCAGAATCGAAACCGCGCCCTGTGTTCCGGCCCACACCCGTAGGGCGATCATTGAAGTTCGTATCAAAGTTCCTGTCATTGCCCGTCAGTATGTTGAAGGGCAAACGAGAGGCGTAAGAGAAGATGTAACTCAACTCGAATCCTTCGAGGAAGCGTCTGAGAGAGGACTGACGGCGAGCTTTCGGGACAGAGAAAGAACCGTTGACCGTCAGGCGGTGGCGCTGGTCGTTGTCCGAGAGTCCTCTGTCATCTCTCAGGTTGAAATTGTCCTGCGGTGTAGAGAAGAAGAAGTTCCCCGCGTCGTCAATTGATTTCGATAGTGTGTAGGAGACGCGCACATTCGCCCACCTGGACGCGTGCTCGTTGAAGGCTACGATCATCGCATTGTAGTAGCTGTCGCCCGAGCTTTCAAAACGCGAGATGTTGCCCCAGTTCGGGTCTGGTCTTCCAAGGTTAGCGACGCCGAGCCTTGCAGCATCCGCAGCCGATAGCGTAGGTACGTTTACATTGCGCGAGAGTATCAGGTGAAGCCCGCGCAGGTGCATGTAGCCAACCGATAGAGAAGCACTTTTGAAGACCTCACGCTCAATCTGAAGATTTACCTGCTCGCTGTAGCTGCTCACGATGCTCGGATCAATGCGCGTGATGTTCGGCTTCGTTGAAAGTTGAGCGGGCTGCGCCGCGAGCAGATTGGGAAACGCGGGCGCGCCCGTTTGCGTCGGCGCTAATTGTACGACTATGTATTTCGAGCCGTCGCGTTGAAGAGCATTCGAGGTTGCGCGCAAGGAGATGCGGTCGAAGTAGATTCCGAAGCTCGCACGAACGACTGTCTTTCTATCTCCTGGCGAGTAGGCAAAGCCTATGCGCGGCGCGAAGTTGTTCGAGTCTGTCTTTACGGGATCGGGAAGGAACTGCGCGTCGTAGCGAAGACCCGCGTTGACGGTCAAGTCCTTGCGCGGTCGCCACTCGTCCTGAACGAAGAGGCCGAGGTTAGGGTTTGAGAGAAACTGACTGGCTGCGCCGAAAGCCTGCTGAAAGCTGCTGTACGCGCCCGAGAGAAAGTTCGAGAGCGACGTGAAAGTGTAAACGCCTTGAATCGCGCCGGGAAAGCTTATGTTGACGCGGTTCAGTAGAAAGTCCACGCCGCCTTTGACGGAATGCGCTCCGCGCTGTGTGGAGAGGTTGTCAACGGCTTCGACGAGATCAATCGCTCGCGCCGTCGGTGAAAAGGTCGCCGTGCCGAAGCTTGCGATGCCGCTGATGTTGACGGCAGGGCCTACAACATCATTGACGGGCGCTCTCAAACGGCTGCGCGTAAACTGAAAGCGAGCTTCGTTGATTGAACGCGAAGAGAGCGTTGAAGTGTCGCTCGTGGCGAAAGTCTGATCGAGCGTTTGAAGGCTTGAGCCGCGACTGACTGAGTTTAGGCCGCCGACGTTGCGGGAATTTATAGCAGACAGATCGTAGAGGCTGTATCTAACGGCCAGAAGATTCGCTGCGTTCAGCTTGTGGTCCATGCGCGCGAAGAGATTTGTGACGCGGGTTGCTCCGGGCACTACGCCTGTTTCGATTCGTGGACCGGAAAAGTTAACCTGATTCAGACGATTGTTGATGGCCGCGACGTTCGCCGATGAAATCGTGATGACGTTTGAATCGTTGCGCCGCGTCTGCTCGAAGTTAGCGAAGAGAAAAGTTCTATCTCGCGCGATGGGACCGCCCAGACTTGCGCCGTACTGCCCTTGCGTCAACAAATCCTTGCGAGGAGCAAGCGGGTTGCGCGCGTCGAAGCGTTGATTGCGAAGGAAACCATAGATGCGGCCTCGCCAAAAGTTTGTGCCGGACTGCGTGATGATGTTTACGACGCCGGAGGAAGCGCGTCCGAACTCGGCTATGCCGCCGGATGTCACGGACGAGCAGAGCAAGGTCCAGGTAGTTGCGACCATTTAGCGGCATCCCTGAAATCTCTTGCGGGCTTATGGTTTCTGCGACCTGCGTGCGCGCGGCCTCAATGAAGGGAACGTCAGCCGTAACGGAGACGCTCGCGCTGATAGTTTTGACGGAGAGTTTTACAGGAACATCAATTGACTGCCCGACCGAGAGCGTCAGCCGTTCGTTTAGAGTTGCAAAGCCTTCGCGCCCGACCGCAAGGTTGTAAGAGCCGACTGGCAGGTTCTGGAAGCGATAACGCCCTTCCGCATCGCTCATGATCGTGCGCGATTGATTCGTTTCGAGATTAGTGACGGTGAGACTTGCGCCGCTAATGCTCGCTCCGCTTGAATCTTCAACCCGCCCGCTCAGCGTAGCCGTCGTCAAGGTCTGCTGCGCGAATATAGAAGCCAGACAAGTGCTCAGAACGAAGAAGGCTGTTAAGCAAACGGCGCGCAACGCAAACCGCGTTTGAAGATTTAGGAGAAAGCAGTTTCTTCTCATCACAAAAACTTTCTCGGCAATAAAGATAATTACACTCGCCCCGTCGTCTTTGCGCCAGAGAGCGAGAACATTTTCGCGCTCTCTGGCACAAAGAAAACCGAAAGCACGCGAAAGCGAAATAGACGACGGCGCTCGCAGGCTTGCTTTGCGCTGCTCTGCGAGCACTGACGCGCACATTCATTAGCGATAATTAAGCTGGAGTATTGATAAGAAGGCTTGGAGGCGCGCGGGGGCGCGTCTGCCGTCGCAGATCGGTGGAAGGCAACAAGAGTTTAGAACGACTTTCGTCAAAGATGACGAGCATCGGCGGTCGCGTTCGTATTGCGCCAGACATCAACACAGTTTCGCGTGGGCGAGGCAACTGCGTCGAGGCTGATGCGGCGCAGCAAGCGCATTCAGGCGAGCAGGCGTAAGTCATAACTTCGTATGCGATGCTCGCTGTTTGCGATGATTCTTCGCTTGAAGAGCGGTGCGCGCTTCCCTGTTGCGTGTGATGGTGCGCAGAATCTTCTTCGCTTAGAGTGTCGGATGCTTCCTCCTTGTTCTCGCTGGCAAACCCGACGCTGCAAGATTCCGCTTCGTGCGATAACCTGGCGACGCAGCACGCCATCTTGCATCCACGCGACGCGAGCGCGCTGAAAGGAACGACGCTCGACAGCAGAACAAGCGCAAGCACAGATGCCAGACAGATTCTGGCTATCTTTGCGCGATCACGTTCTGCCTTTAGTAAGAGATAGAGCAAGGGGAAGCTCCGTTCGAGACGCTCTAATGTTTTTAGCAACGACGCGGATTCTCTCACACGAGTTGGCCGAGACGCAAGACTCTTTTATCCAATCTGCATCAGGTTAAAACATAAATCTATAACCACAGAGGACCGGAGAGGGCACAGAGGGAAGAAATATTTTGAGTTATGAGTTATGAATTGAAAGCCTTAATTCAAAACTTAGAATTCAAAACTCATAATTTCTTTTCCTCTGTGTCCTCTGTGGTTAAATCAATCTCTAAACAGTCGGCGCGGCGACCGAAGGCGTTGTCTCTATGTCGCCCGCAATGACAACCGTCAAGTGATCTGGCCGGAAATATTTTCGTATCGCCGCGTTGACCTCTTCGATAGTGATAGACTGAACGATCTGCGGGTAGCGGTCAATATAGTCCATGCCTAGACGGTAGAACTCAGCGTTCCACATCGCCTGCGCGAGTCCTGCGTTGGTTGCCAGTGAAACTTTGAAAGAACCAATGGCGGAAGATTTTTCGTCCCGTAGTTCGTCTGCGCGGATTCCGTTCTCTACATAATCGCGCAGGACGTTCAGTGCGGAGTTGATGGCCTTCTCTATGTTGTTCGGATTGACAGAGACTCCTACGTACCAGGGGCCTGCCGCAAGGCTTGGCGCGCGGAAGCGAGAGTTGATGCCGTAGGTCAATCCTTCCTGATCGCGCACGCGAAGACCAAGACGAGACGAGAGAGTTGATTCGCCCAAGGCACTATTGGCGAGCGTGGCCGCGTAGTAGTCTTTCGATGCGCGACGAAGCGGCGCGGCTGAGCCTAGCAGAATATCAACGTTAGCCTTCTCTTTGACGATCACGATTTCGCGACGCGTGGAGGCTTGCGGCTCAGGGTCCGTGACGTTTATATCAACGCTCTCAGGTCCTGTGAACACGCCGAACGATTCTTCAAACTGTCGCTCGACCTCGCTGCTTTGCACGTTGCCGGAGATTGAGAGAATAAGAGAACGCCCGCCGTAGAATTTCGTGTAATAGTTCTGCACGTCTTCGACCGTGATTGAACTGATGCTCTGAGCCAATTTTTCTACGGAAGGCATGTAGAAAGGGTTGACTTCATCATAAATCAACTGCGTGAAGCGTTCGCGCGCTCGGTAGCCGGTGTTGGATTGCTGCTCTTGAAGAACGGCTGTGATCTGCTGTTTTAGTTTCTCCAATTCGTCTGCGGGAAACGAAGGCTCGCGCAGTTGTTCCGCGAGTATGTTGAGGACGAGCGGCAAATCTTTCGAGAGCGCGCGTGCAGCGACGTTGACGGCAAAAGGGTCTGCCGAGAAGGCCACTTGCGCGCCGACGGATTCGAGATCATGAGCGAGTTGAAGCTTGGTGCGCCGCTTCGTCCCGCGCTCAAGCATGTTGGCCGTTATCTGCGCGAGGCCGGGTTGCGTGCGCGGCTCAAAGTATGAGCCTGCACGAAAACTACCGCGCAGAGAGATGGTCGGCGTCGCGTGGTTTTCAAGTAAGAGTAGGGTTGCGCCCGTCTGTAGTTCAAGACGTTCGATGCGCGAAGCGAAGTTTGAGCGCCCTGCTGTTTCAGGCGTGACCGCTTCCGCCGCGTCCGAAGATTTGTCGCCGCGCGGTGAAACTGCCTGTTGCTCTTTCTCCTGCGGAGTCGTTGAGCCGCCCGCTTCACTCAACGCGCTTTTGTCGAGTTTGTCTTCTATTATCGCAGAGACTTCAGAAGTCAGGCCATCATCGCGCGGCTCACGGAAGAATTGCGGATTGCGGATTGTGGATTGTGGATTAGCGAAGGCGAAACCGTTCTGTTTTTCAATCCGCATTCCGCAATCCGCAATCCGCAATCGCACAAGCCCTGCCCCTACAGAATTGCCATTGCCGCTTGCGTTCCCGTTACTGCCTCCGCCCGATTGCTTGGGAATGAAGTAACCTACAGTGCGATTGTCTTCTATAAAATATTTTTGGGCGACGCGACGCACGTCATCTGTCGTGACGCGAGAGATGTTCTTCTCGTAGTCTTTATAAAATCTCCAATCAGCGATTGCTTCCGCTTCCGCCATCTGCATGGCTATGTTGTAAGTCCCATCGCGGCTGTAGGCCATCTGCGCTACGATCTGTTGCTGCGCTTTTCGGATTTCTGCTTCGGTCAATCCATCGTCCGCGACTTTGCGCAACTCTTCCAGAATCGTCTCTTCAACTTTCTTAGGCTCAACGCCGGGACGGACCGTAGCATAGACGTTGAAGAGGCCGGGATCGCGGTGCTGGTCCGCGTTTGAATGAGCGTCAACCGTGAGTTCCGTTTCCACGAGTGCCTGATAGAGACGGCTAGTGATGCCGTGCGACATTGCGACGGAGATAACCACGAGCGCGTAGATGTCATTATTTTCGGGCGGATTAGTGGCACGGCGCGCGAGTTCTTCATTTGATAGAACGTTAATCTGTCCCAGAACGCCGGGCGTGTGAAAGGCAATCTGCATTAAAGCCAATTCGCCTGCGCGACGAATCACTAGACGACGCTCGCCTTGCTGCGGAGGCTCTTCCGTATAAACTTCTGGAATCGTATGGTCCGAAGCTTGGTACGCGCCGAAATGTTTGCTGATGAGTTCGAGCGCATGTTGCTCTTCAAAATCTCCGACCAGAATCACGGTCGCGTTGTTCGGGTGATAGAAGGTGTCGTAGAACTCTTTCAGACGCGATGTGGGAACGCCTTCAACGTCTGCGCGCCAGCCTATCGTCGGATGATGATAAGGGTGCTCGCGGAAGGCTGCGGCATAGACGGCTTCGTCCAAAACTTCCGAAGGCTCGTTCTGCCCGCGCTCAAGCTCATTGCGAACTACTGTCATCTCGGATTGACGGTCCGCGTCCGCGATAAAAGAGTTTCGCATACGGTCGGCTTCGAGTTGAATTGCGAGTTCGAGTTGGTCCGATGGAACGGTCTCGAAATAGTTCGTGCGGTCGTACCAGGTTGTTGCGTTAAAGGCCGCGCCTATCTTCTGCAAGGTGGCGGCGATCTGCGTGTTCTGTTCTTTATTAAAAGTGGGCGTGCCCTTGAACATCATGTGTTCAAGCAGGTGCGTTGAGCCTGTGTAGCCTACGGCCTCGTTGCGCGAGCCGACTTTGTATAGAACCATCACGGTCGCAACGGGCGCGACGCGGTTCTCTACCAACAGGACTTTCATTCCATTCGCCAACCTGTATTCACGAATCCCGTCGGCTTCAGCCACAAACTGAAGGCTTACGGGCAACTCGACCTGAGCCATTTTGGTTTAGTTCTCCTTCAAATTAATTCTCTCTAAGACGGCAGGCATAGATCAAGATTATTATTGAGAAATCCTGCCGCATCTCGCGCTATAATAGGGGGTCATAGGAGATTACCACAATGCAGCCGATTGCCATACGCTACTGCGTCGTTTGAAACTACTTGCCCAGAGCCGCCCGTGTGGCGGAGTTGTTGAAAAGGGAATTGGGTGTCGAGACTAACTTAGTCGAAGGAGGTCGCGGCGAGTTCACCGTCTGGGTTGGTGACGAGGTCGTCGCCAAGAAAGGCTGGTTCGGTTTCCCGGAAGATGAGAAGGTTCTGGCGGCAGTTCGTGAAGCGTTGGCGGGTGAGAAGTACGAAGTGCCTAAAGATGGTTAGGTCTTATTTTTTTTATGACCAGCTTCGTTGTCTTCCGCCGCGCCGTCCTCCTCCTGCTTCTCTTCGCGCACAGGATCAGGGAATAGGTCAGACACATACATAACAGTGATAGTGACTGCGCCGACGGTTGCGCCGAGCCACCAGTAAGAAGTTCCAATCGCAAGCCCAATTGCGCCCGTTATCCAGACGGCTGCGGCTGCTTTTATGCCTCTAACGTCGAAGCCGCTTTTGAAGATAACAGCGCCGCCGAGAAAACCTATTCCAGACATAAGCCCTTGCAGTGCGCGGCTGATTGAAGCAGGGTCTGTCTGCGCCAGATGCTTTGCCAGAAGCATGTAGG
This sequence comes from Acidobacteriota bacterium, assembly GCA_003222945.1. Taxonomy (GTDB): domain Bacteria; phylum Acidobacteriota; class Blastocatellia; order Pyrinomonadales; family Pyrinomonadaceae; genus QHXM01. The sequence goes on from QHXM01000138.1 coordinate 20,934, forward strand.
TTGAGCTTCCTATTGCGACCAGCATCATGCCAGCAATGCCGGGCATTTTATGATGAACGCGCCGCTCGTAGCCAATGAGTCCGCCGATTATTGCTGCGGCGAGCACGCGAAGGAGAATCTCTCCGACAGTTGTTTGAAGGGTTTCTATCATGAGCGGAAGTTTAATAAAAGCAGGAGCCAGAATTCAGAATCCAGAATTCAGAAGAAAAGAAAAACAGAAGATGGGTTTCAGCCTTATCCATTCTGACTTCTGAATTCTGACTTCTGAATTCTGCTCTTCAGCATGTTGCAGAAGAGTATGCCCTGCTCTATGGCGTCGTCCAGAGCAAGATGCGTGTGCGGCAGATCGTCGAACCAATCTTCAGGCATAATTGATTTCGTAGTCTCGCGGTAGTTCGTTTTCAGCAGAGACATCGCGTAAGTCTTTATGTCGAGCGCAAAGTATGCGAAGGGGCTGTTGCCCGTGAACTTGTGCAGATACCATTGAATGAACATGTAGTCGAATGCCACAGGATAGCCCAGGAAGACGAGTTCGCCCGGCAATGCTTTCAACCACGCGACGTAATCCCGCATGGCCTGTTCCGGTGATTGCAAGTTTTGTCTGCTGGCATCCCACGCTTCCTTTTGTGTCTCCCACCACTTCATTGTTTCAGCGTGGCCCGACGCACCCGGCAATGTTTCCAGATTAGCCGAGAATGTGCCGAGCAGAGTCTTGTCCGCCAAGTATGCTGCCGATGCAAAGCTCAACATAGAGTGCAAACCGGGAACTGGTCCGTCCGTTTCAACATCCGTGCTAACGTAGATTTCAATCATGGCCGAAGAAGCTAACAGAAAAAGGTAAAAGGTAAAAGGTAAAAGGTAAAAGTAAAAAGCAAAGGGCGCACCTCTTCATCTTCCCTTTTGCCTTTTACCTTCTTTAGCGAACCTTTTCATCGTAAGCTATCATCGAAGACTTGCACCACGCGCGTTTACCGTCCGCCGAAAGTTTCCCGTCCGAACCGAAAGGAACAGCCGAAGTCATGCGTCTCTCTCTTAAAACCATCATTGTAGCGGTTATCGTCGTCCTTACACTTACAGGCATCGCCGCAGCGCAGGCAGGGCGCAACCGGCAGGCAAGTAATCCGCAGCAGAAGAAGGTGGAGAGAACCGAAGCGACTCCGACGACTGAGCAGAGACGCGATGAAGCTCAAACGGACACGAATCAACAGGACGTTGAGACCATAAAGGTTGAGACCAATCTTGTCACAGTCCCGGTCGTCGTCAGTGACCGCAGCGACAAATATATCCCTGACTTGAAGCAAGAGGATTTCACAATCTTTCAGGACGGTGCTAAACAGGAAATCTCTTTCTTCGAGACAGTGACCGCGCCCTTCAACGTGGTCCTGATGATTGACACCAGTGCATCAACACAGGAGAAGCTCTCGCAGATTCAGCGCGCGGCCATAGAGTTTACAGAGCAGTTGCAGAAATTGGACCGCGTCAAGGTCATCTCGTTTGATGATTCCGTGCGTGACCTGTGCGATTTCAGTAGCGACCGCTCGGTCATCGAATGGGCCATACGCGCCACGCGACCCGGTCAGGGCACAAAGCTCTACGATGCCATGCGCGCAAGCCTAAACGCCTTGCAGCGCATAAAGGGGCGCAAGGCCATAGTCATCTTCACAGACGGCGTTGACTCTTTCAGCGACCGAGAGACTTACGACCGCAACGTGCGCGCTATAGAAGAGTCCGGCGTCATAGTCTATCCGATTCGCTACGACACGCGCGAAGATGTTGAGCGGCTTGTGCGACAGCAGCAACAGGCAGGGCAGACGATTGACTTAGGAACAATTCTCGGCGGAAGAAGAGGCGGAGCGACGCCTACAACATTTCCCGGTAGCGGCGGGACTCCAACTCCTTCCGGGCGCACAGGCGGCGGGATGGGAATTCCAAACTTTCCCGGCGGAGTCATCATCTCAAGAGATTCCAGGAACAGCCGCAACTATCCTAATCCGAACGACCCGAATAATCCGAACTATCCGAATCGTAACGACCCTAACTATCCGAACGGTCCAAACTATCCAAACGATCCTAACTATCCAAACTCGCCGTCAGGCAGACGAACGCCTGACGATAACATCAGCGCAGAACTTGACCTGATGTACCACACAGCCGACATGTATCTTGCGGAGATTGCCACGAAGTCTGGCGGGAATCTCTATCGCGCGGATACATTGAGCAACCTGCCTCTTGCATTTCGACAAATAGCGGCGGAGTTGCGAACGCAGTACAGCCTCGGTTACTACCCGCCGAAAGAGATGGCGCGTGATGGCCTTTATCACAAGATAAAGGTCGTGACCACGCACAAAGATGTCTCCGTCAGAGCGCGCCCCGGTTATCGCGCGCCAAGCCTCAATCAGTGACTTTGAAGAGTCTTATCGAGAGTCTTCGACAATATCAATCTCATCATTCGTCAACTCGTACAACTCGTATTCTAAGAGCGCTCTATTCAAACATGGAACTCTTTCGGGCCTTAGCCATCTTCGCGGAGCCTACGAGCATAGAAGCCCAGCCTGTGGCCGACGCGCTTGAGCTTCGGTCTTTGCCCGGCGCGGACGAGTACACAGAAACTTTCATCTTTCAGCTTCCTCCTTATGCATCCATCTATCTGGGCGCGGAAGGGATGATTGGCGGTGAGGCGCGCGACCGCATCAGTGGATTCTGGCGTGCGATAGGGTTTATGCCTGCGGCTGAGCCGGACCACCTGGCTTTGATGCTGGCGTTGTACGCACGACTCGTTGAGCTTGAAGTGGAAGAGAGCGATGCGGTGCGGCGCGCGTCTTGGCGCGTTGCGCGAAAGGCATTCTTCTGGGAGCATCTGGCAAGCTGGCTCTTCGTCTATCTAACCAAACTCACGAGCGTTTCTTCGCGCTTCTATGTTGAGTGGGGCATGATGTTGATTAAAGCTCTGATGAGCGAGGCGATAATACTTGGCGATCAGGAACGGCTTCCTCTACACCTCAGCGAAGCGCCCGCTCTCGTTGATCCGCGAAGCGACGGGGCAGAAGAGTTCCTGCAATCTTTATTAACACCTGTCAGGTGCGGGATGGTTGTGACGCGCACCGATTTGGCGAGAGCAGCGCGAGAGCTTGGCTTGAGTTTGAGAATGACGGAGCGCAAGGTAATACTCAAGTCTCTCTTTGCGCAGGACGCTAACCGTATGCTCGACTGGTTAATTGAAGAGGCCGCCACCTGGATACTTCATCACCAAAGCATTCAGGAAGGAATATACTCGTCGCTGGCAAAATGGTGGCAACAGAGAGCAGACACAACAGCCGCGCTACTCAAAGAGCTTAAACTTTCAACCTCAGAAGTGATATAAGCTAAAAGCGGTATGCGACCTCGTATGAGTAGAGATTAACCACAGAGGACACAGAGGCCACAGAGGAATAGAAATATAAAATGGAAAATCTGAAATCCCAAACCTGAAGTCTATTATTTCAAATTCTTTTCTTCCCTCTGTGTTCCTCTGTGGTGAGATTATCTTCATCCGAGAAGGGCTACATTGAAATCGAATCCGTAGGAGGCCGAAGTTATGTACTTCAAACAGTTCTATCTGGGATGCCTCGCACACGCTTCATATCTTATAGGCTCTGAGGGCGAGGCTGCTGTCGTTGACCCACAGCGCGACGTTGACCTGTACATCATGGAGGCGTCGGCAGAAGGTTTAGCGATAAAGTACGTGATTGAGACTCACCTGCACGCGGATTTCGTAAGCGGCCATAGTGAGTTGGCAGCGCGAACGGGCGCGTTGATAATTTTTGGAGAGAAGGCTTGTGCGACTTTTCCACACCGCGCCGTGCATGACGGCGATGAGATAAGATTAGGCAAGGTAGTCTTAAGATTTCTGGAAACGCCCGGACACACGCCTGAGAGCATTTCGGTCCTGGTCATCAGCACTGAAGTCTCCAATGAAGCCCGGAAAGTTTTGACCGGAGACACGCTCTTCATAGGCGACGTTGGCCGACCCGACCTGGCAGACGCGCGTGGCTACACCTCTGAGCAGATGGCAGCGATGCTCTACAACTCTCTTCATGAAAAACTTTTGAAACTTGATGACGATGTAGAGGTCTATCCGGCGCATGGCGCAGGAAGTATGTGCGGGCGCAACATCTCGAAGGAGACATCCTCGACCATAGGCCAGCAGCGCGCGTTCAACTACGCATTGAAGCCTATGTCTAAGGATGAGTTCGTTCGCATGATGACGAAAGACCTGCCGCCCGCGCCTCCCTACTTTTCACACGACGCGGAACAAAACCGCGAGGGCGCGCTTGCCATAAAGGAGATAGCGCGACCCGCAGCGCTCGCGCCCGAAGATGCAGCGGAACGCATCCGGCAAGGGTTTATGATTCTGGATGTGCGCCCGGCTTCCGAGTTCGGCGCAGGCCACGCTCCCACCGCACTCAACATCGGTCTGGGCGGTCAGTTCGCATCCTGGGCGGGAACGTTGATACCTATGAACACCTCGCTCATTATCATGGCGGACGATGCGGTTCAGGTTGACGAGGCTATTGTGAGATTAGCGCGCGTAGGGCACGAGAGTGTGAAGGGATTTTTGAAGGGCGGCATGGACGGATGGAAGCGTGCGGGACTTCCCGTTGCGACAGTCGAGCAGATTTCTGTCGAAAGGTTGCGAGAGCTTCTTGATAAAGAGAATGACTTGCAGCTATTGGACGTGCGCCGTCCGGCTGAATACGCGGACGGCCATGCGCCCGGCGCGCTGAATCTTCCGCTCAACTCACAACTGGGAGAGCAGGCCGCACGCTTTGACGCTAACTCCAGAACAGCAGTCATCTGCGCCGGAGGCTATCGCTCAAGCGCCGCGACGAGCATCCTTTCGCGCAGCGGCTTCAATCACGTTCTAAACGTCGAGGGCGGAACAACCGCGTGGATAAACGCGGGCTATCCGGTTGAAAAGGCATGAGTATGGCTTCATCTCTACCAGAGGACTTCATACCATCGCCTTGCTATCTCCAACTCATCCAGACACAATTCTTCAAGTATAAATTTTTCGTCGGGCGGGAAATGATTCTTCTCTAAAAGATATGTCGCAAGAGAGCGCTCTGCGCAGCTAATCCAGTAGGAACTTACGCATGTGAGAGGCGGTCGCCTTCGTAGCTGTACGAGCGAGATTGCTTCATTTGAGAATCTGACCGTGATGTTGCGCTCAATACCGTCAGGCGAGCGGACCATAAAGTGATATTCATACGGCACACACGGCAGTCTCTTCTCTAAGTCAGATAAGCGCACTATAGAGAAACCATTCTCAGTCACCACTTCGACGAGAGCGCGCATTCGCCCGTCATCCTTCGGCTGGTCTCGCTCGTCACTCATTATCTTTAGCGACTTCTTTCTCTTCCCTGCGCCTTCGTTTATTCAACAGGTCGCGCATACGCTCAATCATCTGCCTGCGCTCCTTTCCTTTCATCTCTTCGGCAAGTCGCGCAAGCGCGAGCGCGACAATCTCTCTGTGATGAAGATCATTCATGCCGCTCTCCTTCGTCGCGTCCAGCCAGAGGCAATGAATGAGTTCTACATCGTCGTCCGCAAGCTTTGGCGCGTGCGCGCCCAGACTGAAATCATCCACGCCGCCATCAGGCTCGACCACGTGAAAAGAGACCTGGCGCTTCGGTCTGTTCGGCAGAGACTCCCATGCTTCGCCTATGCGCTTTGCCTGTTCTTCGGGCGTCAGCACAGATGAGCGCCCGGCCCAGATGTCTGCCGAATCAAGATGCGCTGCGGTGTGCGCTATTGCCTCGAAGATGTTTGACGAAGGCACGACCAGAAGGTCAACGTGCTTTCCTGCTTTCTCTGCTAGAGATGTGACGCGGCTAAAAAGCAATTGCTCGTAATTTGTGAAGAGATGCTGCTCGCCAATGTTCTCGTATCCTGTGTCAGGCCCTTTCATCACCTGCACGGTCATCACAACCAGATCGCGCTTTCCTGTGTGCGTCACGTCAAGAGCTTTCCTGACGTGATCGAGCGTGTTGTAGTCGCGCACAAGGCAGAGGGCATTGCCGGGACGCACCTCTACAGTTTCGTTAGAGATAATCTCCTGCGGCTGCAAGCGAAACTGATCCACTTCGACGTGAGCCGCAGCGCCACGCTTACGCTCGTTGATGCGCTCCGATACTAAAAAGATTATGAAGAAGATCAGTGTGAAGGCTATGCCGCTGATGGTCGCAACCTGTTTAGTGATTAGATTGATTCCAGCGACAGAGAAGAGAAGCGCTGCGATGACGCCAAGACCGAGAGGAATCTCGTTGCCGCCAAGAGAAATGTTGAAAGGCACTTTCCATTCACGCGGGCGGCGATCCTTGAAGCGAAGAACGAGAACCGCAAGCCCTTTGAAAGCGAACGACCAGATGACGCCGAAGGCATAAGCCTCGCCCAAAACATAGACGTTGCCGCGCGAGCCTATGATGGTCAGGAGTTGCAGTATCACTATGAGGTTAATCATCCGATAGGTCGTGCCGTAACGCCTGTGCGGAGCGCGAAACCAATCCGTCAAAACGCCGTCTTCCGAAACGCGATTCAAGACTCCGTTCGAGCCTATGATCGCAGTATTGACAGCGCCCGCGAGCATCAGAAATCCTACGATCACGATGAACGCCTGAAAGATCAGCTTCAGAGAGAATGGACCGGCAAGATTCATTGCGATGCCGCTGATTAGATTGTCGAAGTATTGGGGCCGAACGTTGTCCGGGATAATCGCGTAAGCAAAGAAAGAGACGAGCGAAGTGAACAGTAGCGAATAGACAAATATCACCATCCCTGCCTTCATCAGATTCCTGTGCTTCGGATATTCAAGCTCGCGGTTGACTTGCGCCAAAGACTCTTCACCGCTCATCGCAAGAAAAGAGTGGCCGAAAGCCATCAGGATTCCGACCAGGCCAAGAAATATTCCTGCGTTTTCAGCTAATCCACAACCATGATGGTCGTGACGTACATAATCTTCAGCGCGTCATCCGAAGATTCGTGAATGCCCTTTGTGTTGCGCCACCAGAAGTAGGTTGTGATTAGAACGGCGATGCCAGCGGCAAAGTAGTTCGTAGTTTCCGGCGACGGATGAAGCGGAAAGCCAAGGTAAGTTGATGTCTGAGCGATGAGACCTATGATGTATTGCCCTGCGGAGACACCTGAGATCGGTCCGGTCAAAATGTAGTCGAACATCAACGCGGAGACCGAAAGCTTTGCCAGAGTGCCGCCCATCGCTTCTTTGACGACGCGATAGACTCCGCCTCTGGTGAACATCGCGCAGGATTCGACATAGACTGCGCGCACGGCGTAAGAGAAGAGCATCACGCCGAAGATGAACCAGGGCGCAGCGCGACCGACCGCTTGCTCTGCGATTCCGCCGACGTAGTAAGCGGACGAACCCAAATCGTTCAAGACAATCGCAGCCGCGCGCCAGAAAGAGATGAACGACAGCATCACGCTTGTTGCGACAACCACGCGCGTCGCGCGCCCATGTTTCGCCCGTTCTTCAACCAGCTTAGCCATCCTTGCAGTCCCTCATTAAAAGATCGGCTGATAAATCATCTATGCAATTTTTCATCTCTCTCAAGCTGAGACACGTTCTTCATGCTTCCTGCGCCGTAATTCACGCCAGATGATGAAGCGTGCGAGTATGACGGAAGTGAGCAGTTCAAGATTTTCGGCGAGCATTGAGAGGATTCTGTTCGAGCAGCCAGCCTTTTCAATCATCCGGCCTCGTCTGTTTGAAACATCGCTTGAAATGAAGTCTGACATCATGCACCTCTCCTATGATGTTAGACTTCAAGGCGTAAAGATGGTGTAAAAGGTTTATAAGGATTTCGTAAAGACAGTAGGCAGTAGGCAGTAGGTTAAGGTTTGATGAGTTGAGTGTTTACAGATAACTATAAACTCAACAAGCTAGAACTTACTACCAACTGCCTACTGCTTTTAGGAATTGAAGCGATAGCCAATCCAGGGTTCTGTGGCACTTCTCTCTCTTGCACTGTGATGCTGCGAGTTTCCAGATCAATGTGAAAGTCTCCAGCTTCTAAAACTGTTGTCGCGCTATCTGAATCTGTTTCCGGCGCGCGTCTGAGCGTTGCGCGGATTCGCGCGAGCAGTTCGTCCATGCCGAAGGGCTTTGTCACGTAATCATCTGCTCCGGCATCCAGCGCTTCGACCTTCGTTCGCTCTTCGCCGCGAACTGAAAGCACTATGATTGGAACTGCTGAGATTGCGCGCAAGGCTTTGCAGAGTTTAAGCCCGTTCATGTTGGGCATGGAGAGGTCTGTGATGACAAGGTCAACAGACCAGTCTCCGAACGTCTGAAGCGCACTCTCGCCGTCCATTGCGACGTGAACATCATAGCCATGCGTCGTCAAGCTTCGCCTGAGCACGCGCGTAATCTGCGGCTCATCATCAACAATGAGAATGCGCTTATTCATAAAAAGTCTGGAGTCTGGGGTCTAGAGTCTGGAGTCCGATGTCAAAAACAGTTCTTTTGGCCTTTGACTCCAGACTCTTCTTCTCCGATTGGCAACGTTACTACGAAACAACTCCCGCGATTGTCCGATCCGTCTTCTATCCAGATGCGCCCGCCGTGCGCTTCTACGATTCCGCGTGCGATTGCCAGTCCCATCCCTGTCCCTGTTGGCTGGCTAGCGCTCTGGTTGCCGTCTCGAATCGCACGAAAGAATTTATCAAAAACTCTATCACGCAAATCCGCTGGCACGCCGCGACCTTTATCCTCCACGCTCAACCTTATCGTCGCGTTGCCGCCGCGCTTTGCTCGCACACGAATCGCCGTGCCCTTCTGTGAATATTTGGCGGCGTTATCCAGAAGAGTATAGACGACCTCCGCGACGGCTCTTTCATCAACGCGAACATTGGGCAGTTCGTCTTCAAACCAGACTTCGATGCGATGCTCGCGCGTGCGCGGCGCTGCTCGCTTTAAGGTGGTCTCAATTATCTCTTCGATTGAAGCCCACGCGGGGCGAAGCCGCATCTCTCCTGCTTCTATGCGAGCAAGCTCCACCAGACTTTCGACGAAACGGTTTAGACGGTCCGCCTCTTCGTCAATGACTTCGAGCATCTCCTGTCGGCCTTCCGTGTCTAGCTTCGCAGGCGCTTCGTCGCGTCCGTTTGTGCGAAGCTCATTCAAAAGCGTTGTGACCGAAGCTTTGATAGAAGTAAGCGGCGTTCTAAGATCGTGTGTGACGGCATCGAGCAGAGCAGACTTCAAACGCTCGCTCTGCTTTAGAGCTTTTGCCTGGCTCGAACGCTCGAACGCATCCTGAAGCTCATGGTAAAGGCGCTCAATCTCGCGTCGTCCTGCGTCTGCCTCTTCAGCACGTCGTCTTGCGCGAGCCGAAAGTTGCCCGGCAGTGATGGCCGTGACTAGGAATGCGAAGAGCGCAATCCAGTTATCAGGGTCGCTGATTGTGAACGTGCCAATGGGAGGCAGGAAGAAAAAGTTTAAGCAGACGACGCCGAGCAATGAGGCCAGGATTGCAGGTCCTGCTCCCCACAGCGCTGCGACGAAGAGCACGACCAGGAGCAGCACGAGCGCAACCGTTGTAGAATTTATGTGGCCGCCGAAAACTTTAAGCGCGCCTGTGGCCGCAGCCGCGCCGACAAAACCGAGCGCATAGCCTGTCCACCTCTTCTCAAACAGTTCTTTCAACACGAGGAAGATTATAGAACAGAAGTCAGGAGTAAGGGGAAATGGTGAAAGGGAGGAAGGGTTCTTTATCTTCACCTTTTGCCCCTTCCCCTTTTAACCATTTCCCCTGCTTTTCATTCTTATCCCCTTCTGGATTCTGACTCCTGACTCCTGTATTCTGCTTTTCAGGGTGTCTGTAGAGGTAGAGAACAAGAGCAGGACAGATGTAATACGGCGGCGCGCACACAGGATGCGGACGCGCGTGCGCTATGGCCGCCGAAGAGTTGAACGCATCTCACGCGACGCAACTTTGGGCGGACTCTTCCTATCATTCTTCAAGATCGGCACTGTGGGTTTCGGCGGCGGTCTCGCCGTCATCTCGCAAATTCGCGCCCTCGTAGTACAGCAACGTCATTGGCTCACGGACCAGGAGTTCACCGAAGGCTTCGCGCTCGCGCAGAGTTTGCCGGGCACGAACGCTGGCAACACCGCGACTTACATCGGCTTGAAACTGAGAGGCTGGCGAGGCGCGTGCGTTTCAATGGCAGGTTTTATTCTGCCCTCGATGCTGATGATGATTGCGCTGGCGATTCTTTATCGTCGCCTCAGATTCCTGCCGGACACGGATAGACTCTTTCATGGTCTGAATGCTGCTGTGGTCGCGCTGATTCTTGTGACGGCCTGGCGCATCGGGCGAAACACGCTCATAAAAAAGTGGCAATGGATTTTAGGTGTTCTCTCTTGCCTTGCGGTCGCGTTCTTCAACGCAACTGTGATTGAGGTTGTGTTCGCCGCAGGCATCGTGGGCATCTTCATTGATTCATTCGCGGAGAAGCAGTGGCAGCGTTGGCGCGCGGCCAGAACACCAGCAGGGCGAAGGCGCGAGCGCATTGCTCTTCGCATGATCGCAAGACGCCGCGAGCGTCGCGCCGGAAGCCAGAAGCAGGAGTTTTACGGAGGCTATTTGACGCGCGCAATCGCGGAAGAGCGCGTGCGCCGTGCGGCCGAAGCTGTTGCCGGCAAAGTTAAAGCGGAAGAGAGTGTTGAGAAGGAAGAGGGCGACGGCTTTCATAAAACACCGGAGACAAAGCTTCGCTCAATCGGCGTGCTGGGATTGTCTTTGCCTGTGTTCGCCAAACTCGGACTGCTCTTTACGCTCTCTACGATCTTCCTGCGCATGGGCGCGGTAACATTCGGCGGAGGATTTGTGATGATTCCTCTGATCGAATCCGAAGTTGTGAACTCGCACCAGTGGCTGACGCATCAGGAATTTGCTGACGCGACGGCGCTAGGACAGATTACGCCCGGACCAGTCCTTATCACAGCGACCTTCATAGGCTATCGCGTAGCCGGAACGTTCGGTGCTCTCGTTGCAACCATTAGCATCTTTCTTCCTGCTTTCCTGATGACGATTGCGGCAGGGGCTAGCCTCCGCCGCTTTCGCACTAACGAGATTGTGCAATCATTCCTGCGTGGTGTTGCGCCCGCAGTCGTCGGCCTTCTGGTCGCCGCTGCCTTGAGCATCGGGCGCGCAGGCATTCATAGCTGGATAGGAATGTCCATCACCGTCGCAGCACTCTTTGTCCTCATACGCTTTCGCCCGAACGCCTTCTGGGTGATTCTAGGCGCAGGCGTCATACGCCTTCTGTTCGGTTTGATCGTTGGATAGGTGGAACGGAAGATTAACCACAGAGGACACAGAGGATTTATAGAGATTTCCAATTTGAAGCCTGAAATTATTTTCCTTTCTCTTCCTCTGTGTTCTCTGTGTCCTCTGTGGTGATAACTTCCTTTTGCCAAGCGCAAAGCTCTCTATAAACCTTTCAGAAAACGCGCAATCTGTGTTATAGATTCGCCTACTTTTGCAACCGAAAATCGCCCGGCGTTTTTAGCAGTCCAAGAAAAAGGGAAAGGTGTTGATTCCTCTTGCGGACAAGTGCATTCAGAAACAGGACCTTAATCCTGCGTGCGAGTCTTCTCTTTGCACTCTTCGCGCTCGCCGCTTCGAGCAGTTGTCTGCCGCAGCCTCCTTCAAACGCGGGCGGTCGAAACATAACGGTCTATGGCTTCTCCATTATGAAAGAGCCTCTGGAGAAGGAGATTTTCACGGCCTTCGCTGCGAAGTGGAAAAAGGATCACAACGAAGAAGTGCATTTCACTTCCTCATTCGCCGGATCGGAAATCATCACGAACCAGATCATACAGGGCGTTGACGCGCAGGTCGCAATCCTCTCGATTGAGCGCGACATGGACCGCATCATTCAGCAGTCACACGCAATCACATCCGACTGGCGAAGCCTTCCCGCGCACGGCATCGTCAACAAAACTCCCTTCGTCATCATAGTCCGTCAGGGAAACCCCAAAGGCATACACGATTTCGCGGATTTGGGAAAGCCCGGCGTTCAGTTGATTCATCCAGACCCCGTTAGCTCAGGCGGCGCGCAGTGGTCCGTGCTGGCAATCTACGGCTCGGAACTTATCAAGTCGGAGAAGCAGACAGGCGACCGGGATGAGGCGCGTGCGCTAAAGACGTTGAAGGCTGTTTGGAAGAATGTCTTTTCGACTCCGGGTTCTGCACGCGAAGCGCGCACGCAGTTCGAGCTTGGTCACGGCGACGCGCTCATCACCTACGAGCTTGAAGGGCTGCTGATGAAACAGGCCGGAGCGAAGATAGAGATAGTCGTGCCTGAATCGACAATCTTCAGCGAGCATCCGGCTGCAATAATTGACACCAAAGTTAAGCCGGAAGACCGCGAGGTCGTCGCAGCTTTCCTGCAATACCTTTGGAGCGACGAAGCGCAAACGTCTTTCGTTAAATATCATTTCCGCTCCGCCACAAACGAATCCCTGAACGATACCAATAAAGAGTTCGCACAGATAAAGCTGCCGTTTTACGTGAAAGACCTCGGCGGCTGGAACAAAGCTTATCCAGACATCATTGAGAAAATCTGGCGAGATCAAGTGCAGAAAAACAAGTGAATAGTGAATAGTGAAAAGTGAATAGTTAAAAACAGCTTTCAACTTTTCACTATTCACTATTCACTATTCACTTTTGAAATATGAGTACGAAGCTTTCAGCCTTGAGACACGTGCGCGGCTTCGATATCGCGCAACCTTTGAGCATTGCGACGATGATCGCAATAATGTTCCCGCTCGTGTTGCTGCCGCTGTTGTCTATCTTCGTTTACGGGACTTACGGAGGGCTGGATAATTTCTTAGCCGCGCTGACAGCGCCCGAAGCCATCTTCGCTCTGAAGCTCTCGATGGTGACAAGCTTCTGGGCGACCGCTTTCAACGTTATCTTCGGACTCTTCGCCGCATATGTTCTCTCGCGCTACGACTTTCGTGGCCGCAACGCGCTCATTGTTACCATATCGCTTCCGACTGCGATTCCGACTGCGGTCGCGGGCTTTGCGTTGCTGCTCCTTTGGGGACCGCAAGGAACTTTGGGAAGACTGCTTGAGCCGAACGGCATACATATAATGTTCACGGGCTATGCGATCATACTCGCCAACATCTTCGTCACGTTCCCGCTCGCGTTCGGTGTCATCAAGCCAGTGTTCGACACCATGAGCCGTTCGCTCGAAGAGGCTTCGGCCACAATCGGAGCTACGCGCTGGCAGACTTTCTGGCACGTCACGCTTCCCTCTCTTCGCGGCGCAATCGTCACGGGCGCGCTCCTGACATTCGCTCGCGCAATCGGAGAGTTCGGCTCGACCATACTCGTCTCCGGCAACCTTGCTTTGCGGACGCAGACCGCGCCGCTCTACATCTTCTCAAAGTTCAACGAAGGTCAGGTCGAAGCGGCCAACGCCATAGCCATAGTGCTCGCGCTCCTCTCGTTCGGAATTTTTAGTCTTCTATTCTTTGCGCGCGATTGGCTCGATACTGAGTGAGGTGATTGCCGAAATGTTGCCTGAAGAGACAACGAACAAACTCGTGAGCGAGGCGAATAATGGGTCGCCGCAAAGTGAGAGCGCGCCGCAGAAAGAGATTGCTGCGAGTGTGCGCGCCGTTAGCAAGAAGTTCAAGGGGACAGTTGTTTTAGAAGATATAGATTTCGATGTTGCTGAAGGAGAATCGCTCGTACTTTTAGGAGCATCGGGAAGCGGAAAGACTACAATCCTGAGAATCATCTCAGGCTTGGAAGAGCCTGACACGGGTCGCATCATCCTTCATGGCAAGGACGTGACGGAGCTTCCTGCCAGAGAGCGCGGCGTCGGCGTCATCTTTCAATCTTACGCGCTCTTCCCGCGCATGACTGTTGAGAAGAACATAGGCTATGGCCTGCGCATTCGCCTCCGCGCGTTTCGAGAAGTTAAAGGTTGGTGGTTGGCAATACCGTTTATAGGACGATTTATCAGGGGTGCTATTCAGATGGCATTGTTGCCCGCGGATGTCGGTACTTACCGGCGCAAGCGCAAAGAGATCAAAGAGACTGTCAACAGTCTGATCGAGTTGGTCGGCCTTGAAGAGCATCGCAATAAATATCCTTCGCAGCTTTCCGGCGGGCAGCAACAGCGCGTTGCTATTGCGCGCACTCTCGCTTACAAACCGCAGGTGCTTCTATTCGACGAGCCGTTTGGCGCGCTCGATGCTCAAACGCGCGTGCGATTGCGCAGAGAGATTCACACGCTGTTAAAGAAAGTCAACGTGCCAGCAATCTTCATCACACACGATCAGGAAGAAGCGCTTGAGCTTGGCGACCGCATAGCGGTTCTAAACGCCGGACGACTAGAACAGATTGGCACGCCCGACGAAGTCTATAACAGACCGGAGACGGAGTTTGTAGCAACATTCTTAGGCGCTGCGAATCTTCTGCTCGGCGTCGTGAATAACGACAGCATTGAGATCGGCACGGCCAACATCCCTGCCAGAGAAGAGGTCAAGCGCTTTCGTGAAGGCCAGGCCGTCAAGCTAGTCTTTCGTCCCGAAGATGTCTGCGTGAGCCGGACAGGGATATTGCCGGAAGGCTGCCGACGCTTAACAAACGGCGTCGTAGAAGAGATAAGCTTTGTAGGCGCTTATGAACGCGTCATGGTCCGCCTCGATCTAATAGCGCGACAACCGGCGGAAGGCGCACCGCCACTCTACAATGTAACCATCACCACGCCTGAGAAAAGAACTGGCATCCCAATAATCGTCACGCGCCCAAAGCCTGAAGCCGCCTCTAACAGACTCAACCTGAACGACCGCGTCGCCGTCGGCCTGACATCAT